>NZNM01000072.1 GCA_002694885.1 Opitutaceae bacterium | reverse complement strand
CCAACATTGACATACTATACAACATTAACCACATTATCAATACGTCCAGACTAACGAAAGCCATGGCTCAGTTTGGTTAACTCGACCACCATTTAGAGACGAATGCGCCCATCTCGCCATGATCTCTCGCAACGCCTTGGGTGGAATTCAATTCGTGGTTCACTAGCAAATAAAAGAAATCCGGCTCTGCAGGCGCCAGATCGGCACCGTCGATGACGCCTATACCATCTGGGATCCCAACCAAGCGTGTCGTTCCTCCATCAGAGTCAGGAATCGTCCCATCGTCTACAGTCAAAATGCTCTCTACTAGAACGCCTGGCAGATGCTACTCGATGTAGGGGTCGACTGTCGTACTCGGCGAGGTATCAGCATATAGAAGAGGGGCTGAACAGACTAGCCATGCAATTCCCGTGTAACGGATGAAGGATGAAGGTTTCATAAACAAACGATTATTTGATTTTACTTTTGAAACTGTTTGGAGTTGCTGAGAATGCCGAACACAGGCAGCCCAGGCCTCCAATCGCGTTGGATTCCGCAACTAGCATCATGGATATTGATACAAACACAGTTGAATCGGACGAAGTGAACGAATCGACAGGTCGCGAAAGCCTAACTAATGCCAATTTTCAATATTGAGTTCACTTGAGCTTAACACTGCCGACATACAATCGTATTATTTTAACGTATCCGTAACCTTGATACTATATGAAAAGTCACGCTGTAAGTGGGCTCAGATATGCCTAAATGGGAACGGTCTCTTAAGGATTTTCAGAGTCCTAAAAGAGCATCCAATTTTCGTTGTTGCCAAATCAACCGCTTGGTCGCATTCTTCACGTCCATGAGGCAATTTTGTTACAATCACTTTGAGGGAATTCTTCGCTCTTGATGTCGCTATCTGGAGTCGCTTTTTCAAACAGACATGCGCTTCCTGAACATTTGTACGATAGCCCTTGGCCTGGCCTTAGCTAACCCAGCCCTGTCGGATTTCGAGCCCTTTCCCCCAACTCCGGAGGGACAGAAATACTCCAACGAGGTAGCGTTTCGGGCTCTCTCGAATTACACCGATATCGCTTGGGCGATGTATGCGGACGCCGTTCGCGATGTCGTGCGATTCAATATGGCTGTGTATCATTTTCGCAAAGATCCGGGGCCCGAGACTTTGCAAAACGCCAAGGACCTGTGGATCGAAGCCCGCAAGAGCTATGGAAAGACAGAGTGTTTCCGATTTTCGGAAACGCCAATTGACGAGCTTGGATTGGAGATACTGATCAACGCCTGGCCTGTTGACGAAAGCTACATCGATTACACTCGCAACGATCCCAATTCTGGAATCATCAATCAGCCTGATCGCTACCCGAAAATAAATAGTATCTACCTTCCAAAGCTGAATGAACAGGGAGGCGAGGCGAATGTCTCGACAGGCTGGCACGCTATCGAATTCCTTCTTTGGGGGCAGGATTTCAATCCCGATGGCCCCGGTAACCGTCCATGGACAGATTTTACGACAGCGAAAAATGCGGACCGGCGAATGGCTTATCTAATTACCGCTACAGAAGTGCTGCGGAGTCACCTCGTGACCGTTTCGGAGGAGTGGAATCCAGCGAACTATGATGGAGGAAGCGGGGAATTTTTCATCCGGCGTCCTTCTCGGATCATTCGTTCGATCATGACCGGAATCGCCTCAATGGCTGGAAGGGAAATCGCGAGCGAACGCCTCGCTGCAGCAATTCGGAGCGGATCCCAAGAAGATGAACACTCCTGTTTCAGCGACACCACTCGCAATGATCTGGTCGCCAATATGGAGGGGCTAGAATCCATCTTGTTCGGAAAATTTACCAGCAAGTCAGGCAAGATCGTTATCGATGGAAAAGGGATTATAGATATCATCGCCTCTGCCGACAAGGAACTAGCTGGTCGAATGGAAACGCAGTTTCGATCTGCGATAATGCATATCGAAGCGATTCCCAAGCCATTTGACCAGGTTATTGTTGCCCCCACCGATTCCAAAGGTCGAGAGACTATTGATCAGGCGATTGCGGCTTTGTGGGAGTTTGTCTATTCCATGTCCGATGCCGAGGAGTTCATGGAGCTGAATACTCGGCTTCGATGATCAGCAAATGCATCGCCTGGTGGGTCTTGGCCACTTCACTTGCCAGTGCTCTAGCTGACTACCGACTGCCCGGTGGGGAAACCACAGTATTCGACGCCTCGCGCGAAGCATTCACTTTACCTGCTGAGAATCTCAACCCTAGGGACTTCGCCCGCTTCTTCTCGGGAGACACTCTTTTCAACACAAATTGGGTGAATGCTTCATCAGTTGTCGATGGGCGAGACGGGTTGGGCCCCTTATTTAACACGCGATCTTGCTCGTCATGCCATCTCAAGGACGGTAGAGGGGAGCCACCCAATCTCGGCGAAGTTCCGGACGGCTTTCTAGTCCGTGTCAGTTTGCCTGGAAAGGATACCAAAGGAGCCCCTAAACCGCACCCGATTTACGGAAATCAAATCAGCGTTAGATCCCTTCCAAACGCTAAGCCAGAGGCGCGCGTATCTATTGAATACGAACATATCAACGGAAGCTACCCGGACGGGACTTCCTTTAGTTTGCTTAAGCCGGCAATCAAAATGGATAATTGGGGCTACGGAGCTCCAGGGAGACTGCTGAAGTCGGCTCGCGTAGCCTCTGCGGTTTATGGTTTGGGCTTGCTCGACGCCATTACCGACGAAGCTATTTTAGCTCAAGCGGACCCAGATGACTGGGACGGCGATGGGGTATCGGGACGGGTCAACCGCGTATGGAGCCCTAGCAGGGAATCGTATTCAATTGGTAAGTACGGCTGGAAAGCGAACAAAGCAACATTGATTGACCAAACAGCAGGAGCTTTTCAAGGAGACATAGGCATCACTTCGCCTATCTTTCCCGACGAGAATCATTCACCTAAGCATTTGGATCCAATCGCCTTTCCCAGCGGCGGGAGTCCAGAGATAGAAAGTCGCGATTTGGAGGATGTGGTCTTCTATTTGAAAACGCTCGCCCCGCCCGCTTCACGATTCAAGAATCTCGAATCCTACGAATCAGGCAAGGAGCTTTTCGAGGTAGCTAAATGTTCCAGTTGCCACACGCCCCAGTTTCAGACGCGAGAGGATTACTCCATACAAGCTTTGGCCGGCCAAACAATCTATCCTTATACAGATCTGCTCCTCCACGACATGGGAGACGGATTAGCCGACAAGAGACCGGACTTTGAGGCCAACGGAGAGGAGTGGCGGACTCCTCCCTTATGGGGAATTGGCCTTATTCCTACTGTAAACGGGCACTCTCGGCTGCTTCACGATGGCCGAGCTCGCAATATTGAAGAAGCGATACTCTGGCACGGGGGGGAAGCGGAGTCGAGCAAGCAGGCATTTATGAAAATGCCGAGGGAACAACGTCGCGAATTGCTAAAATTCGTTCGATCTTTGTAACCGTTTTTCGACTACAGTGGGGAGGATCCGCTCTTCCAAGCATCATCGATGATTTCGATATCCAGCGATTCAAGCGATGCGGTCACGCCACCCAAGGACCGAAGCCCGAAACTCAATTTCGAAGCTGCTAGGCACGTCAATCACCACACTGGATTCTCTGATATCCGATGAGCTCGCGACTCGAGTGGACTGCGAATCAATCGCCCGACTTTGGACATCGTCTAAATTGGCCCAAAGATCGAATGCTCCTTTACCTTCCAGAAACTCAACTTTGGCTCTAATTCTCAACTGCATTCCTGCATAATTTGACGCTTCGAGAATCTGTATCCAATCAGTTTGTTCTTGGGAAAAGGGAATATTCCGGGCGATTTCTCCTTCGTAACCAAGGCTCTTCAGATCAACGACACCTTCATCGACAAAGGGGGCGGCCAATCTGGTCAACCGAACCAGCCTCTCCGATTCCGCACGAGGACTGACCTCTCCAGTCAAGGCAAAGAAGAAGGAGCCCATAAAAACCGACAATCCTAATCCCGTTAAGAGCGGGCGTTTCGTTCTCGGCTTCACGATAAGTTCAATCCGTTCCTTTAAGCTGCCGCAATACCTGCTGCCCAGCAACGCCAGAGCGCCTACCGGCTCGGCGGCCCCTTCCTTCGCGAGACGCAGCACCTTTATTAAAGTGTATCCGTAATCCGTCGGCGAACCTGAACAAAAGCTGTCGACAACCTCTAGATCGCACGCTTTCTCCATTTCTTTGGTGAACTGGCGAAGCGCCAACCATACCACCGGATTGTACCAATGTAGATAGCAGATCAGTAGCAGGGCATGGTGCAAAAACAGGTCCCCTCTGCGATAGTGAACAAGCTCATGCATGAGGACGCATCTCAACTCCCGCTCATTCAGCTTCTCCACACAACTTCTCGGCAAGATAACTCTCGGGTTAAAGACGCCAGCGATGCCAGGCGACTTGATTTCATCGGAAATCATCAATGGCACGTTCGCGTACACGCCATATCTCTTGATGACGTCCTTAAAACTTCTGTGGACTGGGCCGCTCTCGCATCTTTGGGCTTTGCGAAAGAACCTCCTCAATTAAAAAACATGGCCCCCTAATCTCAAAGACATTGCTGCCAATCCCAAAAGCCAAAGCGCCATCATAAGCGTCTCCCACGAAAAAGAAACGCTGGCTTCCCATACTTTAGCGTCCTCGTCTCTGAATATTGGCAGTACAGTTTCGCCTAACCCTGTATTCACCACACCCTTACGTATTGCTTCAGTCCATGCCGATGGATGCAATCCTTCATGGGCGTTGAATATGCTTCCGCTAAAAGGCAACGAAATGGGTAAAGCGAGTCGCAGGATGAGCGCCGCCCAAGCCCAGCACAGCAACCTAGGCCCAATCACCCGCTTAAGCAAGGGGCTTAAGGCCAGCAGGAGCAAGGCTAGCAGACCAAAACGGATAGAAACATCCCAGTATGCCCAGAAAATATCAGCCATCGGGACGGTCCCTCTTTTCGAGCATTTGCTTCAATTCCGCGATATCGTTCTCTGACAGGTCCTCGTTCTCGATAAAATGCAGCATCAGTGGAGCCACCTCTCCCCTGAATACCTTTTTCAGAAACTGGCTTCCCTCAATTCCTCGACACTGCTTTTCGCTCATGAGAGAACGGAATACATTCGCCCTCCCAACTCTTTCAGCCCGAATCACTCCCTTTGTCTCCAATCGGGTCAGGAAGGTGTTTACCGTCTTTTGCTTCCATTGGTCATGTGGCAAGTGCTTCAAAACCTCAACGGCAGTCAGGGGCTCGTGGTCCCAAACAGCCTTCATAACTTCCCATTCGGAGTCTGATATTTTAGGGGTATTCATCACAGGTGAGATAGCAGCCCCAATTGACTACGATTGTAATCGAATGTCAAGACCCGCCACCATTTCGAGTAATTGAGTCTTCAAATAGGACCTGGGAGTTCCCCGTTATTCCAAAATAAAAAGGCTGCAATATTATTAACCCTTAAGTTCGTTAACCATAGCCGAAATGGTGGCTTTGGCGTCGCCGTAGATCATTCGGGAGTTATCCATAACGAAGAGCTTGTTCACTAGCCCTGAGAAGCCTTTTCCTTGTCCTCGCTTGAGAATAAATACGGTTTTGGCATTGTGGGCTTCGATGATCGGCATGCCGTAAATCGGGCTGCTTTCATCGTTCGCGGCAGCTGGATTCACTACATCATTGGCCCCAATTACGACAGCCACATCCACGGTCGGCATAATGGGATTGATGTTGTCCATCTCCACTAGCTGCTCATAAGGGACGTCAGCCTCTGCTAGAAGTACATTCATATGGCCGGGCATTCGCCCCGCCACCGGGTGGATGGCAAAGTTCACTTCGGCTCCATTCTCTTCCAGAAGCTCTGCCAATTCCTTAACCACATGCTGGGCCTGGGCGACTGCCATCCCGTATCCAGGAATAAATACTACGGAACTAGCGGCCTCCATAACATAATAAGCATCCTCGGCGCTAATCGCTTTCGGCTCCCGATCATCATCGTCACCCGAACTTTGGCTTGCCGCTCCAAATCCGCTGAATAGCACGTTGCCCAACGATCGATTCATGGCCTTACACATGATCACGGTAAGTATGAGTCCGCTTGCTCCAACTAGACATCCCGCGACAATCAGAACATTGTTTCCGATGACGAATCCGGCGGCCGAAGCGGCCAAGCCCGAGCAACTGTTGAGCAAGGAGATAACTACTGGCATATCGCCGCCTCCGATTGGCATCACTCCCATTACGCCGAATATCAATGCCAGACAAACGCCTATAACAAATAGCGATGAAGCCGTATCCAGATTTTCACCCCAGGTAAACACAACCCCTATTCCAAGAATGGCGACAAGCAGTAATATATTCAGAAACTTTTGTCCGCCGAAAACCAAGGCTCGTCCTGAGACCCTCCCTGAAAGCTTTCCATAGGCGTACAAGCTACCCGTAAAAGTCACACCGCCGATAAGCATGGCCAAGTAGATAACAAAGGAACTGAATTGAGCGGGAGTCCCCATTTGCCCCGTGTAAAGCTGCCAGCCGAGCGATTCGATCTTTTCGAGCTCGGCCCAGGCAACCAGTAAGCTCGCAAAGCCGCCAAATCCATTGAATAGAGCTACGAGCTCCGGCATAGAGGTCATTTTAACGACTCTGGCAGCAATACCGCCTATCAATGCGCCAATGATCAAACCGGCCACGATCCACTTATAGTCTAGAATCTCGCGATCCAGTAATGTCACAACCACGGCTATGAGCATCCCGATCCCGGATACCATGTTGCCGCGTCTGGCAGTCTCGGCAGAGCCGAGCATTTTTATGCCGAAGACGAAAAGGGTCGCGGCGATTACGTACGCTAAATTGATGATGCTATCGAATTCCATCGCGCTCTATTTGCCTTTCTTTTTGAACATCTGGAGCATCCGATCCGTCACCAGATAACCGCCAACTACATTTATCGTAGCGAAGATGAGGGCCAGAAGGCCAAGAATCATTCCCGTCGTTCCATCTTCATTAGCCCCGGTCGCCACGATCGCCCCGACGATAGTGATGCCCGATATCGCGTTCGACCCCGACATCAATGGGGTGTGCAACTGCGACGGCACTTTGGAAATGAGCTCCAAGCCCAAGAAGGCGGCAAGCACGAAAATGAAAAATAAGAGTACTAAATCCATAAATTATCTATTGAGGGCTGCATCGATTATTCGGAGCTAAACAAGGCTCAGCTCTTATTTAATCTCTCGTGTACGATCGCTCCTCCATGAGTGACGACGCATCCGCCTAGAATCTCGTCATCCAAGTCGCAATTGATCGTCTTTTGTTCTTCGTTCCAAAAATGCTCAACGAAATTGAAGATATTGGCAGAGAACATTTGGCTGGCATGCACGGCAACCCGATCCTCCAAGGCGCCAATACCGATGATTTTAGGACCGTTCTCGATCTGAACTTCCTCATTCAATTTCGACCCGACAACATTGCCTCCAGATTCCACAGCCAAATCCACAAGAACCGATCCGAATCTCATCCCCTGTACCATTTCTTGGGAAACAATTTTCGGGGCTGGCCGACCAAATAGTTTAGCGGTCGTAATCACGATGTCGGACTGAGCGCAAATTTTCGCCATACCTTCCTGCTGTCTCCTGATTTGTTCGGGAGTCAGCTCCTTGGCATAGCCTTGATCCGTTTGCCCGGTATCGCCCAAATCAATCTTGACGAACTTCGCTCCCAGCGACTTGACCTGCTCTTCAACCACTGGGCGCGTATCGAATGCTTCTACTCGCGCCCCCAATCGCTTCGCCGTAGCGATGGCCTGCAAACCGGCAACACCCACCCCGATAACGAATACCCGCGAGGGCGATATGGTCCCAGCTGGGGTCATCATCATAGGCAAAATTCGATTCAATCGGTCTGCCCCTTTGATGACCGCGAAATAGCCAGCCAAATTCGCTTGAGAACTCAGGGCATCCATTTTCTGGGCAAGCGTCGTTCGGGGAATCATTTCCATGCTCACCGTGGTCACACCAGCAGCAGCCATCGAATCGATCAGCTCCGTTTCATTAAAGGGATCCAAAAAGCTAATGTGGAATGCGCCACGCTTTAAGGCGGATATCTCCTCTTGCGGTGGTTTGCGAACTCGAGCGACTAGATCGGCTTTGCCCAATTCTCCGATCCGATCATCCGAAATATCGGCTCCAGCCGTTTCGTAATCGGTATCCAGAAAATTGCTATTCAGTCCGGCTCCGCTTTCGACGACGACCGACACTCCCATCTTAGCAAGCTTTTGGACCGACTCTGGTATAAGTGCCACTCGAGTTTCCGTGGCTAACGATTCACAGGGAATGAATACGCGCATAATCGGAAACTCTAGCGATGAGCTTCCCAAAATCAATAGCCATTAATGACTTAAA
Organism: Opitutaceae bacterium; assembly: GCA_002694885.1. Lineage (GTDB taxonomy): Bacteria > Verrucomicrobiota > Verrucomicrobiia > Opitutales > Opitutaceae > Pelagisphaera. Next base: position 92,234 of record NZNM01000072.1, on the reverse strand, counting down.
TATAGCCGCTCACCAAAATCTGAAATGGAATCCTCTTTCCCCGCAGTAAGGCAATCATCGCCGGTTCCCGCTAACCTAGTAGGCAAGGCTAGCTCGAAGCAGGAGGCTCATTCTTGAACTCGACCGTCAACGAGTCTAGATCTCATGGCAGAGAATCGATGAATATGCGTACGAAACTCGCCTTGCGGCTACCATAGCTTCGGTCGAACTTTCGTCTCCAAACTATTCCAGTCTCCTCCCAAACGATTCGCTCCTCCTCTTCGGTCTCTTCTTTATGGTAGAGATGCAAGTGGGCAACGGGCCGAACTAAACGCTCGGCGGAAGCTTCTAAGCGAAACGTAAAAAGCCACTGCCCTTCTTCTTTCTCGTGCCAATGAGGATTCTTGATGTACACATGCTCGCCATCGATGTACTCGACATCCAGCGGGGGCTCCCCGGCAAATCCACTGGCGATAGAAGCAGCGACAGAAAAACACAAAAGTGGAATGAAGCGTAACATGAGTCCAGTGTAGGCGATCCAAAACAATATTACGACGATAGATCCACTTTCCTAACCAACAAACTTTACCTAAGGGAGTCATGAGGTGAAATCGCCACCCTCCAATTCATCAGGGATTTCGATCCGGATTGCGAAGCTATGCGCACACGGGTTCAGTCAACTTTCTCAAATTGTGAAAATAGAGATCCCTGCGATTTCGAGCCTCCTCCAGAGATCGCGTTCTGAGGCTCTTCCGGATCCTTTCCGCTGTGTGAGGCGTCGGATAGACAGTGTAGTGGAGCCACCAAACGCCGTTGTTGTTCCATAAGTGATGATTCGGATTATCTGTTGATATCCGAAGAGGCAATCCGTGTATTTTATCCATTGGTACGTGTCGGTCTTTATTTATTTCTGGCGATCGACGCGTCGGGAGCTTGCCTCCTGAATCCTGCCCAATAAAAGGCCAGGCCAAGGTAGTAGGTTTTTTCATCCGAGGAAACTCTGTGGTTTTCCTAGATGCTCATCCGATCCGAAGATCGAATCCACCGTAGATCCTAAAGAACTCGGTTGGCAGGCTGCCATTCGCATAGCGGCCACTCCTGATGCGCTTGTTAAGAACTAGAAAAGACTATGGAGGCGATTACACTGCTTGCAAAGCCTTTCCTGTGTCATAGGAGCTTGATGCGGAAAAAAAACAGCTTTCAAGTGGGCACAGCCTCGTAGCTAAAATCGACCTGAAGGTCGGCCGCGATTGACTCCAGCTCCTCTCGCAGCGTATCCGGATCGCAAGATCCCGGCAGGCAAACTCTGGCCCTGGCCTCAAAAAGCGTCTCTCCCGACATGGGGGCGCTGTAGCGGGTGGTTGATAGCTCTTCCACGTTGACCTCCTTGCTAACGAAGGCATGGGAAATGTGACGAACGATTCCCGGACGATCCTGACCCACAATCTCCACTATCGCCACTTCCGCGCACTTATCGTCTGAATCCAAGCCGCTTTCGTGAATAACGATTTCCAACGTTCCGGCTCCCAAATCCATTAGCGAAGCCTGCAGCGCCTCACGCTTGGCTTCCGGAATCTCGACTTGCAGTAGGCCCGCGAATTGCCCGCCTAAGTGGCACATGCGGCTTTCCAGCCAGTTTCCACCATGCTCCTCTACCAATGAAGCGACGGAATCAACTAAGCCCGGGCGGTCAGGCCCGATAACAGTCATAACAAGCGGAGTGTTCATCGATTGAGTATGGTGACGGGTCGCGTTACCGAAGCAAGCGTACTTCAAAAAAGCAGAGCGGCCCGCGGCCTTAGGCCGCGAACCGCACTGTTGCTTGGAAAATATTAACTGCGATTAATGAAAGTTCAAATTCGAGAATTAACTCTTCTTTGCGCGAAAACGGCGGTGGACACCAATTATGCCGAGAATCGAGGCAATTCCCAAAATTCCTAGAGGTGAATCAGGCACGCCAGTAACGCGCAGGTTGCTCAGCGTGAAATCGTAGGTGCCTATATCGTAATCGCCTTCATCGAAATTGTAATAGGTGCTTACGATCAACTGATAATTACCGGGCTCCAACAGCCGAATAACCGAACCGTTTGCCGAGCCCTTCCCTGTTCCATCATGGAGCATAATGGCTTCCAAGTCCAAATCGTCGATCTGGTAAAACGCCCGGTCCCTGTACCAAGAATTATCGTCGGCGCTCCAATCGAAGCTCAACTCGCTCTGGCCCGTGATCGCCAGGTTTTCAGTGGTTATCTGCGTTCCCCCAATACCCGTCTGAAGCCGATTAAAACGAAGTCCGCCCGAACTGAGATTGGACACTTCGGCCGAACCGAAGTCTACGTTGAAGGCAATCCCATCGAGTTGACCCGTTTCGTTCATGTTTACGGTTCCATTGGTAATGATTCCCCAGCTCGAGACACTCAGGCTGCTCGCCAGGCCAATCATTGCCGCTACTTTTACAAAATTCACTCTCATCGCTTTTCTCGATTAAAACGCCGCGAGTATACGAAAACAGGAGCCCTCCGTCCATCGGGATGGGGCACTTTCATGACATAATGGTATCCACTAGGCAACTCAGCTCATAATTAATTTACCTTCTTCCCGAGTCCCTTAGCCGCTCACTCCTTCGAAATCGGGCAATTCACGGGCCCGGACCGATATCCCTAAACTGCCGGGATAGGATGCCGTTTCACCTAGTGTACGACTCACTCAGTGGACCAACCTATAACTCAGTCAAAATCGCCTGTTCGCGGGGGTATTCGCAGCCTATTTTCCCTGGGCGCGCTGAGCTCGCCCTCTCACAAAGCTCAAATACTACCTTTCTTTAATCGCCCCAATGGGACATTTGTCGAATTCGGAGCGAAGGATGGAGGAAAGGATAGCTTTACCCTGTATTTGGAGAAGGTTTTGGGTTGGAAAGGGCTTCTAATCGAGCCTTGGCCCCACCTATTTCACAAATGCCGCAAAACGCGAAAGAGTAGCCGCGTCTTAAACGTCGCCGTTGTCGACCACTGGCTTCAGGACTCGTTTATTGAAGTTCATGGGAAGCCGCCATCTGCATCCATTAAGCGAACGATTCGAAAAGAGTCTCAAGAGCGGTTATCTGGCAAGCCAGTGAAACCCCCTTTCGGCCAGAAAAAGCGCAAACGCGTATCCTACGTAACTACTGACATTGCTCGGAACATTCTCGAACGAGCGGATTTTGAACCGGATTTCGATCTTCTGGTGCTCAATCTTCAAGGCTATGAGGACAACGCCTTGGAAGGTCTTGATTTCGACATCTACCGGCCGACTTTCATACTAGCCAAAGTGGGAACCAATACGCGTCGTCTAGCAAATATGCCTCAATCCTACGAGCTGGTGGCCTCATCCAAACATAATGAGCGCTCGATGCTGCGCCTTTTTCGATTTTCAGGATTTGGGGAAAACTAAATTTAAGTCGCTTAACCGGCGGCCAACACGCCAGTTGGGTAGACATACGCTTCCCTTCAGCATTCCGCTAACATCGATCTACATCGTTAGCAAATCCAGGTCCACCTTTACGACGACCTTCTTAACATTGCCAACTTCGCTACTGGTCCTCAGCTGAGGCATATGGGCATCCTGTGGGAATAAGCAGACAAAGGTTCCCGGAAACATGCTGACTTGGACATCAGCGGCTCGCTCGTAATCGAAAAACTGAACATCTTTCTTCTCGTCATAAGGAACTTTTGTTATGAGCGATGGTGTCGGGTACCAAGCAATACGTTCGCTCCCTATCAACGCCATTTGTATGTCTGCGTACCTCCGGTGAGCTTCTAGCACGGCATTAGAGCTGGTTTCGTCCCTCGTTGGGTAGCTCATCACTCTAGCAAACAGGCGATCGCCCTCTATTTTCGTTTCTTCTTCCGGAGCGGAGGGATCTAGGGCGCCCAAGAACCCGAAGGCTTTCTCCCAAGCGGGGCCAAGTGAATAATTTCTCCAATTATCTATGTGATCCAATATCATAACTCTAGGTACGCTTTCCTGACTGTATCGAAATTTTCAATGCTTTCCACCGTTCAAGTCGCTCGGCGATTTCCGTTTCCGATCCAACCCGTTTGGGAGAATAGAATGTCTTCGGCTCAAGCATAAATTCTTGGCCCGATATATTCTCGGGGTGGCCATGGCTGTAAAGATAGTCATCCGCATTCCCTAAACGTTTCGATGCGGATCCCCCGCTATCTTTCAGCCACTTAGGCACTTCTTGGACCGGTTCATCCGCGAGAAAGCGTTTAGCTTCGCCTAGAGCGGTATACGAGGCATTGCTCTTGGGCGCAGTCGCTAGATAAACGACACAATGGGCCAAATTAATCTCGCATTCTGGGAGCCCTACGAACTCGCAAGCTTGCTGGGTGGCAGTTGCTAGGGGCAAGGCGTTGACATTGGCAAGGCCGACATCCTCTGATGCGAAGATAATAAGCCTTCTGCCAATAAATCGCGGATCCTCGCCTCCAGCAAGCATCTTGACTAGCCAATAGAGCGCCGCATCGGGATCACTCCCGCGCATGCTTTTTATGAACGCAGAAATAGTATCGTAATGGTCGTTCTCGTCAGCGTCGTACCTGATTTGCCGCTCGCTGGCGAATATCGCGATATCCCCCTCTTCAATGGTTTTCCCGACGTTCAGCCCCAAGGCCACCACTTCAAGAGCATTGAAAGCTCGGCGCAGATCGCCATCGCTCAATTTAGCCAGTCCTCGCAGGGCCTCCTTCGTGGCCGAGTGACCCCGATCACCCAAGCCTCTCTCGGAATCCTCGAGAGCCAGCTCGAGGGCTTTCGCTATATTGTCCACCGAATGAGGTTCGAGTCGGAACAAATGGCTGCGACTAAGAAGAGGGGCGTTGACGTAAAATCCGGGATTGTGGGTAGTCGCCCCAATCAAGCGAACATTCCCTGCTTCAACATCGGGAAGCAGGAGATCTTGTTGGGATTTATTGAATCGATGAATTTCATCAATAAACAATACTGTATCCTTCGTCTTCTTACGTCTTGAAGCGCCAAGTATTTGACGCAGCTCAGCCACATTGGACATCACAGCATTGATCCTTATAAATTGGCTATCCGTCTCATTGGCGATGGCTTCCGCGAGACTGGTTTTTCCGCATCCGGGAGGGCCGTAAAAAAGCAAGCTGCCAAATAAATTCGATTTTACGAGTTTAGGCAGCAAGTTCCCTTCGGCTAAAATGTGGGCTTGCCCCACGACTTCGCCAAGATTGCGAGGCCGCATCCTCGCCGCCAAAGGTTGGTCGAAATCAGGGCGCGCTCGCTCTTCCGACGAGCGAAGCCCCATCATCTCTAAATCCTCTTCACCCGAAAAGAGCTCTTCCTGCGGTTCATTATCGATTCCAACTATGAAAACGAAGCATTGATCCGCTGCAAGCATCGCTGCATCCTAATGGTTCATGGAGTCGAACACCCCGTCCGAATCGCTTCCCGTAGCTCTTTCCATCGCCGGATCGGATTCAGGCGCGGCCGCAGGTATTCAAGCCGATCTACTGACATTCGCCGCCAACCAAGTGTACGGAACAACCGCGCTTACTTGCGTAACGGCTCAGAACCCTAATGGCGTTTCCGCTATTCACGCCCTCCCTCCCGAGGAGGTCGCTGCGCAGATCAAACAGGTCGATGAGTACTACAAACCTGCTGCCGTTAAAACAGGCATGCTATTCAACGAAGAGATTATAAGCGCCGTTTGCCACGAGCTACAAAAATTGTCGGCAAGGCCGCGCATCGTCGTCGATCCAGTTATGGTCGCTTCCAGCGGAGCTACCCTCTTGCAACCGGAGGCCATCTCTTTGATCAAAAGCCAGCTCCTGCCGCTTGCGACCATAGTCACCCCCAATTTAGACGAAGTTGAGATTATTTTTGGGCGAAAACTGGAAAACATAGCCGATTTTGAGGTTGCGGCCGCAAATTTATCCGAAAAATATCGAGCCGCCTTTCTCATTAAAGGGGGGCACCTGCCCGGTGATAATCTGTTCGACGTACTGGCCATGCCCAACGGAACCTTGAAAACTTACGAGCAAGTTCGTATTCTAGGTATCGATACTCACGGAAGCGGATGCACTCTAAGCTCGGCCATCACAGCGGGACTCGCCAAAGGCCTCGAAATCGAAGAAGCCGTCGATGGCGCATCAAGATACCTAAGAGCAGGCATGCGACAGCCTTTGCCCATCAGTGGGACGACTTTCATTAATCATTTTCCTTTTAATGGCCACTGATTCCCCATCTCGAGTTCCGCTGCTATGGCTGCTGGCTCCTTTTGCTTTAGGAATTATAGCAGGCCGTCTTTTCCCTTCTGAGATTCACGCCTGGTTCTACGCAGTCCTCATTGTTCTCGCGCTCACTACGGCTGTGACCGCCAATCGACGCTTCGCCTTCTGGGCGGCGACTTTGCTGTCGACGTCAGCGTTGGCCGGATACGTCTACATCGCCCAGACGGACAACGGTTTTCCCAGTCCACATGAGTATCCTGATAGAGAAGCCACCCTTGAATTGGAAATTTCCCGGCTATACGAATCCACTCATTCAAAGGCTCGAGGCATTGCTCGCATCACCATCGCAAACCGACACCTCGAACACGTTCAAAATCGTGAAACCTATTTCTCGGTAGCGCCCGTAAAAGATGAACGATTCGAAGAGGCCCTAAGAATCGGCTCTACTCTAAGAGCCAAAGGCGTTCTCTCCCCTTTGGATACATCGGAAACCGGAACCGGATTCTCCTCCTATCTCCGAAATTCTGGTGTCTCGCTTCTCTTTACTCGCGCTACGGCAATCTCAATCGATCCGCCACGCGGTTCTTTGGATCAGTGGCTTTACGAGCTTAGATCGAAAGCTAGCCAAGCATTGAAGCTCGGCTTCAGTGAATCCGAAACCGAGTCGGGCCCATATCGGGCAATGATGCTGGGGATGAGAAGCGAGCTATCCAACGACCAAGAACAACTATTTTTAGAAAATGGCGCCATGCACTTATTCGCCATAAGTGGACTTCACATTGGCGTTATCGCAGCCTGCGGACACGCTTTGTTTACGCTAATGCGGATACCTAGAAAATGGATACCTATACCTAACTTAGCTCTAATAGCCCTGTTTGTAATGATGACAGGTGGAGCCCCATCCGCTTGGCGGGCGTTGTTGATGATTGCTTGCTACTACCTCTGTCTATCAAGCAAGCGGCAAGCGGCCTCGCTCAACGCTTTGGTTCTTTCGGCTCTAATTTGCCTCGCAGTCGATCCCTTGCAATTGTACCTCGCCGGATTTCAACTATCCTACGGAACCGTAGCCGCCATACTCTTGTACGGCGTTCCTATGGGCAACCTCCTGTGTAAAAAATGGTCTCCCTTCGCGACAATGCCCAAGGACCTATGGCGCGCGAGCCATAAAGCAATCGATAAAGCCGGGCGCTTTATAATCAATAGCCTCGCGATCAGCTTCGCCGCTTTCATTGCGTCTTTCGCATTCAGTATTATATATTTCAATACAATACCTATATTCGGAGTGTTTGCCAATGTAATTATGCTCCCCTTAGCTTCCCTCGCGATAATTTCTGGCTTTCTGTCGCTCGCGTTCTCGACGTTTTTCTTAGCTCCAATATCGATACTATTCAATCACGCCGCTCATCTGATTATCTGGACGATGCAAAGCTGTCTCAAATCTATCGATCAATTCGGCTATACGCATATCAATTTCTCGGATCCTGCTACGCCAGCGCTATTCGGCCTATCATTGGCCCTGCTCGCGCTTCTATTCCACGGCTACAACCGGGCATGGAATTTCCCGGTTAGATGGCTGACCCTATTTCCCGCTTCCTATGCCAGTCTTTGCCTCGCTGCCGGTATGCTCTAGATGGATTGCAATTCCGCGAGAACTCTGCGAGGGAAAGAAACTATGAAGTCAGCTTACGAATTAGCTATGGAACGCCTGAACAGCGAAAGCCCTCAAGAAAAGCCCCTCACGGATGAGCAAAAAAAAGCTTTGGCTGAGATCGACGAAAAATATCGGGCCAAAGCAGCTGAGCGAGAAATATTCCTTAATCAAAAGCTTGGCGATGCTATTTCAAAAGGGGAGATGCAGGAAGCGGAAGCGATTCGCAAGCAGATCTCTAGCGAGAAAAACCGTATTCAAGACGAGTGCGAGACTGCCAAGGATAAGATTCGCAACGAGTCTTAAATTGGGCGCAATAAATAGCCTTCAATGTCGTTTGGTCACTTGGCTTGCTGGCCAACTCGCTGAATGTTGAAGCCTTCCTCGATCTTCGGGCGGGATCTGGCATCTCGATTAATAGCTTTCTGACTGGCTTTCTTCTTCTTGATTTTGGACTGCTCTACTTGAGCGGCGGCCCGCTTGGAGAGCTCGAGAGTAAGAGCCTTGTTGTAGGCCTTTTCGAAGGCATCAGACGATTTGACCACCTGTTCCAATGGTCGAGGCTGGCGCCTGGATTCTTTCTGGCCAATACGCGCATCCACTTGGTTCAGTTTACTCATGGTGTTAGACGCCTTGTTTATTGAAGGCGACTGCCTCTTTCCCTGGTAGCGAGATTCTGCCTGCTTGAGCAGCTTCGTAGAATATCGCTTCTGCTGCAGAATGGAATTCTTCTCGTTTTGCAGTTTTTTCATCTGCAAGGATTGCGGTTTAATCGTCTTGGAAGCGTCAACCCGCAGGTTCGCTCCCCAGCAATAGGTAGCGAAAAGAGAAGAGAATAGAACTGCCACGAAGTAGCGCATTAGAAAAACTACCCTGCAGTTTACACCACCCTAGCAACAAAAGGAACCAGAAACTCCATCTGACTAATGTGGTACCGCTAACCAACCGAGTGATTAGCTACCCGCCCGCTAACAAACTGCTAAGCGGCCCTTGGTAGAATCCTATTATTATCGTTCCAGCCACGACCGCGACAATCGCAAGTTTTCCGAAGAAACCCAGCCGCGCGCCTGGTATAGGTTCTTCGCCTTGTTCTTCATCTTCGCTGAAACGCCACGCCTCGAAGAATGCGGCCTTGATGACGCCAAAGTAGTAATAAATCGAGATCACAACTCCAACTACCGCTACGCCCAATAGGCCATAATGTTCCGCTTGAAATGCGGCCACGAAAATTAGCAGCTTGCCTATAAAACCAGCCAGCGGCGGAATGCCGGCCAGAGAACCGATCCCCACTGCGAGAGCCAAACCGAGAAATCCGTTCCGTTTGGCCAAGTCTCCAAGATCGTCCAAGCTCAACTCCGAATCGCTCGTCCCTTCGATGTGCGCCAACACCGCGAAAACCGCGATCGATGCCAAGAGGTAAGCGAACAAATAGAACATGACAGCCGTACTCGCCCACTCAACGGTACGGCTTGCGATAACCCCAAGCATGAGAAAACCCGCGTGCGACACTCCCGATAGACCCATGAGCCGCTTTAAATTCCGTTGGGTCAAGGCGGCCAGGTTTCCGAATAAAATGGTCAAGGCAGCCAGAGCTGAGAGAAGCGGGTAAATCCAATCGCCAAGCGGGGAGAAAACGTCAACCAATCGCATGAGCATAGCAAACCCTGCCGCTTTCGAGCCAATCGCCAAAAGGGCGGTTGTCGGAATAGGAGCTCCTTGATAGACATCGGGAACCCAAATCTGAAACGGGAATGCCCCAATCTTAAAAGCTATACCCGAAAGAACCAATAGCATTCCCAATAGCCCTAGCGTATCCGCTGGATTGGCCGAAAGGAATCGGCTGAGATTCCCAAAGTTCATGGGATCCGTACTACTACCCATCAGGGCCGGATTGCTCCCGGCTCCATAGAGGAGAACTATTCCGAAAAGCAAAATCGCCGAACTGAGAGCCCCCATAATCAGATACTTCAAACCGGCCTCCAAAGACACCACCGTATCTCGAAAATAGCTTACTAGAATATAGAAACCCACCGTCGCTGTTTCCAAGGCGACGAAAAGCATTACGAAATGATTCGCCTGGGCCAGCAGCATTAAGGCCGCAGTCACAACCAGCAAGATGTGGAAATACTCTATCTGGGGAAGTGTCTTCCGATCGAGGCTAACCATTCCCAAGTAGCTGACAAAAACCGATGTAATCAGAAAAAAGATACGGAAAATTTGTCCCGTTTCATCAAATCGAATCATGCCGCCAAAGGCTTCGCCTACGGTTGCATCGCTCATCCCCCCCCAAAGGAGACTGGCTAAGATTGCGAGCTGTCCAATTACCGCGATGCGCGGGATCACGCTGTGCGCAACTTTGGGAAGCAAGATTTCGAGGCCGAGCAGTAGCAAGGCGAGAATGCCCAAGCCCAGCTCTGGTCCGATGGCTCCCCAGCTATTCGATTCCGCTATTTGTTGTAGGTATTCCGTTGGCATTAGGTGTACAATACTGGGAACCTCTAGTCGTTATCGCCTTTAGCGTATACGGGTTCTAGTTCGAGGGAATCGTAAAGCGACTCCGTGATCGTCTTGGGAAAGAAGCCGACAAAGAAAAGCAAGATGATCAAGATCAAGGCGGGGACTCGTTCACTCCAACTCATGTCGACAACGGAAACCTCCTTCTGCGATTCCACGAACTCGTCCGACTCGCCCCCTAAGAATACGCTGGCGATCGCTCTTAAGCCATAGATTGCCGAGATCACGATACCCGCGACGATTGCGAAAATGAGCCAATTCTTAAATTCATATACGGCTAGGAATATTGAAAGCTCTCCCCAAAAATTGGCTAGGCCCGGCCCCGGGAGTCCAATACTAGCCATCATAGCGCACACGAAAAATGCTGCCAGCACGGGAGCTTTTTTCGCCAAGCCTCCCATTTCGCCCATCTCGAATGTCTGCGTCCGGTGGTGAACCATGGTGGAGAGCATGAAGAGAAGGGCCACAGTTAAACCGTGAGCTACCATCATTATGACTACACCCCCTACTCCGAGAACACTCATTGCCGCGATTCCCAGAAATGCATATCCCATATGCATTACCGAACTGTATCCAATAAGCTGTTTCAAATCCTTCTGAGCCATGGCGATAAACCCGACTATCAACACATTGCCTAGAGCGAGCCAGACGATCCATCGTTCCCAGAGGCTAGCGCCGTTTGGCAGCAAGGGAATGGCTACCTGTATCAGGCCGTAGAGTCCGAACTTTTTCAGCACGCCAGCATGAAGCATCGCAGCGGAACTGGGAGCTGCTCCGTATCCAAGGGGAGCCCAGGTATGCAAAGGCCAAAGGGATACGAGAATTCCAAATCCGAAAAGAAGCAGCCCGAAAGCGTAGTTTTGAATCGACTCGGCCAAGGGGGCTTGGGCCAGATGCGCTTTTAGTGTAATCAGGTCAAAAGATCCCGCCCCACTCTTGACATAGATGGCAATCAATCCGACCAGCGAGAGCATCGCGCCCAGGGTCAGGTAGATCGTCATCTTCATTGCCGCATAATTGCGATCCCGGCCTCCCCAGATTCCCACCATGATAAACGTCGGGATCAGCGCCAGTTCGTGGAAAAAGTAGAAAAAGAAGATGTCTATAGAGGCGAACACTCCCATCAATCCTGCCTGCATGACGAGCAAGCAGAAAAGGTATCGATGCAGATTCTCCGCCTTCGATTGAGCGGCGTACAATCCTGCCGCCAGCCCTACCGTGGCCGCCATGACAAACAAAGGTAGGCTGACGCCGTTTAAACCTAGATGCAGACTGATCCCAATGAGGCTTAATCCGGTATCCAAATCGCTAACAAAAGCATATCCACCTGGTTCCGCAGGATTATAGAGCATCCAGGCGAACAGAGCCAGAATCAGAGGAATCGCGAATCCAGTTACCGCGACGATCTGTACGGCAGGTCTTCCCCAGTTCTTGGCCCATAGAGTTATGAAAGCCAAAAAAAGCGGAACCGCGATGGAATATTGAACTAATGAAGAGAATTCGTTCATACAGAGAATCTGGAAGTCATTCAAAACCGTTAGAAAATACCGACAACCAACGCCCAAAACAGAGCTAGGCCTCCAAGAAACCAATACACGTAATTGTGAAGGTTTCCGACGTGTAGCGATCGCAGACCAATTCCAATCAAACCGGCCACGCCAGCCATGCCGCGAATGATGAGCCCGGAAAGGGCGATCTGCTCCATGAAGTGGAGTGTCATGGCGACGCGCTGTTGCACCTTAGCGATATACCAATCGTAAACCTGATCGAAATAGAATTTCTCCTTGAAAATCTGATACAGAGGTTTTGCCGACGATTCTAGCCGATCCTTCTCTGCTCCACCCTGGTATACGAACCAGGCTGCTGAAAGACCGATTGCCCAAGCGACGATACTAAAAATCGCTACCGTCGTATGATGCTCACCATGGGCAACGCTTTCCCCTACCTCAATGATCGGCCTCAATGCTTCGGGATACGCCCAAACAAACCCGCCAAGCGCCGATCCGATAGCTAGCAAACACAATGGCGCAGTCATCACTAGGCCGTTTTCTGTAGCGCGTTCAGCATTCTCGGATTTCGGGCTGCCAAGAAAAGCGATTTTCCAAAGACGGATCATGTAGAACGCGGTTAATACCGCTCCCAGAACCAGACAGAAAAACGCAGGAGCGCTCTGTTGATAGGCTAAGGCCAAGATAGCATCTTTGGAATAGAATCCTGCCGTGATGAAAGGTGTGCCTATCAAAGCCAGCAAACCGATGGTAAACGTCCAAAACGTTATCGGCATGTTCTTCGCCAGGCCGCCCATACGAAAAATGTCTTGTTCGTGATGGCAGGCATGGATCACCGATCCCGATCCAAGGAAGAGCAAGGCCTTGAAAAACGCATGGGTGGTTAAATGGAACATCGCCGCTGCAACACCACCCGTAACGACCGCGTGTCCATGGCTGGCTCCACCATCGAGAGCCACAAGGCTGCCTAATCCAAATGCTGCCACCATGTAGCCCAGCTGCGAAACTGTCGAATAAGCCAGGATCTTTTTTATGTCCCGCTGCGCGATAGCCGTGAAACCGGCAACCAATGCCGTTGCTACACCAACCCAAGTAATTACATGCAAGGCATCAGCCGTCATTAAAAACCCAGTACGGCACAACAGGAATACGCCAGCCGCTACCATCGTCGCCGCGTGGATCAAGGCGGAAACCGGCGTCGGTCCCTCCATCGCGTCGGGAAGCCACACGTGCAAGGGCAATTGGCCTGACTTTCCAACCGTACCGCAAAACAGCAGCAATCCAATCGCGGTCATCGAAGCGGAATCCAAAAGCGTCGCGTCGCCATGGAAAACTCCAGCCAGCGATGAAAGGCTGAAGGTGCCAAAATGGGAGAAGACCATTACAATCCCGATCAGAAAGCCGAAGTCCCCCACCCGATTAACGATGAACGCTTTCTTCGAGGCGGCCGCCGCGCTGGGTTTGTCCAGGTAAAAGCCAATCAGCATGTAGGAACTGAAACCTACCAACTCCCAGAAAATAAAAAGCGTAACCAATCCGCTGGCGATCACCAGGCCAAGCATGGAGAACATGAAGATCGATAGGCCTCCAAAGAATCGCCCCCGATCCGGATCTTCTTTCATGTACCCATAACTGAATACGTGAACCAGAAAACCGACAAACGCCACGACGAAGAGCATCAGCTTGGCTAGATCGTCAATCAGGAACCCAAAATCGACGCTGAATGAGCCGATTTCTATCCACGATGCGTTGTATTCAAAATTGTCTACCTTGAATATCAAATGCAACGCCGTCGCCAAGATAAGGGCTGCTGCTGCTATGGAAACGCCCGCCGCTATGCCACCGCTCCTCCGAAAGAAGAACGCAATTAAGGTGGCGGAAAACAGAGGGATCGCCAGCAATCCGTATGCGTATAATTCTGAACCCATCAATTCTTAAGCGTATTCAATTCTTCAACTTCCACTGTTTGCCGCTTCCGGAACAATGCCACGATTATGGCCAGGCCAACTGCGACTTCCGCCGCCGCTACGGTTATGATAAAAAAGACGAAAACGTTGCCGCCCATGCCTCCATTGTAACGGGAGAAAGCGACGAGGGCCAAGTTCGAGGCATTCAACATCAACTCGAGGCACATGTAGATGACCAGGGTATTCTTTCGTAAAAGAACCCCGAAAAAGCCTATGGAGAACAGCAGACAGCTGACAATGATGTAGTGTTCTAGCCCTATCATTTTGCCGATCCGTCAGTATTCAGTTTCTTGCTCAAGGCGATTACTCCGATCATCGCTATCAATAGCAGAAATCCCGTCACCTGCATGGGTAGCAAGTACGTCGTGAAAAGTTCATAGCCAAAAGGCTTGAGACTGGCGCCGCTTGGTTCAGGAAGGGCAGCCGCCTTGGTTTTGATCGAATCCGCGGATACGATGGAAGCTGTTCCAACAATTAGAATAGCTAGGCCGATAACACTGGCGACCCACGTATAGACGCTAGTTTTTTTGGCAGCCGATTCCCTCACATCTAAAAGCATAATGATGAAAAGGAAGAGAACCATCACCGCGCCCGCGTAGACCAGCACTTGGATGACAGCCAGAAAGTAAGCCTCTAGCAGTACGAATATCGCTGCCATGCTGAGAAAGGTCCCAATCAGGAACATCGCTCCATTGACCGTGTTTCGGCTAAGGACCACTCCAATTCCAGCCGCCAGAGCCACTGTGGAAAATATGTAGAAGAAAACGTCCGTCATGCTTATCGCCTTTATCGCAGTCGGCTAACTCTTAGTGGTGCCCGCCTCCCTTTTCCGCAGATTCCTTTTTCTTCCTCCACTTGAAGTGCTCGTCTGGGAGCGTACCTCCGAGTTCGTACAGCTTTTCTTTGTTATTGACCATTTCCCCACGCGTGTAGCCGGACATGGAAAACTGGTTTTGCAGCCAAATGGCTTCCTCTGGGCAGACCTCTTGGCACATCCCGCAATAGATGCAACGAAGCATATCTATATCGAACTCTTGAGGCGCCTTTTCTACATGGGCGTAGTCGCTATCTTCCGGGATCGAGCCCGGGGTGATGCGAATAGCTTTTGGTGGACAAACGAATTCGCAGAGCTGGCAGGAAACGCATTTTTCCCGGCCTTCAGGATCTTTAACCAAAGTAGGCACGCCACGATAGCCTTCCGGAATCGTCGGTCTTTGCTCTGGATACTCAAGAGTCACCGGTTTTTCCCAGAGCTTCCGGAACGTAGTGGAAAGCCCCCGGGCGATTTCCGGAAGATAGAGTTTCTCCATCAGGGTCAGCGGCTTTCTCTTAATTACAATCGACATTGTTGTGATAGTTGAAGTTCAGCGAAAAACAGGAGTTTACAGGGCGGTATCCAGATAGAAGATAATTAGGGCATAAGCGATCAAATTGGCGATAGACAGTGGTAGTAGGATCGACCACCCCAAACGCATGACCTGATCGTAACGGAATCGTGGCAACGTCCAGCGCACCCACATGAATAAAAACATCATGGCGCACATCTTTCCGAGAAAGATACCTACTGATAGGGCGGCCCCGAGAATCCCTTTGTCCATCCCCAGTGTTTCCAAAGTCACAAACGGAAGCGGATTCCATCCTCCGAGAAAGAGCAGTGTGAATACGCACGAACCGATTATCATATGGGCATACTCGCCGACAAAAAAGAGCCCGAATTTGAAAGAGCTGTACTCCGTGTGAAACCCGCTAACCAATTCCGTTTCCGATTCCGCCATATCGAAAGGCAAGCGATTGGTTTCCGCGAACAGGCAGACGAGAAAGATGATTGCCGACAAAGGCATCCACATGGCGAACCAGAATCCATTTTGAGCCTGAGCAATATCAAAAAGGTTCATGGTCCCCTCTTTACCGGGAGCGTTCACCCATAAGAGTACCGGCAAAACGGAAACGCCCATGGCAAGCTCATAGGAAATCATCTGAGCCGAAGCCCGAATCCCTCCTAGAAACGGGTATTTGGAATTCGAAGACCAGCCTGCCAGCACAACGCCGTACACTCCCAGTGAGGAAACAGCGAAAAGGAACAGTAATCCCACATTAACGTTCGCCAGTACCAGAGGAATTACTTCTCCCGTTTTCGTAACAAACTGCCCGAATGGCACAACCGCGACGGTGGTCAGCGCTGGAACCAAGGACAGGATTGGGGCCATGATAAAGTAGACCTTGTTAACATGGCCAGGGACGACGTCCTCTTTGAAAAGAAACTTTAGCCCGTCTGGAAGCGGTTGAAAAATTCCCAGTCGCGTCAAAAACGGGCCGAGCAAAGGAATTCCACCGATAATGGGGAGGGCGGTCCGATTCGGCCCTACTCGGCCTTGAATCCAGCTGGAGATTTTACGCTCCGCCAAAACAGCGTATGCACACAACGTCATGATCACGACAACTACGATTGCCGCGTAAACGAACTTAACGATGATGGGATTAAATTCCATGAGGCTCGTTACTCGGCAGCTACCGCCTCACGCTTCGGTTCAAAGTGCAGAGATTTTCCTTCCCGGAAAGGCAGATGCTCGAAGGCGCTGCCGTCGAGAACTTGTCCTTGGTCGGACAGGGATTGAAAGCTTAACTCCGAAAATTGGCTATTTTCGCCAGCGAGCTGTTTCCAAATTGAGCCCACGGTGGATGGAAATTTCTCATCCGAGAAGTTGGCCGCGATTGTCGATAACGCATACAAGTCCTCGATGCATCCTCTGGGTCCTGGTACAACGCGATTGAATTTCTGGATACGAAATTGCTGATTGATTACCGTGCCGGATTTTTCGAACTGCGTGAGGCCGGCCAAAACGACATCAGCCTTTTCCGAAGTCGCATTCCGATGCGTTCCCAAGAAAACGATATCGACTTTAGACAACTGTTCTTCTGACAATCCCGCTTCAGTCAGATCTTCCTTAACTGAAAGAACGGTCCTCACCTCTCCACTATCGATCTTGGATCCCAGATCCTCGAGTCTTTCCTCAGGTAGCGTATCGATCAAACCCGTCATTAAAGCCCCGCGAACATTTGGATTCCGATCTACTGACATCAGCAAACCATCGTCTTCGCCGTATCGGGCGACCAAATCGACACTTACAGCATCGAGTGATTTCGCCAGAGCCTTGAGCGCGAATTGCTCTTCCACGCTGCATTGGCCAGATCCGACAATGGCGGTCTTGCCTCCCCGCAGAGTCTCGCTCGCTTTCACGATCGCCTCTGTGGCCGCTGTTTCTTCCCCAGCTACTGAGCAGGCTGTCAAGCGATCTTCCGCTTCCACGATTTTGTAAAGCTCCCGGCCCGAATCCGTCATCCATGTGTCATTGACTTCGTCATTCCGTCTAGGGGTGACTCGGTAAATTTTCCCTTCGCGAGCCGAAACGACCGTGTTGGTCCCCACGCTGGTTTCAAAATCGATGCTGTTGATTTCGGTTAGAAACCAAACACGCATCTTAAAACGGAAATCCGTGCTGGTCAGAGCTCCTACGGGACAAATGTCTACCGTATTGAGCGAATAATTGTTGGCCAGCTCCTTTCCAGGGAAGCAAGTGAGCGTCGAGTAACTGCCTCGGTCTGTGAATCCCAGGACGCTATCATTGGCGATCTCGTCGCAAAAACGGATGCAACGTGAACAGAGCACGCAGCGTTCATCATCCAAAGTCACCCTTGGGCCCAAGCGGGTGCGCTTCGGCTTAACGTTCTTTTCTTCGATAAACCGGCTATACCCTCGACCATGCTTGGATGAGAATTCCTGCAAAGTGCATTCGCCTGCTTGGTCGCAAATCGGACAGTCTAGCGGGTGGTTAATCAGCAAAAATTCCGTGATCGCCTCTCGCGACTCCAAAGCCTTGGGCGAATCCGTTTTGATATGCATGCCGGGAGCCGCTTTAGTACCACAGGCGATAGCCGGGCCAGGCATCCACATAATTTTCGGGGAACCGTCCTCGTTGAGCATGGGTTCGCCCGTCGCTCGATCACGACCTGGCATTCCCAATTCGACCAAACACATCCGGCAGTTCCCCGCGATCGAAAGTTTGGGGTGATAGCAATAGTGGGGGATCTCCTTCCGGAGCATCGCGGCAGCTTCGACCATGTTAGTGCCGGCTGGAACCTGCAGGTCATGCCCATCGATGTTAACTGTGATTAAATTGTCCTTATCTTCCATTAGAGGCGCCTATCGCGTTTCCCGAAAATCCATTCGCCATGTCAGTGGTTGCAGGCGAGCTCTTTCGCCGCCGTTCGATCTCCCCCCAAGTGATTGTGCCTTTGAGCGAATTCCCTAAATTCATCTTCGAATTTGTCCAAGTAGCTTTGCACCGGCCAGGCAACCGCAAAACCAAAGGCGCAGATAGTCCTTCCCTCAATTTGGTCTGCCACCGATCTTAACAGATCCACGTCCTCAGGGCGAGCTTCGCCATGAACCATGCGAGTAGTAATCTTCTTAAGCCACAATGAACCTTCGCGGCAAGGCGTGCATTGCCCGCAACTCTCGTGGGAATAAAAGGCCATCAAATTCGCTAGCGCCACTGGGATCTCGACGGAATCGTCGAGAACCATCATACCGCCTGATCCCGACATGGAACCCGCAGCAGCAATTCCATCGTAGTCAAGAGGGATATCTTCGATTCCCCAATCGTACTCATTGCCATCACGATCCTTGCCCTTGAAGCGCTCTCCATTTTTAAGGATCTTCATCGACGATCCGCCCGGGATAATAGCTTTGATCGTCCTTCCTTCCTTTGGTCCCCCACAAATATCGTAGACCAATTCTCCCAGCGTAATTCCCGCAACTTCGTAATAGCCAGGACGCTTAACACCACCAGAAACACACCAAATCCGTGTACCCGTATTATTGGGACGGCCAATTTTGGCATACTCCTCCGCTCCCATTTCCAGGATATGCTTAACATTGCAGAGCGTCTCCACATTATTCACGATAGTCGGACACATGTAGAGCCCTAGGGCGGCCGGAAAGTACGGTGGCTTGATACGCGGATTTGCCCGCTTGCCTTCAAGAGATTCAATCAGTCCTGTTTCTTCGCCGCAGATATAGGCAGCCGCTCCCCGATGGACAACGATGTCGCAGCTGTATCCAGATCCCAATATATCATCCCCGACAAAATTCTTTTCCTTCGCTTCCTTGATCGCCTGTTCCAGGATCTTCGCCCCTTTGGGCATTTCCTCGCGGATGTAGATAAACGCCTTCGCGCAATCCGTCGCGAAGCAAGAAATCATGATACCTTCGATCAGCTGATGCGGATCCTTGTGGACGATCTGCCGATCCTTAAACGTTCCCGGCTCGGATTCATCGCAATTGCATACCATGTATACCGGCTTGCCCGACTTGCGATCAACAAAGCTCCATTTTACGCCTGCGGGAAATCCGGCTCCTCCGCGTCCACGCAACTGGGAATTTTTTACCTCGTCGCAAATCATCTGCTTGTCCATGCCCACGGCTTTTTTGAGCATCACATAGCCCCCGTGCCTCATGTAGCAATCGATGTCCGGAGTGTAGCCGGGCTCATCCGCGTACTTGAGAATAATTCTCTTCTCTCTAGGATGTATCGCCATTTTAATTACGCTTGGACCGCCTCCGACTTAATTTGATCGCAAATGGCCTTGGCCTTTTCCTCGTCCAGATTTTCATGAAGATCGTCATCCACTAGCATAACGGGAGCCGACCCGCAGCTCGCCAAACACTCGGCGAACTCCACCGTCACTTCACCACCCGGAGATATCTCGTTTAAACCGGTATCGAATTCCGAAAGCACCCTGTCGCAAACCTTCGCGCCTCCCGCCATTGCGCAGGACAGGGTTCTGCAAACGCGGATGTGCCGCTTTCCAATCCTGTGCTGACGGAAGAACGGGTAGAAGGTAATCACGGCAAGTACCTGGATTGCTTCCATTCCCAACTTTCCCGCCACCCATTCAGCCGCTTCATTCGTCAAAAGCCCTTGATCCTTTTGAATCGCGTGCAACAGAGGCATTACCGCACTCTGCTTTTCCGGATACTTCGGAATAGCTTCTTCGATTTCTGCTAGTGTCTCTGGCTTGAGTTCCATCTCAGTAAATTAAGAAGTAGGATTTAAGAATTAAGAAGTGGCATTAGCTCAACAACCATCTTGCGTATCCAAAAACTCTTCATTCCTCATTTTTACTTCTTCGATTATCTATCGCATTCGCCCATCACAAAATCCAGGCTTCCCAGAATGGCGGGGATGTCGGATACCATTCCTCCGACACACACTTTTTCAAGAATGGACAGGTTGTTGAACGAGGGGCCGCGAATTTTCAATCGGTAGGGCACCCCGCCCCCTTTGGATACGATGTAGAATCCTAAAGCCCCCTTCGGATTTTCCGCCTCGAAGTAAACCTCCCCCGCCGGCATGTCCGGGCCTTCAGTAGTAATCATGAAATTCTGGATTAACTCCTCCATCGAAGTTAGGATCTTCCCCTTATTTGGAGCGAATATTTTCGTCGCTTCTTCGGCGTAGAATGGGCCGTCTGGCATCTTATCGATCGCCTGGCGAACGATGCGAACGCTTTGCCTCATTTCCTCCAACCGTATCGCATAACGGTCATAGCAATCGCCGTTTTCGCCCAACGGAACTTCAAACTCGTAGTTCTCGTAACCACTGTAGGGAGCGTCGCGACGCAAATCCACATCCACGCCAGATCCCCGAAGGTTGGGGCCAGTCAATCCATAAGAAACCGCGTCCTCTTTAGAGATCACTCCAACGTCAGCTGTACGGTCAAACCAAATACGATTACGAGTGAGCAGGGCCTCGACATCATCCAGGAGAGGGAGAAGCTCTTCGCAGAACGTCAACACCCGGTCCATCCAGCCATCAGGCATATCCCTCGTCACTCCCCCGATCCGCGTATAGCTCGTCGTGAAACGAGCGCCAGTCAACTCTTCGAAAAGCTTATATAGTTTCTCGCGCTCAGTAAACGTTATCATGAACACAGTAAGGGCACCTACGTCCATAGTGTATGCACCCAATCCGAGCAAATGAGCTGATATTCGAGCGAGTTCACTCGTGACCACCCGAATGGCCTGACAGCGCTCCGGAACTTCCATATTCGCCAATTTCTCGACTGCCATCGCATAGGCGGCGTTGTTCGCCAATGGAGCGAGGTAGTCCAACCGGTCCGTGTAAGGCACAAACTGGTTATAGGTCATGTTCTCGGCGATCTTTTCGTCGCCGCGATGCAAGTATCCTAGAACGGGATCGCACATCTTTACGATTTCCCCATCGAGCTCCAAATTCAGTCGAAGCACGCCGTGGGTAGATGGGTGAGATGGGCCCATCGACATCTCCAAATGCTCTGTCTCGAATTCTTGAGCTGCCGCAGCGGTCTTGGCGCCGGAATCAGGCGCGGTGTATTCTGCTTTATCGGTTGGCATGGAGGAAAGGGAGGGTCTTGGTTTGGTTAAATTCTATTGGGTTCTTCTATTCAGGCTTCTCGTCAGCCTCGTTCCAGCTTTCGTCCTTCGCTATCGGCTCGCGGTCTCCTTCAAAAGCGGATTGGCGAGCGACGAAAGGTCCGCCCGCCATGGGCGCGGGCTTCACTTTAGTTCCCGTTTCCGCGGCTATTTCCGGGTCCCAAAGTTCTTCTTCAAAGCCCGCAAGCGGGAACTCCTTGCGAAGCGGATGGTGGGGATATTCATCCCACATGAGAATACGTCGAAGATCCGGATGGTCCTCGTAGCGAATCCCGAAAAGATCGTAGGTTTCACGCTCCATCCAATTGGCACTATTGAACAATGAGCAAAGCGATGGAGCCGTTGGATTCTTGTCGTCTTGGCAATCCGATGCTATGCGGACATAGTTATGATTCTTGGAGGAGAAGAGGTGGTAGACGACCGTAAATCTCGGTGACGCTTCCGTTCCGTTGTCGATCGCCGTCGCATCCACCAGTGAATCAAAAACGTGGTTGTCCCTGAGCGTCTTGATAAGCTCGAAGAGCGAAGCGATCGGACAGTTAAACGCGGGCCAGTCCAACGTTTCTCTTTCCTGGAGCTCAGGACAAACTTCTTCGAGGGCTGATTTGAGATCTTGAGCTATCATAAGAGGGTGACTTCGCTAGCTCCGGGTCAAATTTTTAGCGGAATGCTCTCGGCCAACCTTGTCTTGCAGTTTCATCAAGGCGTCGAGCAGCGCTTCTGGCCGCGGCGGGCATCCGCTTACATAAACATCTACCGGAACAATTCGATCCACTCCCTGTAGCGTTGCATAAGATCGGTACATACCGCCTGATGACGCGCAGGCGCCCATCGCAATCACCCACTTAGGATCGGCCATTTGGTCGTAGATACGACGTAAAGCCGGGGCCATTTTGTAGGTGACCGTGCCTGCCACGATCATGACGTCCGACTGGCGAGGCGAGAATCGCATCACTTCCGCCCCGAATCGGGAAATGTCGAACCGTGAGGCTCCGACTGCCATAAGCTCTATCGCGCAACAGGCCAACCCCATGGGCATGGGCCAGAGCGAGTGGGTACGGATCCAATTTATCACCGCATCCACCTTGGAAACGACGACCCCGCCCTCGACTTTGCTGTTATATCCGATGTCTTGATTTGAAGAGACCATAACTAGGAAAGCTACGAACGATGGAACGTAAAGGGGGGTCTCCAACATGCAAGCGGGATTTTGAAGAAATCGTTCGGCGAGCGGGCCTTGAACAGCCTAACAAGAAAGAATGAGATTTCGGTTGCGCGAAATCCGATTTTTCCCCATTCGTCTCACCCTTCCAACCTGGACTATCGGAGAGATGTCTGAGTGGTTTAAAGAGCACGCTTGGAAAGCGTGTGTGCAGGAAACTGTACCGCGGGTTCGAATCCCGCTCTCTCCGCCATTTAAAACGCTGGCTATAAGTTATTAAGGGAAGGGTAAAAAATCACCTACCGCTTTCCTACCAAAAAAAACTTGCGGTTTCTAGATGATTTGCTCAATGTTGAGCCGTGCGAGAGTACAAAGATTTTGAAGGTCCACACGAATATCCGAAGGGCTCTGGTATTAGATTAAATAGGGTATCCAATTCAAAGGTACATGGTGAATCATTCAGGCCGAAAGTGCCGTTGGCTGGGCACCCTTGAACTTGCCCACTTTTGATGGAGCGATTCTCGACGATCAAATAAAGGAAGATCATCGATGAAGAAGACAAGCCGGGCAGAGGCTACGCGAGCCCTAGGGGGAGAACACGGAGCTGAAGAAGCTCCTGGCCGACCAGATGCTCAAGCCCAAGGCCCTGGGGATCGCCTTGGAAGGAAAACTCTGGGCCCGGCGTGGGCTCGCGGCAAAGGTAAAGTCCGCGCCGTCCTGTTGCGTGAGAGCCGTGTGCCGGCGGCACGGGAATTCATTGAGATTGGCGCTTCATTGACCAGGGAGTACGATCCTTCTCTTCCGTGACTAGCTTGGGATCAGAGAAGCGGGCCAGCGATCCTTTGTCTTCCAGCAACAAGCCACTGCCGAAAAGCGGATCCAAAACGACCGCTTCGAATCCCGCCTGAAGCAAGACTGGAATGGAAGATCGCTCCCCCAACAGAGCTGACGCCCGCAACACGTTCCGCGATTCCAACGATAGCTTTTCGATATCCAGCTTCATTCAACCAGCCACTAGGCAATGGACCAAACCCCTCCGAAGGAAATAAAGAACTGCCCCATCTCCTATCGAGTCATTGACACAGTTGCGGCTCAACCTAGCGTGAGCTGAGCTTCGAATGGATAACGAAGCATCTAGGAAATCACTATGTCGCAATTCGATTCTGTAACACTAGCTCCGCCAGATCCCATTCTCAGTTTGACCGGGGCGTTCAAAGCCGATCCCAATCCCGAAAAAATCAATTTGAGCGTTGGGGTTTTCGTCAACGATCACGGCGCCACGCCCATACTCGAGACCGTTCGATCTGCCGAAAAACGCCTGGCCGAAACAAGCGAGACAAAGAGCTATTTGCCGATCACGGGGACACCACAATATGCCAGCCTGACACAGCAGCTTTGCTTTGGCGAAGCCTCAGCCACGTCTTTGAGCAATCGCGTTATCACCGCCGATACACCCGGTGGGACCGGAGCCCTTCGTGTTGCCGGCGAATTCATTAAGAATAATCTGAATACAAGCGATGTCTGGCTCAGCAATCCGACCTGGGCGAACCACAAAGGAATTTTTTCAGCCGCCGGATTCCAAATCAAAACTTACAGCTACTTCAATAGCTCATCGCTCTCTCTCGACTACGGAGCCTTTATCGAATCGCTTAACAGTATTCCCGCTGGCGATCTGGTTGTACTGCACGCTTGCTGCCACAATCCGACTGGCGCGGACCTTAGCCCTGAGCAATGGGACGAGGTAGCATTAATCGCTTCCAATAGGGGATGGATCCCTCTGCTTGATTTTGCCTATCAGGGATTCGGCTCGGATATCGATCAAGATGCCTATGGACCGCGACGCCTCGCGGAGACAGGACTGCCGCTATTCGTTTGCCAATCCTTTTCCAAGAATTTCGGGCTCTACCGAGAACGCGTCGGCGCTCTCCATGTACTTACTGATGGAGGCGACGAAGCAGAGCGGGTCGCGAGCCAAGTCAAGATCTCAGTGAGAACTAACTATTCGAATCCCCCTGCCCACGGAGGGGCAATTGTGGAAACGATCCTTAATGATGAAACAATGAAAGAAAAATGGATAGCTGAAGTAGCTTCCATGCGCGAACGTATCCAAAACGTCAGACATCAATTCGTGTCCGCTCTATCTAACGCTGGCGTTGCTCGAGATTTCAGCTTTCTAATCAAGCAGAAAGGCATGTTCTCATTCACAGGTTTAACCAAAGAGCAGGCTCAAAAGCTCCGAGCTGATTACAGTATCTACATTGTGGATAGCGGGAGAATCAACGTCGCGGGATTGACCAGCGAAAACCTATCTCGCGCCGCGGGAGCCTTGAAGGAGCTCCTTGGATGATTCTGTCCGATCGAGCGATTCTGAAGTCTATCGAGCTAGGTGAAATCGTAATCGAGCCTTTTTCCCGAGAAGCGCTCGGCACGAATAGCTACGATGTCCATCTAAGCAAGCACCTGGCTACCTATATTGCCGATGTGCTCGATGCCAAGCAGCACAATCAGATACGCCATTTCGAAATTGGTGATGAGGGCTTCGTGCTCAAGCCAGGCACGACCTATCTCGGCACCACGCTCGAGTACACGGAAACGCACTGCCACGTTCCCTTCCTAGAGGGAAAATCCAGCGTTGGCCGGCTCGGTATCGACATTCACGCTACAGCCGGCAAAGGGGATGTCGGATTTTGCAACCACTGGACTTTAGAAATTTCCGTTTCCCAACCCGTTCGCGTCTACGCGGGGATGCCGATCGGCCAGCTTATCTATTTCGACGTACAGGGCGACGTAGAAACTATGTACAACAAGAAGTCGTCCGCCAAATACATCGACCGTTCGCCTCTTCCCATGGAATCGATGATGTGGAAGAATCAATTTTAATACCCAATATTCCCAGTAATCACGGGGGTTGCAGGGGTTTTTATTGCACTCGCGTATCCCATAAAGTGTCCCTTTTGGATTTGCCAAAAACGAACCCACAAAACAGATCATACCTAGTTTCAGTAGTATCAATCACACCTTGTTCCCAATCATTAACGCCTAAACACTAATAACCATATGAAATCTATTACGCTCCTTCTCCTCACGCTTGTTCTCGTAGTCCCTCCAATGTCCGCAGAAGAGGAAAAATCGTATCTGCTAACGAGAGATGATATTTCAATGAAGGTGCATAAATATTTCGAGAGCACCTCCGACGAGAGTAGTTCCTTCGCGGAATCCTTCTTCAGCGAAGGACTTGAGGTCTACATCAACGACCTTCACATCAAGGGCAAGGACGAGTACTTGAAGAGACTCGATGTCATTCGAAATCAAATGTTCAAAGACATCAAGTTCGAGGAACTTCATGTTCATACCAATTATTTCTCGTCAGAGGCATTGCTGACAAAGGACCAAACATTCGGTGAGCACCAACCAAACGAACAGACAATATGGACTAACGCATGGGGAGTTTTTGCCGGTGTTGGTCGCACCACTGGGAACAAGGTTTCCTTTCGAATGCATATGGACTTTAGAACCTCAAAGGGCAAGGTAGTAGAGATGCTAGCATTCTACGACCCCGCTCAGATGCAGGCGGAAATGAAGGCACTACAGGCGACGAAGAACTAAACTAGATCCACCACGCGTCTCTGGACAGTCGAATCCATTGGTTCATTTTTTGCCCATCGGACACACCCACACACAAACGCCATACCAAGCGGCGATAACAACCATGATCCAATGGTCGTCCCCAAGCAATTCCACAATAGAATCCGCGATCTGCGGCACCTGATAAACGTAGCCCAGCATTCGAACAGAGGCGTAGTCGTTGAAGAAGGTGTAGTATAGATCTTGGATGGCGTAATTCGTTGATACGATAATCGTGAGCAAAACGAATATCGCGAAAGAATAAAGATGTTTTCGGATGTAGAGAAGGGGAAGCGCGGCCAGGCAATAAAGGGCCACCGATATCAAGATGGCTCCAATGGTATTTTCGCTGTTAGCGAACAAGCCACCCCAATAGATTTCCAATAATGAGAATAAGCCAACCGCTAATACATAGCGTCGAATTTTGATTGGCCATCTCCGATAGGCAATCACTGGCGCCTCTAAGAGCATCGTAAATAGTCCAATCATCCCATTGGTAGTCGCAATCAACGCTAGCGATAACGCTCCGAGAAATATGGCGACTTTTATTCCTGATCTCGCGGGCAAACTACGCACGTTACCAAGCCTATTCCACACCAAGAATAGTGTCGCTAAGATCGTGGCTATTCCCGCCAAGTAGACCCAACTAGGAACAATCCAGATTCGCTTGTAGCCCTCAGGCGGCGCAGACCCATCCCAACGTACTCCGTCCCAAACAAATCCATTGCGGACAAAATAGCTGCCCGTTCTGTCTACCTTTAGACTGTTCATCATCAGTTTCTTGTCTGAGACAAGCGAGCATCCAGATTCAATTTGGTTTCTTAGCTGTTCGATACGCTCCAAATCGGTCGCCGTAAAGGATTCCACTGCTGTGAGGTAATGGAAAGGCGTGGTCCCCCGATTTTTCGCATCTATCACAGCGGGAGGATAATTAACGACGCCTCGAGGCATGATTCGAGGAATTAGTTCCCATCGCACATCGAATCTTTCCAACGAATTTATATTCTGCGCTACTATACTTGGTAATTCAATATCTGGGTACTCAATATCATACCAGAATTCGCCCTCCTGAATATAATTAAATTGAATCAAAACGTCATCATCCTCGAATCCCAACCCCCAGTTGGACGGCCCGAACGTTTCATTCAAACTGGCAACGAGCGTCTCTTGCCCATCTTTTTCGAGCGGAATCCGTGGCAAATCGCGTGCCAGCATTTTTCCGTTTTCGTTGTAAATCTGAATCGCCAGCTGGGCCCCCTCACGCAACGCTTGTCGCGTTATGTATTCGCCTTTCAAAGATATTGTATCCGTCTTTCTGTCTATTTCAATAACGCCTACCAATTCAACTTGCTTTCCTACGTAAGCAAACTCCGCTCTATCGATTAGGTCTCCCGACCTCTCATAATCTGAAATCGTTTCAAAGGGCGGCGTTGGAACGCGGTGCGGATCAGTCTTCCTGCCACAGGAAGCCATCAGGATGCAAAAGGCCACAAACGCTGTGATACGCAATATTGCCATTAATTGTGATGGAGATCCCCTGGCCTAATCAAAGCCAGTTTGGTTAGAACTTCGAGATCGATTGGAACCTGCTCACTAACGAGATTACCGTCTACTAACGATTTCCTGTATCCATCGCATGACAACGGATTTCCGATTGTTTCAAGGGAATCTCCAATATAGGTTGGTGGTATCGCAATTCCCAATTCATTCAACACGATTACCGGTAGATCCTGCAACCCGACGAGCTCGTCGACCACTTTCCGCTCTTCGTCCAGACCGATAATAAAGAACGGAACGGAATCCCAGACTGGGGGTAAACTGTATCCAATATAGTCCGCCAATGGTAAAGTAATCCCGCTGTCATGATCGCCAAATACAGCTAAAACCGTGTCTTCCAGCTCCCCCGCCTCTAATAGTCGATCATAAAAAGCGCCAATTTCGGCATCAACATAAGCGAGGGATTTCAAGGTATTCGCCTCGATCGATTCGTCGATATTTCCCATCGCTCTCCCTACGTGGTCGTATGGGTGGTGGTGCGTCAGAAGTATGATATGGGCAAATACGGGCCCTGTCTGTTGTCGGATCTAGGAAAAAGCGAAATCCAACACCTCTCTATCGGAAACACCCCAGCCAATATATTCTTCGGCCTCGATACTATTTCGAAAGAAATCGACATCATAGCCCAAAGATCGATGAGCGTTCTCGCGGTTCCAGAAAAATCCGTCATAACCATGGAAAGACATAGTGGAATAGCCACACTCCCCTAACACTCTAGGCAGCGAAGGAATTTGATTAAGATCGTAATTCACGAATATCGGCCTACCGCGTATTGGAAGCGTGGAAGTCAAAACCAACATTTCCGCGCCTACCGTACGCCCTGCATGGCTCATATCCATCGCATTCCTGAATGCGATCCCCTTCCCGGCGAGTTCTCGCAGACGAGGCATTACTGGCTTTCCCTCGAAATCCGCCCAAAGGCAAAACCCATCTACGGACTCCAATTGCAGGAATATGACGTTCTGTTTGACAGGATCAGATGATATCGCCCTGTATCGGCTGGTATCCAGGTCGGAAAGAAATTTTTTAAAAGGGCCCGTATCGATTCAATTAATACGAGACTCCTCCAATTCAGAGCTAAGCAAGCTTGCCAAATCGTAAATCGCGTATCCGAAAATTCCAAAATGGCTTACAATATGCCGATTTTCATTTCGGCCAAGAATCAAATTCCAATCCCTGCTCAATAGGATAGATCCGACGATAATCGCATAAACGACCACTAGCCATTTCAATCCTCGACCCATCCATTTTCCATTATTCAAGCGACACATTTTTAGGACAAATACGTTATCGAGCCATCTTTCTCAATGTGCCGAACGAAGGCAAAGCCCAATTGCAGTCTGTCCCTACAGCCCACTATCTTCATTTTGCCCGGCTTTTACCTACAAAATCCTCCTAAATGATCTCTGATTTCCTTGCACCTTGGCCTTCGGCACCGGATCGTATCCAAATCCCCCCCACGGTTGGCAGCATAATATTCGCTTTGTCGCCAGCCAAAACGCTTTGAAAAACGGATGCTCCTTAAAGCATTCAATAGCGTAATTCGAACATGTTGGCTGGTATCGGCAACCAGCATTGGGTCCGAAAAGAACATACTTTAGCGGCGACAAAAACAGCTGATAGATTCTGATCAGCTTCACGAAAAGTTTGGAGAGCGCGGACATTAAGGCTATCCCTTCTTAGAATCTTCCTGCCGCGATGTTTCTCTTCCGGAATAACCTAGGTTCAAGGCAGCGCACTCTTCTAGCAGAAATTCCGAAACTACTTCGATGCCGGCTTTCCTTAGAATATCTATTCCCCGTCCTCTGTGCCCCGAAGTCGGGTCAAGCGCGCCAACAACCACTTTACGTAAGCCTGATGCTATAATGGCATCGGTACAGGCTCCGGTTCTTCCGTGAGTTGAGCAAGGCTCCATAGTTACATACATTATTGCTTCCGGGAGCGGCGCTCGCTCTAAAGCGGCTAAGGCTTTTCGCTCCGCATGCATCCCGCCATCGCGTTCAAACCGGGCTCTGGCAACGATAGCGCCGTTCTCTGCAATAACAGCCCCCACTCTCGGATTGGGATACACGTTGTTCTGGTCAGCCAACAGGGCTTCACCAATCGCTTCCCTCATATACCTCTCGTGCTCCTGGCCTTCCAACATATTTCCAAGCCAAACTATTTATTCTCTAATCCACGGCAAGCAACCATACATGCTCCCAAAAATTTGGGCCACAATCCGATCAGATTTCTTCAATCTTCTCGACGATTTTTAGTCGCATTCGTAGCCAAGCTCGTTACCTCATCCCAGCAATGATACGCAGCCAGGAAACTATCGATTTGCTCTTGAAACGCCGATCTTTGCTCGCCGGAAGCCTTGTTCCTCCCGGCCCTTCGCAAAGCGAGCTGGAAACAATCCTCCGCTGCGGCACCCGCGTGCCAGACCATAAAGGGTTAAACCCTTGGCGCATCCATGTCGTCGACCGGGCCAACCAGGATAAGCTTCACGCGAAGCTGCCGGAACTTCACGAAGGAGACCCGGCTAGCCTGGAAAAAACCAATAGCAAGGAAGCTAAGACAGCCCCTCTCTTGCTGATCGTTTCCTCGAAAATCGAGTCGGACAAGGCTCCCCAGAGCGAACAGATCCTTTCCGGAGCTGCCGTTTGCCAGAACATTATAGTGGCATCGGCCGCTCTCGGTTACCGAAGCCAATGGCTCACCGAATGGTTCGCCTACAATAGTAAAGTCAAAGCGTTAATAGGAATTCCCGAACACGAGGAAATTATCGGCTTCATCTACATCGGAAGTGAACACGAGCCCCCTAGGGAACGACCTCGACCTGAACTGAGCGAGATTGTGACGAAGTTAGAGCTATGAACACGATCGCCTAGCCTCGAGGCCGAGCTAGAGAAAGACTAGCTTCCATTCTCCTGGCAAAGCTCCGCGTAAGCTTTGATTTTCGCTCGGACATTCGCCAATCCGTTTCGACGATTAGGCGAAAGGTGCTGAGTAATCCCCACGTCAGCTAAAAAGTCGGGCTCTAAGCGAATAATGTCTTCCGGCGTTTCCCCACTGTATAGTTCGCATAATAGCGCCGCGGTACCCTTCGTAATAGCAGCATCAGAGTCCGTGTGGAAATAGCATCTGCCGTCCTTGAACTCAGGAAAAATCCACAACTGCGACAAGCAACCCTCGATCAAGAAGGTATCAATCTTGTAGGCCTCATCTAAGGGCGGATGGCTCTTGGCTCGGTCGATTATATAGGCGAAACGCTCGTAATGATCGTCGAACGGCATCAGCTCCTCTACAATTTGGTCCCTTTTCGCTTCAATACTCATCAGATCTGGTACCACGAATAGGCAGGAGCCGACCCTGTCAATCAGAGCCTTTCGAACAGTTTCGCTTTCCCCCAAGAAAACCTATCCATTGCCAACTCTAGCAAAAAAGAATTGAATTGGGACCTTGCCAAGCGATGTTCCCCCTTGCTTCGTTTACGCCAATGGCAATCAACCGCGAACAGGAAAGCCGGGTACCCAGGGGATTTAGTCCAAAACCTTATTCCTACCATCAAGAAATCGAGATCGAGATCGAATCCCTGACTAACATGGGCCAGGGTGTGGGTCGAGACAACGGTTGGGTCGTCATGACTCCATTCGCGCTTCCCGGAGAGCGGGCCCAGGTCCGCATCTATCGAAACAATAAAAGCTATTCTGAGGCGGATCTCGTCCAGGTTCTACGGCGATCGCCCGACCGAATCAATCCTGTCTGTCCGGTTTTTCAAAAGTGTGGCGGCTGCCAGTATCAACATCTCAAATATGAAAGCCAGCTGGAATGGAAGACTCGCCAAGTAAAGGAGTTGCTCTGGCATATGGCTCGAATCGAGTCAGAAGTACTACCCGCTATCCAGTCACCCAAGACTTATGGGTATCGGTCCAAGCTCACACCCCACTTCCCGAAGCCGAAACCAGGAAAGCCGATTGTGATCGGTTTCCTAAAACAAGG
The DNA here is from genome assembly GCA_002694885.1 of Opitutaceae bacterium. Taxonomy (GTDB): domain Bacteria; phylum Verrucomicrobiota; class Verrucomicrobiia; order Opitutales; family Opitutaceae; genus Pelagisphaera. Next base: position 60,587 of record NZNM01000072.1, on the reverse strand, counting down.
CATGCGTTCCAAATATATCGAAATCGAACAGTGCCCTCTCGTTTCCGAGACAATGAATCAGGAAATGAAGCGCCTTAGGGAGCACACGCAGAACCTGCATCGGGAAAAGCCATTCAAGAAAGGGGCCACACTGCTGCTCCGGGAGCATTTGGATGGGATATCAACCGATCCCAAGGAGATAATTCGGGAGCAGGTTGCCGGAGTTGTCTTCTCGTTTCCTGCAGGCGAGTTCTTTCAGAACAATCCTAGCATACTGGAAGATTTCACAAACTATGTCGGTCGCAAGGCAAGCCAAGGAGATACTAGACATCTAATCGACGCCTATTGCGGGAGCGGCCTCTTCAGCCTCAATTCTGCCCACTTGTTCGAATCCGTGATAGGAATCGAAGTATCGGAGTTGTCCGTACAGTATGCCACTCAGAACGCTTCTGCCAACGGGATCGAAAATGCCTCATTCGTTCTCGGTGACGCGGCATCCCTTTTTGACCGGATCGATATCGCGGGAGCTCACTCTGCTGTGGTGATCGACCCGCCGCGCAAGGGGGCGAGCGAAGAATTTATCCATCAGCTCATCGCATTCGGGCCGGCCAGAGTCGTCTACGTTTCCTGCAATCCAGCGACGCAAATGCGCGACTTGAAGACATTGACCCGAGAAGATTATTCAATCGAGGAGATCCAGCCTTTCGACCTTTTCCCGCAGACAAAACATCTTGAATGCGTAATAACGCTCGCCCGAAACTAGCAGTATCCGCGGAGGGCTTAACTTTCTTTCGACGCTTTGCCAGCCGGCGGGCTTACTTCTCGAGACTCGATGGCGGCCCCCGCTTCCTTCACTTGCTCTTCAATCGATTCTTCTACTTCAGCTTGAACGGAATCTTCGCTCGTCGAGCTCACAGCCAATCGTCTGGCAACTTCGATCAAGACCCCTGGACTGAATGGCTTCGCTAGAGCTGGGTAGGCTACCCCCTCCAATCTGAGCGTCTTTTCTTCGTAGCTACTTTGCTGTCCTTTCTTGTCCAGCAAGGAGGTCAAAAACAGCGTCGGCAAAAACTCTCCAATACTCGGACTACGCAGCTCTTTAACAACCTCGGTTCCGTTCATATCCGGCACGAGAACGTCGGAAATCAAAACGATGGACGTTCCCTTATCACCAGCTCGATTGCGGTACGGCCTTCAAGCGCATGCAAGACGTGATAACCTTCCTTTTCAAGAATTGCGGAAATGAGAGCTCCAGTAGAGCGGTCATCCTCCAAAACGACGATTTTTCGCTGCGTTGCCATGGCTTGTAGTCGGAACCTCCGATCCCGCTGAATCTTAGATTGGCAATGTTGTGCAAACCTTCACCTCTTCTACGTATATTTACATATGATTGATTGCTGGAACTGATCGATATCAGCTCGAATGCAAACGTCGGGGTACTACCGATTTCAAAGCTTGGATTCCAATTCCCAAATCCGGTCCCGAAGCTCCGCAGCTTTCTCGTATTCCTCTTTGGCTACGTGCTCTTTCAATGACACCTTCAAGGCTTCTATCTCAACCGGGTCGACTGGCTGGCCCTTCCCTTCCGGAGTTTTTCCTTGATGTTGCAATCCTCGATGAGCCTTTCGCAAGACCGGTACTAAATCGCCAGAGAATACTTCGTAGCAGCTCGGGCAGCCCAACCTGCCAAACTCCTTAAACGCGTCTTCCGTGAATCCGCAAGACGGGCAGGCCAGGCCGCTCTTTTTAGCCTTTGCGCCTCCCCCTACGGGAACGGTGGGCACCGTCATTTCGCAAACAATATCGATCGTTTCAGGGCTGTCTGCTTCGGACGCCACTTTGCATGCGCTGCACACAGCGAGCTTCTCAACCGCTCCACCAACAATTTGCGTTAAGTGGACGGTCTTCGAGTTCGGACAATCGCTACAATCTTTGGGAAGCTTATTGGACATTAAAGGCATTCCATAGTTTTCTCTATATTCGGCAGTAATCTCGGAAAACATAGGGAAAATGGGTATCCTAGAAACCAGCCCTGAAAAAACTCGGGTAGCCTCCTGGCTAGCCGGGAGGCTTCTGTTAGCTTCCAAAATGTGGTTTGTTAGCTTAGAGAATGGTAGGGCTTACAGTCCCCAGTCAGCCAGGCCGGTGAACGTCCCCTAATTCGGCTGACTAGGGACAGTCAGCCCTACCATTTTCTGGGCGCTCGGAGATCGTCCGCTACCTTACTTGGGCACCGAAGGTGGGCAAATCGCCTCGAGAGGTAGTACAGGCATCCTGCCTTTAGAAAGATGTTGAGATAGCAGGCTGGAAACCTATTTTTAGTTCCGAGCCGACTACAACATCTTGCCCGGCTTCACTTTGGTGGCTTCGGGAAAACGCTTCACCCACCTGGATGCGTCCCGACGAAACTGATCCACTTGCTTTGGGGCCGCTCCGACGAACCGATTTGTCTGGGAAACGAGCGATTCCAGTCGATTGAGCGACAAAGGTATCCGGTCATCCTTAGCCAATCTACCAAGTAAATCCGCCTTGTCCGGTCGCCCCTCCCGAATCTCTCTGCTGGCTGCGAGGGCATTTTCCTTGATAGCCAAATGAGCCTCTTCTCGACCAGCTCCCGCTTTCACGGATTCCATAAGAATCGTCGTCGTTGCCAAAAATGGCAATTGAACGGAATTCTCGGATTGTATGGCCTTCTCGTATACTTCGAATTGGCGAAGGATCGTTAGGAAACCTTCCAAGAGCCCGTCTATCGCGAAAAAGGAATCAGGAAGCATCACCCGGCGCACTACGGAACAAGAGACATCGCCCTCGTTCCATTGGCCTCCCGTTAACCCGGAAGCCATGGCCACATAGCCTCTCAGGATCGTACCAAAGCCATGTACACGCTCGCTCGTTCGACAATTGACTTTGTGAGGCATAACCGAGGAACCAACCTGCCCTTTAGAAAAGCCTTCACTCATGAGGCCCTGCCCGGCCATTAGCCGAATTGTCGTAGTCAAATTTACGGCAGGGGAAGCCAACTGCTCCAAGGCGGTAACTGTATCCAAATCAACACTCCTTGGATAGACTTGGCCAACGCTGCTTAACACTTTACCGAAACCCAAATGCTTAACGATACTTTTTTCCAACTGAGCCACCTTTTTCGCATCGCCTTCGAAGAGCGTTTGCTGGTCCAGCTGAGTCCCTACCGCTCCTTTTAAGCCCCTCGCCGGATAGCGTTCCACCAAATCGTGAAGACGGTCTATGCTCACCAGAAGTTCCTGTCCGGCCATGGCGAAGCGCTTTCCCAGCGTAGTCGCCTGGGCCGGAACATTGTGCGTGCGGGCCGTCATCATTAGATCCCGAAACTCCACCGCTCTTTCAGCCAATTTGTTGAGACAGGCAACCGCCTTGACGCGTACCAGATCGAGAGAGCGAATCACTTGCAGTTGCTCTACGTTTTCGGTCAAATCGCGACTCGTCATTCCCAGATGGGCCAGCTCATAGCCAGCCAAAGCTGAGAACTCCTCGATCCGGGCTTTCACATCGTGCAGAACTTTGCGCTCTCTTCGGTCGATGGATGCCAAGTTCACCCTGTCCTTGGCGGATTCATACGCCTTGATCGCTTTCAGCGGTATTTTTAGCCCCAATTCTCTTTGGGCTTTCATGACTGCGATCCAGTAATCGCGCTCGATAATGACACGGCCCTCGCCTGACCAAATCGACTTCATAGCGTCCGATGCGTAGCGATCGGCTAGAACGTTTCTAATGATGGGCTTGTTCCGTGACATAGGCGAATATGACCCTGTGCTCGAAGGAGAGAATTTAAAGCATTTTCCACCTACTCGATTCGCCAAGGGTTCAAGGCAAGGTTCGACTCGTCGAATTTTCTAGTTGTGGCTCCGCAATTGCCGGGCTTGCATGCGGCTCGGCTATGACCCATCCGTCCGAAGCAATCGCTAAGAAGACCATCGCCCTCGAGCTAAGTGTGATGCGATCCGGTTCCACATTGCTCAAAGCACTCATGTCAGCTGCCCCGGATATCAGCAGCCTTCCCGAGACCAACTTCCAGAAGTTTCAATCTGACAACGCCGAAGAGGAAGTCTCTAACTTGAGCGAGGAGAGAATCATCGTTTTGAAACGGCCCGCTTGGTTTAACGAGATCGATTCCTATCCTCGGCTTCCCAATGTAGCCGACCACAAGCGCGTCATTCTTGCCCGAGACGTCCATACCACTACAGCGTCGCTTCGGAAAATGGCCTTTCGAAAAGCGGAAACGTTGATACCGAAACGGGCGGATAACTGGCTGGCCAACCGCTACTGGGCCGATGTCTACCTAAATCTACTCCAGCGTTTTCCAGACGACGGCATTTCCAATTTTTGGATACGATACGAAGATCTTGTGAGCGACCCTATCGAATGGACCGGCAAGCTGTTTAGATTCCTGGGTTCGGAACGGAGCGAGGGAACCGACTCCTACCCTCCCCCGAGCGGCTACGATTGGAAATGGGGAACCGACGACGGAGGCGATAAAATCAAGTCTCTTAAGGTCCAGGCGCCTCGCATCCCTCAAAGCAGCCTTGATATTCTAGATAGGGTCCGAAACTTGCCCAGCGTAAAACAGGCGCGGAAACAACTTGGGTACGATTGACGCTATTCTTCTATCGCCTCAAGATAGATCGACTCCAATTTGTCGCCGACTTTGTCGATACGATGCTCGTTGGCATTCCGTTTTGCGGCCGCGCTCATTTCCGATCGCAAGGAATCGTCTTTCATCAGCCTGACCATAGCATTGGCCATGGCGTATTCATCATCTGGATCGAATATCAGTCCATCCTCACCATGAGCGACGAGCTCGGGAATCCCTTTTGCTCGCGGACCGATCATGGGCAGCCCGAAGGCCATCGCCTCAAGGAGGCTCACCGGCTGGTTCTCGGTCTTGCTAGCGGTAACGAATACGTCGCCCAAAAGCGGGTAATTCTCTTTCATGAGAATATCTCGTTCAATCCGGCCAACGCGCACTACAGAATTCTCGATCCCTAAACTGGCCAACTGCTTGTCTATATCCGGATCCGATGGGCCTGCTCCGACAATTACCAGTTTAGCCTTCGGATTCACCCGTAAAACTTGGGCAAACGCTCCGATGAGGATTTCCAGGGATTTCTCCGGCGAAATTCTGCCCACATAGATGAAGGCGAAATCGTCGATGCCAAGCGACTGTCGAAATTCACGGATCTCCGCTTCCGGGCGAAAGTCGATTCGCTCGATGCCATTGGAAAGCAATGTCGTGCTCGTCGAGAGTCCCCGTTGCACTAGATTTTCCCTAACCGATTTAGATGGGCTGACTATATGACTGCATCGGTTGAAAAAGGTCACCGAGTACTTCCACATCGCCTTGCGCGTGAATGCGAAGTTAGGAATGTGGAACTGCTTCAAATATTCTGGCTCCGCGAAAAAGGTGTGGAAGGTTCCGATGACCGGCACTCGCTTCCAACGACCTAGGAGCATGCCCTCCAACCCGCAGCCGAACTCGGTATGCACGTGGATGAGATCCGGGGAAGCGATATGCAATCTCCTGTAGGTGAAAAGGAAAAGCGGCACAGAGAAGCGAAGCTTCGGTATGTTCGGTGTAGGCACCGATAGCGGCAGGGCAAAGAGCTTAATTTCGGGATTCAAGCCCGCCACCTGATCCAACCTATCTTCACGCTTCGGTCGCGGATGGAATATAGTGACTTCGTGGCCTCGGGCTGCCAACTCATTCGCCTGGTTGAATACCGCCGAGCTGACTCCTGAGATGTAGGGCAAGAAGCTATCTGTGAACAGGCAGATTCGCATGAGGTTCGGGAGTGAAAGGAACGAAACAGTCCGGGGGCAACCTTAAACCTGAATTCCTGCGATTCGAAATTGAGTCTAGCTAGACTTCTATGCGAGGCAACGGATGGCTAGATTGCGCAGGGCTTCTTCCTGCTCTCCAGGTCTCTCTATGATCTCCTCGAATACCCGGATGAACTCGCCTTGGTGGTCGATCAACCGCTTCAGCGAAGGCATTTTTCGAGCTCCCAGCAACTTACCCATGTACCAGAGGTTTTGTGTGAAAACGTTGTAGTTGCTCTTATCGGAAAGCCCAGCGTAGCGGTCTTGATATTTGTCAGCAGCTCGCTCGAAACCCGGCTTGGCAATCCCTCGGCCAACAACTTGAATCTCACCCCCGTCAACCAAAGATTTAAGCTGTATGAGCAGTCTATTGCGGTTCTGCAGTGACGCGATTACCGGCCGGGCGTCATTACCAGCAAAAAAATGCCTGCGAAGCGCCTGCAGTGTCCACTCCAAGTTGCGGGAGAAAAACGCTTCGGTGGTTTCGAAAAAGTCGCCTTCGCCAAAGTTCGGTACGAGCTCCTCGATAAGCTCTAGCGTAATCTCTCCTCCTTCAGGTCCTAAATAAGTCGCCAGTTTTCTGACCTCTTCGATCAGGAGTCGCGAGTTGCCGTTAACTTTGCTGGTCAGGGCCTCTGCAGAGTGCGAACCGATCTCGACTCCCATGGACGAGCACTCCTCCTCCAAAATCGCTGCCAATGCCTCCGCGCCATTGCCTTTCGAATCCACTCCTCCCGAGGCAACGTACTCGCCATGCTTTTCCAGCCATTTCGGAAAACGCTTTCGACGATCGACCGGCGAGGCGGAAATCAAGACGCCAACGTCCTCGGGTCGAATCACCTCCAGGATTTCTTGCAGGTCCTGGCAAGCCGTTTGCGTGCCTTCAGCTCGTCCCGTTTTGTTGTCAGCCAAAAACGTGCAGCCTTTTAGCCAAACAACGCGGCGGCCGCCAAACAGCCCCAGCGTCTGCGTCGCGTCTCGGAGCCGGCTCACAAGGGTTTCCACATCTTCGACTTTGAGCGCATTTCCGTCGATCACCTCGATTGAGAACTCGTCGTCAACTTCCGAGCTCATCGACTTCCAAAGCTTGGTCGCTGCTCGGTTGGCCAGAAAGTCATCTGGTCCGGAAACGTATGTGAAGCTCGGGTCGGCCATGGATCCAGGAAGATTGCGACTGAGCCTCGCTTTGAAAAGGCTTTTCATGAATGAGTGTCCTGGAAGTCGCTTGAAAAACCGAATCGTAGGGCTGATTCCGCATTTCGGGCGTTGGTGGCGACTGATAGAATCGTGACCATTGTAGGAAGCTCGCTTGCGAGCGAATCAACGAGAAGCCATTCCAGCGAAACAATCGCTCGCAAGCGAGCTTCCTAAACAAAACTGTCGGCGTTTTTTTGTTCTTGTTGACGCCAATGCGCGCTCCCAAGAACGGCGCGACGCGGGAACTTTTTTGGCTGCTGAGATCGTTCCGACATCCAGGCCTTGCCAAGCCGGTCGGGATTCTCAATCACTTGCGCGTGATTACTGTCGAAGAAGCTCAGACGCTAATACAGGAAAATGTGACGCCAATGGCGCGGGAAACGGTTTCGATCGAGTCCTGCTTGAATCGCGTATTGGCCGAGCCGCTACTGGCTGACCGGGATCTGCCGCCCTTTAATCGTTCCACTTTCGATGGATTCGCCATCGCCTCGACGGACGCTTCCAGCGGAACCGGCGCGTTTTCCATCGTAGGTGTCGGCTTCGCAGGAGAGCCAAAACTCGAGCTTCGGAATCCAGGCGACTGCATCGAAATTATGACAGGCGCCCCCGTTCCCGACGGAGCGGATTGCGTCATAAAGGTAGAGGACACTAACGTAGACGGAAACGTCGTCCGGCTGAATGACGACGTTATCGTAAAACCCGGCATTGGCATACATCCGCAAGGATCCGATGCTCATTCGAAGCAAGAACTCCTCAAGGCCGGGCGACGCATGACGGCCAAGGAAATCGCTATCGCCGCCTCCATTGGCAAATCCAAGCTGCTCGTCGCCAAAGATCCGCGTATCCTTATTGTTACTACGGGTGACGAACTAGTGGACATCGCATCTGCCCCGCTACCTCACCAAATTCGCCGATCGAACGACTTGTCCCTTTCGATAGCCCTTCGGACCGCTGGCTACCAAAATGTCGAGAGGCATCACCTGGTCGACGACTTGAAAGAGACCGAATCGTTCGTTAGCGAAGCGCTCTCTCAATATGATATCCTCATCTTGGCCGGCGGGGTTTCCAAAGGCAAAAAAGATTACCTGCCTGACGCTCTGGAACGCGCCGGTGTACGGAAATCCTTTCAGTGGGTCAGCCAACGACCCGGCAAACCTCTGTGGTTTGGAACACTCGATACCGCTCAGCATCGTCCAAACGTATTCGCTTTGCCAGGTAATCCCGTCTCCTGCTTTACTTGCCTCCATCGCTACGCCCTTCCTGCATTGAATCTGAGTTCCGGCTTAAACTCTACGCCAACTCCAAAGGCTTTGCTCGGCGAGCCCTTCCGGTTCCCTCCTCCCCTTACCTTGTTTCTGCCCGCCAAGCTCCAGATCGATGAGGACGCTCGCCCTTGGGCAACTCCCTTGCCTTTCAACACCTCGAGCGATTTCATCTCAGTTGCTAGCACCGACGGCTTCTTGGAGCTTCCCTCTAGCCAAACTGAGTTTGAAAAAGGCGTACCGTTTCCTTTCTATCCCTGGAGCGTCTAATCGGCAAAGCGAGCTGCAGAATACTTCTCACACTCATTCAAGGGTTCTACTATGACTAAACTATCTCATCTGGACGACAAGGATCAGCCGCTCATGGTGGACGTCGGGGACAAAGCGGTCACCAGACGGACAGCGAAAGCGGAAGCTATCGTCAATCTGACCAAAGCTGTTATGTCCCAATTCGATGGCAAAGATATCCAGGGGAAAAAGGGGCCTGTCTTTCATACCGCCATTCTGGCCGGGATACAGGCAGCCAAGAAAACCTCCGACCTGATTCCTTTGTGCCATCCACTCCCATTGACAAAATGCCATTTGCAAATCGACACGGTCGACGATGAACGTGTATTGGTGCGATCCGAAGTCGTGACTGACGGAAAAACTGGCGTTGAAATGGAAGCCTTGTCTGCAGTCAGTGGCGCTGCCTTAACGCTTTACGATATGTGCAAGGCGATTACCAAAGGCATCACCATCGAAAACATCCGGCTCGTCGAAAAGACAGGGGGAAAGAGTGATTATGCGGCATAGCAACGGTGGGGTTTAATATGACTTACCAATGAAGTTGACGATTGAATACTATGCTCTGCTCAAGGAGCAACGAGGTTGCAGCTCGGAATTCTGGGAAACTTCTGCGAGCAACCCAGCAGCACTTTATGACGAATTGAAAGCCCAACACGGATTCAGCCTGGATCGATCCGCGCTCAAAGTAGCGGTCAATGAAGACTTCGCGGAATGGGACCAATCGCTTCAAGAAGCCGACACCGTAGTTTTCATCCCTCCAGTTGCCGGAGGCTGACGCCATCATGGAACTGAATCGCTTTTTCATTTCCGAATCGGCCATCGAGCCCAACGAACTGCGTTCGAAGCTGCAGAACGAGGTGGCCGGCGCCTACGCGTCCTTCGAGGGCTGGGTACGCAATCACAACGATGGCAAGCCAGTAAACGCATTGGAATACTCCGCCTATACTGCGCTAGCGGAAAAGGAAGGGGATCGGATTATCGGAGAAGCGCTCGACCGATTTGAAATTTCTGGAGCAGCGGCAATCCACCGAGTCGGCCCGCTCGACATTGGCGATATAGCCGTGTGGGTGGGCGTCAGCTCCCCGCATCGCGGAGCCGCCTTCGACAGTTGCCGGTACATAATCGATGAAATCAAGGACCGCGTTCCGATTTGGAAGCGGGAGAGCTACGAGAACGGGCCTGACGAGTGGGTAAACTGCGCTAAGGGCGACCTGGAATAAGCATTTGAGTTTTGCCAATAAAGTCCGTTAAGGGACGTGGAGAACTAACGCTAACAAGATGCTCTACGTGGAACGGCTATTTGAATCGCTTCAACCCTTATACAATCAACCCTGGCTACCATACGCCTTGGGTGTGATAGGGGTGATCTTCGCGTACTCGGTCTTCAAAACATTGAGCAAATTGCCCAAGCTGGTCATGTATCCCATCATCGGCACCACCTGCTTTATTATCTGCATGAGCTGGGTCTACCACCGGAATGAGCCCGAAATGCTCACACCTATTGTAGACGCAATCGCCCCTTGGCTTCCGGGCAAAGTTTGAGCCGACGTCTGGACCAAGGGATCAAACGCCGCAAAGACCGCCGGTCGAATCGCGTTCCCCAAGCACGCCGTTTTACCAATTCCGGAGTAAATTTGCGGAACGCCGTGTTCAGGCTTGATGGCTCGATTGGGTCTCCGTTAGATGGCCGCCCTTCAATCGAATCTCTATTATGTCAGAAGCCCAATCGGATATCGGACTCGTCGGCCTCGCGGTCATGGGTCAAAACCTCGCTTTGAACATAGCCGACCACGGCTTCCGCATTTCGGTCTACAATCGAACGACGTCAAAGACCGACGCTTTCGTATCGGAAAACCCGGATACTCCTGGCGGGCTCGTTGGAGCGCAATCGGTCGAAGAATTTGTTCAATCCCTAAAGCGCCCTAGAAAGATCATCATTCTCGTTCAAGCTGGTAAAGCGACCGATGCCGTAATCGATGGCCTCCTCCCGCTTCTCGATCCTGACGATATCATTATCGATGGCGGCAACGCCCTGTGGACCGATACCATACGACGCGAAAAGGATTTGAATGAGAAGGGATTCCGTTTCGTCGGTTCCGGAGTTTCCGGAGGCGAAGAAGGCGCGCGGTTCGGTCCGTCGCTGATGCCCGGGGGAAAAGAGTCCGCTTGGGAAGAGTTGAAGCCGATATGGGAAGCAATAGCGGCCAAAGTCGATGCTGAGACGGGTAAGCCGATCGAGGGTGCGGAGCCCGGCAAACCCGTAAGTGGCGGCGTCACCTGCACAACCTACATTGGCGAAAACGGGGCCGGACATTACGTGAAGATGATCCACAACGGGATCGAGTACGGCGACATGCAGATGATTTGCGAAGCCTACGCTCTCATGGGCAAGCTCTTGGGAATGAGCCCCAAGGAGATGAGCTCTGTATTTAGCGAATGGAACCAAGGTGTTCTCGACTCGTTTCTAATCGAAATCACCGCGGATATTTTGCAACAGGACGATCCTGTCACTGGCAAGCCGTTCGTCGATATCGTCCTCGATACCGCCGGACAAAAAGGGACGGGAAAATGGACTTCGGTGAACGCCTTGGACATGGGCATTCCCGCTCCTTCGATAGCAGAGGCCGTTTTTGCCCGTTTCCTAAGCGCCATAAAAGAGGAGCGTGTTGAAGCCTCTAATGTCATCCAGCCTGTGTTCGACGCCTTCGATGGCGACAAGGCGGCCTTCATCGAAGCCATTCATGACGCTCTCTACTGCTCCAAAATATGCTCCTATGCTCAAGGGTTCCAACTCATGCGAGCCGCCCAAAAGGAATACGACTGGAATCTGGACTTCGGCGCTATCTCCATGATCTTCCGTGGCGGTTGCATTATCCGAGCAGCGTTCTTGCAGAAAATCTACGAGGCCTACCAACGAGACGCCAACCTGGCCAATCTACTGCTCGACCCCTACTTCAAAGGAGAGATCGATCGTTGCCAGGCGAACTGGCGAAAGGTCGTCGCAGCAGCCGCACAAAGCGGAATCGCGATACCAACATTCATGTCTTCGCTAGCCTACTACGACAGCTACCGCAGCGACCGGCTTCCCGCCAACTTGCTGCAAGGGCAACGCGACTATTTCGGAGCCCACACTTACGAGCGCGTCGATCAAGAGCGAGGAAAATTTTTCCATATCGACTGGCCGGATCCTAAGCGCCCTCAAATCGAGGCTTAGAACGCGACTAGCGCCTCAAACCCTGAAACGATCCAGTAGTCTACTCGCTAAGCGTATCCAGATCCCGGATCGATCCTGGATCATCCACAGTAATCCGAAGAACATCGGACCAGTGGTTGGCGATCAATTTCTTAGCTCCGTGGTCACCAGATAGCCTCGCCAGCTCGTCGAAACGCGACTCGGGAAAAACGACCGGGTGGCCCGGCTTCCCGTCAAATTCAGGAACGATAATCTTTCGATCTAGGTTTTCGGAAAAGGCGGAGGCGGCTGTATTCAGAGTAGCGGATTTCAAGTAGGGCAAATCGCCCAAGAGAATCATCGCTCCCTCAAACCCTCGGCGGGCTATGGCTTTGATCCCTTCGGCTATGGAAGTTCCCATCCCAGAACGAAAGGACTCATTGTATACAAAGTTGACAACGTATCCAGTCAAGCATGACTCGATGCGTTCGCGTTCGAATCCCGTTACCACGTAAATGTCGGTTGAACCCGCTTCAATGGCCGCATCCATCACCCTGCGAATCATTGGAAGCCCATCGATCGGAATAAGCAATTTGTTGACCCTTCCCATCCGCTTTGACAGGCCCGCAGCCAGGATGATCGTAGCTAATCGGACTCCCTCTATCACTTCCGAGCGGCGTTGGAACACTGGACGACTTCCGACATGACGCTCAATGCGATTTCTGACGGAGTTTCGCTATTGATGTCCAAACCGATCGGGGCACGTATTCGCGAAAGGCTTTTTTGGTCGAAACCAAGTTTCCCCAACCGTTTCAAACGAGCGGCATGACTCTTCAAGCTTCCTAGGGCTCCGATGTAGCCAGCTTCACTTCCCAGGAAAATGGAAAGCGCTTGATCATCGATCTTAGGGTCATGAGTCATAGCAGCGATAGCGTCGGACGAGACAATTTTAAAGTCTTTCAGGGCCTGCTCGGGCCATTGGCAGATGATCTCATGAGGCGGGTCCGGAAAACGATCTTGGCGGGCATAAGCCTCTCTCGGATCGATGACGACCGTTTCAAAACCCAAAGACCGGGCGAATCCAACCAAATGAATCGCTATGTGCGCCGCCCCAACTACGAATAGCCTACGAGGACGCTCCAAGACCCGAAACAATGCTTTAGAACTATCCCACTCGATTTCTGTCGTCGCCCCTCCAGAACGAAAGTGCTCTTTGGCATTCTCTATCAAGGGATGGGGCAGCGCCTTACTTGAATAAGTGCTCCCATCCTCTGAAATCAGGCAGTGGATCCCTTCAAAACTCAACAATAACGCTCGCTCCCTTTCGTCGAGCTTATGAGCCAATTGGCTGCCAACCTCACTGTCACTCTGGCCCGCAAATGGCTCAACCCTGACTACGATTTTCCCACCGCATGACAAGGCTACTTCCCAAGGGAATCCACTTTCTGGACCGAAGCTGAGCCAGCGTGTTTTACCGTCCTCCATACAGGTCTTTGCAGCCTCGATAACTTCGCTTTCTACGCAGCCTGCGCTCACAGATCCGATGAAAGCTTCACCATCCGAACGGACCGCCAGCACCGAGCCGATCCCACGTGGTGACGGGCGAGACGCTTCTACGATCGTGGCCGTGGCAAACCGAGTGCCATTCGCGACCCAATTTCTAAGTTGCGGCCAAATCTCTTGCACAGCTCTACGCTATTGCTTCACAAGCCCGTCGGGTCCACTCAATTCAGCCAGTCCCACTGTCGGAACAACTGAATTCGAAAAATATAGTCCCCCTCACTCGTTCGCCGGACAATTCTCGGCTACAGGTAGAGCATTCCCCTAGTTTCCTGGTTATCAATAACTAGGAGAATCCAATAGTCGCTCCTTAACCATGGGTTTTTCGCAAATGTAGCTTTACAGAGCAACCGTCTTCTACATTTCCATAGGTAGCATGAACAAATGCTTAGGATTGCGGACCCAATCAGATGAAGATCAAAAACGTCCACTGCAGATTCGAAACCGACAAACCTCGTTTCAACGTATAAGCCTTTTACCGCCCAATCACTTACGGAAGCCTCCTCAAATCGAGCCGAGCAAATAGCTAGCTAAGGCAAACAGCTTTTCGAGCCGATTAAGAGGAAGCCAAAAAATATCCTGCCTACCATGCTTAATCCACTGCCTCAAGAATCCTGGTCCCGCCGCAATGCGACGCACTTGCTGCAACGGGCCGGCTACGGGGGATCTCCCGAAGAACAAGAAGCCTTTTATCAGCTCGGAAAAGAGCAAGGAATCGAAGCGGCTGTCGACTCGCTTCTCGAAACCAGCGAGGACTGGTCCAGTCTTCCTTGGCCAGATTGGATGCAATCTGAAGTCGATCCGAATGGCGAGACTTTCGGTAATCAGGGCGTTCGCCGTAGGGAGTATGTTCGATGGTATTTCAAGGTGCTGCTTGGTAGCCAGCCGCTAGCCTCGAAACTTCTGAAGTTTTTCATCGACCACTTTGCTGTCGATTCCGCAACTGTAGGGCAGTATTATAGGTGGATCGGCATGTTCCGTTACACCGAGACACTCCGAAGGCATGCAGCTGGTAATTTGGCGGGTGAGGATGCTCCCTTCGCAGGGGATGAGAGGCTAGTGCCTCCAGGCCATTACGGGAATTTTAAGACTTTGGTTAATCACGTTTCCTGGTCCCTCGGCATGATCCGGACTCTCGATCTGTACCGGAGCAACCGAGGAAACGTGAACGAGAATTTCGGCCGCGAGTTATTGGAATTGTTTGCGATGGGTATAGGGGACGAGTATTCTGATGATCCCGAGTACACCGAGGAGGATGTAGCTGTAGCAGCCGATGCCTTTACAGGCCGAAAATTCTACAATTTCCGCTACTACCCCGACGAGAACCGTTACAATAACCCCGCAGGGAATCAAAATCCACCGCTTCCCCCGGCAAGCGTATGGCAAAATCGGGGGAGCCAAGACAGAAATACGAAGGGGCCTTTCTACGGTTACGAGACAACGCCTGAGGGCAACCCTATCATCGATGGGGATGATATTATTGATGTCATATTCGATACAGACCGCTGCGCAAAGCATCTCAGCTGGAAACTTTGGAGATATTTCGCTTCGCCAAAACCTTCCAAAGAACTTGTGGCAGCATTGGCCAGTAAATTGCGCGACGATCACGGCTACGAGATTCGCCCCTTTCTGAAAGACCTGTTTTTGAGCGAGGAGTTTTATGACGAGTCGGTTGTGAATGCCCAAATCAAGGACGCCGGAGACTACTTCGTTTGCTTGGCGAATCAGTTGGGAGTAACTCTTCCGACGAGAGATGCTATGGAGGACGTTATGCAACAGTTGGGGTACGAAGTGCATTTACCTCCTAGCATCGCTGGTTGGCCAGAGCCAGAGGGTCCTGGTAACACATGGCTGGCAACTGGCGCGATGGTGTTCCGCATGAATATGCCGAGCGTGTTTACCCATCACAACTACGAGGTCTTCACGACCGGGAGAACTCGTAACTCCATGGACGATTTTCCGGATGTCGATTGGAATGTTATCGCCCCAAAAGAATTGAGAAGAATAGAGAAATTTCCCCTCCTATTGGAAAACTTGAGACAACGATTCATACCAAATCGAGAGCTTCGCAAGAGCCAAGTGAGAACGCTTTTGGATCGGTATTCTTCTGTCAGCGACGAACTCGGAGAGCTGGAGGGAGTTAGAGAACTCGTTCGGCTAGTTCTCGCTCTGCCTGAGTATCAGACGCAATAGCCAAATCCGAGGACGCAAAAACGATATGAATACAAAATTGAACAGAAGAGACTTCGTTTCCAAATCCATTTGGGGAGCGACCGCGTCAATGACATTGCCTGGCTTCATTCAGCAGACGCTTTTCAACCTGGACGCCCGGGCTCAAAGCCTTCCGTCTCAAGGCGGCGACGGCCCAATCATTCTTCTGATGGAAATGGCTGGTGGCAACGATACGCTGAACACGCTAATTCCATATACTAATTCCATATACCGCGGCGCACGACCGGAAATTAGACTCGGGACAGAGCACAATATACTGCAAATCACGGACCAAGACGGCCCTAGTGTCACCGGCAAAAATGAGCCGCTAGCCCTCCATCCTAACCTAACTAGATTCAAGGAAATGTGGGATGATGGAGAGCTCGGTATCATCAATGGTGTTGGGTATCCAAACCCCAACCTTTCTCACTTCAAATCCTTCGACTACTGGCATTCCGCAGAGCCTAACGGCGTGCCAAAAGACGGCTGGATTGGACGCTATTTGGATAATCAATGCGATGGATGTGGCGCCACGACCGGAATTTACATCAATCGCCGTCCAACATTCGCATTCAAGAGTAACGCAGCCACTAGTCCATCCGTGACGTTTCAGAACCCGCAATTCTTCAATTGGCGGGACAAGCAAATACTGGGACGGGAAAAATCGCTCGAAGGGCTCTATCGAAACCTTATCGGACTCGATCATGAGACGGACGATGGGGTAAGTGAAGAGAATGATACTCTCGCTTACGTCCAGCGTTCCGCTCACAGCGCCATGATTAGTACGGAAAGCGTTCAGTTGGCGATGGAGCGCGGTGGTAATCTAATTAATCCCGATTGGCCCAGTAATGGGTTGGCCAACAGCCTAAAAATCATCGCTCAGCTCATCAAAGGTCGAAGCGACACATCAGTCTACTACGCTCGCCAGGGTGGCTACGATACCCACAACAATCAAGTACTCGAGGACGGCCCATTAAGTGGTCGCCATTTCGACTTGCTGCAAACCTTGAATGGGGCTCTTGGAGCCTTCGTTGACGAGATGAAGGCCCAAGGCAATTGGGATCGAGTAGTCATTCTGACCTTCAGTGAATTCGGCCGCAAAGTGATTCAAAACGGGAGCTACGGAACCGACCACGGGGCAGCGGAAACCCTATTTCTCATGGGTGGTCAGGTAGCTGGAAACCAGTATTACGGACTCTATCCAGATCTGGCGGAGGACGCTCGCGTAAGCCGTAACAGCATGCAATACAACGTCGATTTTAGAACCGTGTATCGGTCAGTCCTAGAAAAATGGATGGGCGTGCCCCCATCGGCAATGTCCGCAATATTTCCTTCGCCGCCAAGGGACTTCCAACCGCTAGACATAATCAGATAGACATGAAGACGATTTCTTACGCCTTTCTAATTTTTGCTGCGTCCGCTATTTCAATAGGCGGTTATTCCAATACTTTCGAACTCGTTTCGTTATCTGGTGATTCGGCAGGGACAAGCTCTCAACAGACCTTGGATTCATTTTCGATCCCGGATATCAATGAAGACGGGCAGGTTTCGTTCGGAGCTTTGTTCGAAACCTCCGGTATTGATCGAGCATACACGGAAGTTCTGGCACCCGTCTTCGAAAAGAGCTGCATAAGTTGCCACGGCGAAGGGGCTGGGCGTCAGAACACCTTCGATCTTACGCAGATTCAAAGCTCCCAAGATCTAATTCTTCGGCCTCTCGCCTTGCAGGCTCTGGTTAATCGCATTTCGAATGGCAGTATGCCCCCAAGCAGCGAACCTCCCCTCGATCCGGACACGCAAGCTACGGTTGTCGAAAAACTGCGGCTATTGAGGGAAATCGCCAATCGTAGCCCAGCCCATCTCGACGCAGCTCTGCAATACAGCAACGGCAACGTTGAATTAATAGCCGCTGTAGGCGAGCCCGCGACCGTAAACGGTGAAAGCGGGTTCTTTGAGAGCATTCGATCCATTTCTGCTACTGGCGGTCCCAGTATTGCCTTAGCGGGGAAACTCGCTCCCGGCCATAGCTTCTCGTCATCGGAAATCCTCTTATCAGCTGGTAAGAGAGGAGCCTTAGCAGCAAACCCGGATTTCAAAATCATTGCCGCCACACAATCAGGTCGACCAATCATCGATTACGATGGGACGACTTCTCCATCGAAAAGGTACCAATACTTTGGAGCTCCCCAAGGCCTACCATCCCACGGGTTTTCTTTTTCATCACGCCTTCGCCTATCTAATGAACCGGATGATAATGGGATCTGGGTGGCCAAGCTTCCAGCACCTGAAGGTGAAGCAGCACCCGTAGTGAAACTCGCGGCTATCGAAGGGTCTAATCTCAATGGCGGCACACTGACGATCGCTAAACCCATCGCGCTCGCCCAAAACGCCTCCCTCAATGGAGCCTTGCTAGCCACCATCGAAGATTCAGACGAAAACGACTTCAACAACGAGAAGGGGATATGGGCCCTCGACACTAATTTTGGAGCGACGCTGATTGCCAAATCCGGCGATTCAGCTCCAGGATCCAGCGATCCTTTCCTATCTCTTGGGAAACCCTCGGTTGATGGCGATGGTAATGTCTATTTTTGGGCCAGTCTGCAAAATACCAACGAAGAGGAGGGATTGTATCAGTATTCCAATGGCATCCTGAACCTACTGATTTCCTCGGAGCAATCCGTCGATATCTTTGGAATCAATCGTAGCTTCAACAGCTTCATGGATCCGGTCGCCAGCAACGATGGGGATTTGGCGGTCCATGCTGTAGAGTCCGGTGGCAACCTCAGCACCATCCTAGCCAGATCCGCATCAGGCGAGTGGTCGATTATCGCTCAAACGGGACTTCAAGCTCCCGGGACGGCAACAGGTGTCGCCTTTGACCTTCTCAGTTTTCCCATCATAAACGGAATCGGCCAGATCGCATTTCAAGGCACTCTTAAAGGTCTCGGAGACGTGATTAGCGATACAACCGATTCCGGGGCTTGGGCGACCGACGAAAACGGAGCGATCGTCCTGATCGCTCGCGAAGGAGACACTTTTGACGTTAAACCTGGTTTCCCTGCCACCGTTCGCAGCGCGGAAATCGGGGGATTCAATTCCAATGGCCAACTCGCCATGAATTACGGATTCACGAATGGGGCTAATGCGATTGCGATTGTTGGAATCGAAAATCTAGCTCCTCCATCAATTAGCTTACAAACTTCAAGCGAAACTTCCTATGATGGGGAAACCGTAACCCTATCTGTCGAGGCGTCAGGCCAGGGACCGTTCTCCTACCAATGGAAAAAGGACGGCGAAGATATCTCTGGAGCTACAGGCGATTCATTGGTAATCTCCGCCGCTTCCGCCAGCGACAACGGGAACTACACGGTATCTGTCACAAGCCAAACAGGGGCCATTCTAAGCGAAGTAGCTAGTGTTTCGATACAATCTTTGCCTGACATTCCCGCATTCGTAGAACAACCGCTAGGCGATATTGTTCTGAAAGGAGGCCGAGCGATTCTCGATGCTAGAGCTGTATCCAATACCGCAATCGACTATCAATGGTACTTCAATGGGGGAATCCTCAACGGGGAAACTGAATCTGAACTTAGTATCGATCCAACAAACACGGAGCATGAGGGAACCTACCACGTTGTCGCCACTAGCGCGGGAGGATCAACTGCAAGCGAGAATTCAGAAATTCTCGTCACCGACAAACGGCTCTTCAATATTTCGACTCGGGCCCGAGTAGGAACAGGGGCTAATGTTTTGATCGCCGGATTTGTAGTCGCTGGTCCGGAATCGAAACAAATCCTAGTGAGAGGTATTGGCCCTAGCCTCGCAGATAACAATATCGATGATCCTCTATTGAAACCGCGGCTGGAAATTTACAACTCTGCAAACGAGTTAATCTATTTCAATGAGGGTTGGAAAGATAGTGATGATCCAGACGCGATTTTAGCGGCATCTCAATCTGTTGGCGCAGGTGAGAGAAATATGCGGGATGATGACACCGCCGCTCTTATGGAACTCGAGCAAGGTTTGTACACAGCCATCGTTCGAGGGCAGGACGGCTCTACGGGCGTCGCTCTCGTTGAAGCGTTTGAAATTGAGGAGAATTTCACTCGGATGATCAACATTTCATGTCGGGCCTTGGTGGGAACGGGAGCCGACGTGGTCATACCTGGATTTGTAATAGAAGGCGATTTGCCGAGTCGGGTCCTGATTCGAGCTGTCGGTCCTAGCCTTCAGCAACTGGGAGTCGCTGGTTTTCTGGCCAATCCTCAGTTCAGAATTTACGATATAGCTGGAACGCCTATTGCATTCAATGATGGTTGGCGAAATTTGTGGGATCCATCCGAGATCACAGCGGCTAGCCAACTAGCGGGAGCATTCCCGCTGGGTGAAAATAGCGAAGACGCTGCGATGATCATAGATCTCGACCCAGGTTTGTACACCGTCGTTACCTCTGGGGAAAACGGTACAACCGGAATCGCTCTGGTCGAGTTGTATGCTATTCCGTAAACGGGAGAAATTCCGGTCAATCATCGTTTAGTTTCAGAACGAGAACGGACGAGTTCTCAATTGTAGGGACTCGCTCATACTATCGAGCCGTCCCAATTCCACCGGATCCGCCAGCAATGCAATCCGTGAGAGCGCCTATAAGGCCCTACTGAATCGGGTCTAAAGCGATTGCCGATTCGATCAACCAGAGCAGACCGGTTCTAGGGTCCATCTGCAAACGCCCACAAACTGCTTAAACGCATTAAACCACTACCGTTAGTGGAGTCCAATCTCTCATATTTTCGCGAGAGAGGAAGCCTAACCTTTAAGAACGTAGGAGCCTTATGTTGACGCCCTTATCACAAGAAAAGTGGACCCGTCGGGCAGCCGATCACTTATTTCATCGAGCAGGATTCGGGGGATCGCCTGCCGAACGCGAAGCATTCTACCAATTGGGACAAAGCAGCGGAATCGAAGCGGCTATCGATTCTCTCGCGGAAACCAATGAAAATTGGTCAGCTTTCCCAAAGCCAGATTGGTCTACCGAGACCGATCCCAACGGAGATTTATGGGATGGAGATAGCGAACGCCGGAGATCCTTCATCGCCTGGTATCTACGTATGCTGTGCGACGGCCAGCCGCTCGCGGCTAAACTGCTAAAGTTTCTGCTAGACCACCTTCCAATAGACATGAGCACCTGCTCCGGCAGCACGCGCTTCATGTATTTCATCCGATACTTCGAAATGATGCGTCGCCATGCTGCTGGAATCGGTCAAGATGGCGCCTTCCGAAAACTGATTCAGGAGGTCTCCTGGTCTGAGGCTATGATCAAAATGCTCGATCTCGACGAAAGCTCGGCGGGCGAGATCAACGAGAACTTTGGCCGTGAGCTGCTTGAACTTTTCACTTTGGGTGTCGACGGAGGGTACACCGAAGCCGATGTGGGCGCCGCAGCCGAAGCCTTCACTGGGCGACGCCAGCCAATCCGTTGGAGCATTCCCGCTCGACCCAGAAAGTCAGGATGCTGGGATGCTGATAAGCCTGGAAACCGGATTGTACACGCTTCGGATTTCTGGAGATGATGGAACCACAGGCGTGGCCCTAGTAGAACTATATGCCCTGCCTTAATTTATAAGACCAGCAATCGGGATATAAGAACTCGGATTCACATCTGAATACTCTAATCCGATTCAGGAATAGGTCGTCCAAAAGTTTTGAAAACAGCGTATACGCTGATTGGGAATAGGAGATAGAAAACCCAAATCGGAAACTTTTGGGCGACCGCTAGGTAGCCGAACAATCCGGAAAACGTCATTGTAAGAAAGGCATAGGGCAGCTGGGTCTTAACGTGCGCGATGTGGTCGCATCCGGTAGATATCGAAGTCAGCACGGTTGTGTCACTTATTGGGCTACAATGATCGCCAAAAATAGCTCCATCCAGAATAGCGGCTGCTGTAAGGAAAAAGATTAGACCATCGCTTTCGTCAAACGCCCCCAATCCGTGTGCCAGAGGCAGTATAATTGGAATTAGGATCCCCATTGCTCCCCTGCTAGTTCCCGTAGCGAATGACATCATGGCCGCCACGCCAAACGTGAAAATCGGGAGAGTCCAAATCGGCATGCGGTCCCCAAGCAGGTCTATGAGATACTGAGCTGTTCCCAGGTTTTGGCAAATTTGCTGCATCGACCAAGCCATCAGCAGGATAAATATCGCCATCCACATTGTCGGCATCCCGCTAACATAAGTCTGCACAGCCTCCTTTACCGACAATAGCCGTTGCCCTATCGTCAAACCGAAGGCCGCCACGCTTCCAAGGAGGGATGCCGCCAGCAGAATCGGTACCGCCCCAGCAGAATCAGTGTCGCCCACCGCCTTTCCGAAAGCCGCCCTCCAATCGCCAAAATCAGTCCAAGAAAACGATTCACCGGAAACTCCCATGCGAAAGCTTCCTAGTAACAATATTCCCACTACGATTCCAGTGATGACAATAGCTAATGGAATGATCGCGTTGAGCGCTCGTCGGGGAATCTCCTCTTTGGGCTCCGTAGAGCTCGCCGATTGTATCCCCAATGGTTCACCTTCATCGGGAAGAAGTTTTCCTTCCATTGAAGCTCGCGTTTCTGCCTGATACATAGAACCGAACTCGCGCCCCATTCCCGCATTGATAAAAAGGAATATCAAAGTTCCCAAGCAGTAAAAACGCATAGGAAGCAATTCGATAAAGATAGAGTATCCAGAAAGCTCTATACCCAAGTTTTCTGCTTCACTCCCCAACAGCATCGCTTCAGCGGCTATCCAAGTGGATAACACCGCTAACCCGGCAACCGGAGCCGTTGTCGAATCAACTAGGTAGGCCAACTTTTCCCTGGAAATACGCCACTTGTCTGACAAACGGCGCATAGTGTTTCCTAGAATAACGGTATTCGAGTAATAGTCGAAGAAGATAGCAAGACCGCTAACGCCGACAGAAATCTGGGCACGTCGTCTACTGGTAGCCAATTTTCCCAAAACTGTTACCAATCCCGCCAGACCTCCGTTTCGGGATATGAGGTGCACCAGTCCTACTAAAGTGAACAAAAACAGGATGATGTAGAGGTTGAAAAACGAGCTCAACGTCTCCCAGATAAAATCGTGGAGCGCGAGCGAAAGCACAACGAGCGGGTTTAATCCGAAGGACAAAAAAGCCCCCGCCACAGAAGCGGTTAGCAAAGCGAAAACCATCGATCGGAAATAGAGGGCTATTAGTAAGGCCAGCGTCGGGGGAGCCAAGGACGTCCAGTGCCCCAAAACGCGTGGAGCCCTCGATCCTTCCCTCAATTGGTCGAAAAACCCTCGCGACTCGGTAAACGATTCTTCCTCGATTTCCTCCTGGGGCGCCAACTCAGGTGTGACTGGAACCATCGCCAGAAAGGAACAAACCCCCAGTAGGGTCAGAAAAAACGCCAGCCAGCGCTCAGATCGTTTCCAATACGGGGTAGGTTTCATTCAGACCAAGAAGAGAGCCCATTTTTGCCGCAGCTAGAAAAAACGTGGTGCTCTCCTAAGCTGAAAGCGAGTGATGACTCAACGCGTAGACTCTCCGATGCCCGCCAAAGGGCAACGATTAAAACAAAGCTCGGGACGCCGAGGGTAAGCAAACCTCCAGCCTTTGACCGTTATAATCTAAAGCGCGTAAACGCCTAATCGTTTCTCGACAGACAGCTGTCTCAACTTGGCATATGCGGGCAGACCATTCTCAAACGCCACGTCAATCTCGCCTTGAATGAGAGGGAGAGCGTATTTAACGAAAGGATAGTTCATACTGACCCCATCATCATTGATCCATTCGGCAGGAATTCGCTTTGTCCCTTCAGACACCTCGCTCAGCTCCGCGAGTCCAGTTTCGCAAACGTAAGTATCCGACTCTCCACGTTGCAAGGTCACCATTTTTCCGCTCTTGCCATTTACCACAGCAGCGATGACAGCATTCTGTCCTGCAAGATAGGCTTCGTCCGCATCGGTTTGCGACGCGCAATGCGTAGCAGTCCGTTGAGCAATCCCCAGTTTACACGACCTAGCGCTTACATTGAGGTTCTTTTGAACCAGCTCTTTCAAGTAATCTCCAGATCCTCCAAGCTGCACATTCCCAAACGCGTCAATGCTCGAGGAGCTCATCGATACGTAGTTGCCGTCCGCGTCCACAAGACCTTCACCCACGACAATCACACAATATCGCTCTCTCTGCAAAACCCTCTGAACGTCTTCCACAAACTTCTGCTCGGAAAACGCGACTTCGGGGAGGTAAATCAAGTGGGGGGGGTCATAAGGTTTGTCGCGGCGTTTGCACAACGATGCCCCTGCAGCAATCCAACCGGAATTGCGTCCCATAACCTCCAATATCGAAACGTAGTCGCCCTGTCCCACGGCCTCGTTGTCCAGAGCCATTTCGCGCACTGTTGTAGCCACGTATTTGATAGCGCTACCGTAGCCAGGCGTGTGGTCCGTACGGGTAATGTCGTTGTCGATGGTTTTCGGAATTCCAATCACTCTCAACTCGTAGCCTTGCTCGGCTGCCTGAGCATTCAATCGAGCCGCCGTGGACATGGAATTATTGTCTCCAATATAGAAAAAATAACGGATATCGTGAGCTCCAAACACCTCGATCGCTCGATCGAAATCCGCCTGCTTCTTGAATTGAAATCGACTGGTACCTAGAGCGGCGCCCGGAGAGGTCTTGAGTCCCCGGATAGCTTGCTGAGACTCCGATGCGAGGTCTACAAAATCCTCGTTAAGTATCCCCATGACCCCATTTAGGCTCCCGTAAATCTCCTCGATGCACTCGTAGTTGAGCGCCTCTTCGATTACGCCAGCGAGCGTTGCATTGATCACGGCAGTCGGTCCTCCCGACTGTCCCACGAGACAATTTCCTTCTAATTCGGCCATGTTATGAAAATTTGAAAAGGTTCTGCGATAGCTGGAGAGTCAAAGATCATCCAAACTCGGTTGGCAACCTAAATTCCGGGCTCTTTAAATCGCGCCGCCCGAATTCCAAGCTAGGCATTTTCGCAGGCTTGACCCGAGATGGGCGACTAGGCATGAAAGCACGCCTTATGGCAAAACCGAAGACCTCACAAAATCCTTTGATGGACGCGATCGTCGGCCTCTGCAAGCGTCGGGGATTCATATTCCAATCCTCCGAAATTTACGGTGGCTATAACGGGTTTTTCGATTTCGGGCCATTGGGTGTCGAGTTGAAGAAAAACCTCAAAGACGCTTGGTGGGAGGACATGGTGCATCGGCGCGATGATATCGAGGGACTCGACTCCTCTATCATAATGTCGCCAAAAATCTGGGAGGCGTCCGGACACGTCGGAGGATTTTCGGACCCGATGGTCGATTGCAAAGCGTCAAAAATGCGCTACCGGGCGGACCAACTCTTCTATTCTCCCGTAATCGTTGACGGCAACACGATTGGATATGTTTCCGTGCTGGAGGACCATTCTATGGAGTCAGACGCCCAAGCGGCCGCCGAAAAGCTCAAGAGGAAGAATGGCGTTCAGGGAGAACTCGCCGCCCTAAGCCTAAAAGAATACACGGAAGCGGATGCCTCGGAATACGACCTCATTCCTTCGCCCGCGACAGGCGAGCCCGGATCTCTGACTCCGCCAAGAGACTTCAATCTTATGTTCGAAACAAAGGTTGGAGCGCTCAGCGACTCGACCGCTACCGCCTACCTGCGACCTGAAACCGCCCAGGGCATATTCGCCAACTACAAAAATGTGGTCGATACAGGACGCGTGAAAATCCCCTTCGGCATAGCTCAAATCGGGAAAGCGTTTCGGAATGAAATTACCCCACGGAACTTCATTTTCCGCTCACGGGAATTCGAGCAGATGGAAATGGAATATTTCATTTCCCCCGAAGCTGATTGGAAATCCATGCACCGCGAGTGGATCGATTGGTGTAAAAACTGGCTCGTTTCTATTGGCTTGCCGGAAAGCATGCTCGGAGAGGATGTTCATCCTCAAGACAAGCTATCCCATTACTCCCGAGGAACAACTGATATAACATTCCAATTCCCGTTCGGAGAACAAGAGCTCTGGGGTATCGCCTGTCGGGGTGACTTCGACCTAACTCAACATCAGGAACATTCAGGAAAATCGATGGAGATTTTCGATGAGTCTTCGAAATCCAAATACATTCCTCATGTTATTGAACCCGCTCTAGGCGTTGACCGACTCTTGCTCGCCGCGCTCACCGCAGCGTTTACCGAAGATGAAGTCGGTGGCGAGAAACGCTCGCTAATGAAATTCCATCCAAGAATCGCCCCTTACAAAGTGGCGGTATTGCCTCTACTAAAAAACAAGCCAGAACTCGTTGACCGAGCTCAATCGATTTACCGGAAGATACAGCGAAAACACACCGCCTTTTGGGATGCCTCGGGCGCCATCGGACGACGATACCGACGTATGGACGAAATCGGTACACCCTGGTGCGTCACGATCGATTTCGATACCATCGAGAAAGATGGAACCGTTACGTTGAGAGATCGAGATACAACTGAACAGAGTCGAATCTCTGAAGACGATCTTCTCTCGCTTCTGGAAGATCGTCTATTTTAAATCCGCACTGATGCGTTACGACGATTTCGAACATTCAGAATCTCGACTTTCGGGGGACGCCACCGACGCCAAACAGCTCACCGTTGTCTAATGATTCAATCGTCAAGCGCTCCTGAATATCGAGCATGGAAAAGTCGCTAGAAGATTGGGCCAAAGAGATTGAAGGTGATCTCGGTCGAAAACTTTCCAAGAACGAAAACGGCTTCCTCGAATCGCTAGCGGAACTATTAGAACGGCTCGATTGGAAAGATACTCTGAATGCTAGCGATTTCGCGCTGCTAGATCAGCGTATTCTTTCCGTTGAAAAAGATCGACAGCGTGGCCTTACTCAAGAGCTGTGGATATCGATTCCTAAAAATGAGTATACGCTTTGGCAATACATCGCTGTGCTATTCGAACAGCGAAATATTCCAATACCCGATTTTCTTAAAAACCAAACTGATATTTCTGGAACTAAATCCGGAATAGATCGACGGAATAGAGAGAAGGAAACGCGGCTATGGAAAAACCGGCTGGGAAATCTTTCTCAAAAACGCGATTTCGACCATTCGGGAAAGCTCGACATTCGATTAAAACTCCAAGGGCGAGCTTTCAGGTGGGAATGCCGATCGAACCGAGAGTCTGAATACAAACAATTGCCAGTATCGGAACTGACTTCTTGGCTTGAAAAAGATTACAGTTTTCTCAATCGCTTCTCTCCCGAGAGTCTACCAATATGCTCCCTGTTCCAGCAGTATTACCGGTCCTCCGGTCGAGGCCGTATCGACTTGGACCAGCCTGAAGACTGCGCATTCCTAAACGAGCTCCTTCATCGTACAGACATTTACTCTAAGCTCGTCGGCAAAGACGAGAACCCGTTGTCTGTCGGCGAGCAACGCTTAAAATGGACAGGATCAGAAGCGGGGCCTAACGCAAGCAGCCGATATGAACTGCGGCTCATCTTCGAAGATGGTACGCCCGCCCCTACACCGCTGATCTATCTAGCTGGAAGAAACCCGCTATACATGCATGGCCACCAAATTTTCCCAGGTCCCATGCTCCTGCAACCAGATGACGATCCAAACACGCCATTCTTAATTCCCGAAGAGGCAATGGAAAGCCCTGACGGCCTGCTCTTCCTCCGCAAACAAGAACTTGGCCTCCCGGAGCATCTGGCTGGCAAAGTCCTGCACGTTCCCATGGAATCGCTTCTCTATTGCCACTTGCAAAAGCGTTCCAGTGACGGCGCCGACGAACCTGGTTCTATAGTCGTCAATCTAATATCTGTCTCTCGAGATCGCGAAAACTGGTTTTCATTGACCGAACAGGGCTGGATTGCAGCGCCAAATCGAGAATCTGGCGCCCCGCCCTCTAAACCCGATAAAGGGACTTTATTCGAATATCCGCAGGCTAACAACTGCCTATCAATACTCCAGGAATTCAATCTTGAAGAAACCGATTCCGGCGAATGGCTAAAACCGATCGATTCTGATTTTCCCAATGCGTTTCGCGAATGGATTCAGTCTTTGCCCAGCGAGATTCAAATCATTGCCGACGACGATCTCGAGGCGCTTGTTGAAAACAAACCGGCTAGCCGATATTCTCTGCAAATCGAAGCGGGCAACCAGCAAGACTGGTTTGATGTTCGACTAAAACCCGAATTTCTGGATACGCAATTATCCGAAGAGGAGCATCAGATTCTGCTTCGAGCCAACGGCGATTTTGTCTACTTGCCTAACAAAGGTTGGAAACGCTTTCAACCAGACGTTTCCATGTTGCAAAAGGAACTCTACCTTCAACTTGGATTCTCCGAAGGCGACGCAACTGGGGATAAGCAGTCTTTTCATGCGATGCAACTTGCGGATGCAGCATTGGAAGAGGCTATGACGCAAGCGCAAGCCAAGTCCATTCGCAAACGGGCTAAAGAAATCACTGCTCAAACGCCGAATCAGCTCCCTAAAGGGATAGTGACTCAATTGAGGCCTTATCAAGAAGAAGGATTTCGATTTCTGGCGTTCCTTTCCAAGAACCGATTCGGAGGAGTCCTCGCAGATGATATGGGCTTAGGGAAAACGCTGCAGACTCTAACTTGGCTGACCTGGCTGAAGCTGAATAGAAACAGCGATCAGCCTTTCAAATGCCTAGTCGTATGCCCTAAATCCGTAGTCCACGTTTGGATTCAAGAGATTGGGAAACATTCTAGTTTATTGACGATTCGTTCGTATGATCCAAATGACGGGAACCCAGCTGAAGAGGCGGATATACTCGTAGCGAATTACTCGCAGCTGAGAATCAAGCAGCAGTATTTTCTCAGCAAAGAATGGACAGCGGTCATCCTTGACGAAGGGCAGAATATCAAGAACCCCCAGTCGAAAACCGCAAAAACCGCTCGATCCCTAAATGCCGAGTATCGAATAGCGCTTACAGGCACGCCTCTAGAGAACCGCGTTCTTGATCTATGGAGCCTTTTCGCATTCGCCATGCCAGGATTGCTCGGGAGCCAATCCGCTTTCAAACGCCAATACCGAGAGAGCGATCCTTCAGTCTCTGAACGCCTACACAATCGAGTGCGGCACTTCATGCTGCGCCGAAGCAAGGCCCAAGTAGCCCCCGACCTTCCCGAACGCATCGAAGAAACGCTTTCCTGCCAAATGGAACGCGAGCAACTCACACTGTACAATGCGGAACTGAAGCAAGCTCAAAGCCACATCAGTTCGATTAACACAGACGGAGACTTCGCTCGGAAACGATTCAATATTCTATCATCCCTCCTACGGCTCCGGCAAATCTGCTGCCATCCCCGTCTAGTCGATCCCGCTTACGCGGATGTCGGAAGCGCGAAACTCGAAGCCGTGATTGAACTTGTCTCCGATCTCAAAGACGAGGGCCACAAGGTGCTCATATTCAGCCAATTTGTAGAGATGCTGGAAATCATTCGAACGGAATTGAATGAAAGACAGTGCCGCCATTTGATGATCACGGGCAAAACTGTTAATCGAGAACAACTAGTAGACCAATTTCAGGACGATGACGGCATTACCGCCTTTCTCCTGTCTCTCAAAGCGGCAGGCTCGGGGCTTAACCTCACCGCAGCAAGCTATGTCATACTCTATGATCCTTGGTGGAATCCAGCTGTTGAAGCCCAGGCCATCGACCGGGCTCATCGTATCGGTCAAGAGAATACAGTAAATGCCTACCGTTTGATCGCCCGGGACTCGATCGAGGATAAGATACAAAGTCTACAACTAAAAAAGGAAAGCCTGGCAAACGAGGTTGTCCAAGAAGAATCCCTGAACCAAATTCTCGACCTGGACCGACTAAAATCCATTCTGACCGACTAGTCCAAACTCAGCTTTAGCGGTGCTTTGGATTGAGCTTGGCTACAACGACGTTGTCGAAATTGAAATACGTTTTTGCGGCCTCCTGAATTTGATAGGGATCGAAGACCTTTACTTGATTCGGAAAATCTAGAATCTCGTGATACTCCCTCCCTTCGCGAGCGACCGAAACAAGATTTCTCAGCCAAAATCCATTCTCCTTCAAGCCGGTTTCGTAGCCGCGCAAATGGATTTCTTGCACTTTCTCTAGATTCTTTACCCGTACGCCTCTCTCCTGCAGGTCTAGAATTTCATTAACTCCGGCGCGTATAAGAATATCCGCGTTCGCCGGATCGCACGAGAAAGCGAATCCTGAAGAAAACCGTTCTCTTGGCTCTCTGGAGAGGGAGGCGTAAACGCCTACTCCGTATGTTCCCCCGTTTTCTTCCCTCAATGATTCTCTCATACGAATGTTTAGCAAATCCCTAACCACGCTAATTAAGTATCTGTTTTCTGGAGACCATTCAGCTTCTCCCGTGAATAAAACTCGGACACTCGTCTTTTCCTCAAGCCCAAAGCTAATTTCGACGTTTCGCTTGCCTGGCAGAGGCTCGTCTCCTAAGAACCGGCCTTTTTCCTCCCTATCAATCGACGGGAGCGATGCCAAGTAGGTTTTGGCCATGGACTTCAGCTCGTCAATGTCGACAGCTCCGACAAAAACGAAGGTGAAATCGCTGAAATCCTTAAATCGATTCTTGAAAACCTGCAAAGCCAGATCGGGATCGATTTCATTTAGAAGCTCTAAGCTCAAAGGCCTGTGCCGAGGGTGATCTCCGTAAAGCTCCTCCTCGATCGCGTCTTGGAAAACCGATTGCGGCGATTTCTCACGATTTGCGATCATCGCCTTTAGCCTCGATTCCAACGAGGAGTAAGCAGCTCGATCTAGCCTAGGCTGAGTTGCTTGTAGATAGAGTAGCTTGAAGAACGAACCCAAATCCCTAGGGGAGGATGAACCGCTGAATCCTTCGTACTGACCTGATATATACGGCGAAACTTCGATCGATTTTCCCGCCAAGCGTTTCTCCAATTGGACTGAGTTGAACGGCCCGGCACCACTTTCCCCCAAAATCATCGTGGACATAAGAGCCGATAGGTACTCGTCATTCATCATGAGGCTGTGGCCTCCTGGACTGAATGCACTCATGAGCACTTCATCGTTCTGAAACTCGGTTCGCTTTACCACTACCCGCGCGCCGTTCGATAAAGTCCAAGTATGCGTATCCACGATCTCATCATAGGATTCCGATACAATCGAACCCGCTTCAGGTAAATCGGCCAATAGCGGTTCATCCAGGAACTCATCTTCGTAGGATTCCAGCTTGATGCTGTTCGCCCGCTGAATAGCGGCGACCAATTCATTCTCCGATGGCAACTTCAACCCTTTCTTTACCGGACCGCTAAAGAGACCTACTCGGCTATTCTTCTGAGCGAAGCCTTGCCCGATCGCATTCACTTCCTCCAACGTAATATCATCCACGAATGCCTGTGTCATTTCCAGTTCCATTTCGATTCCAGGAATCGGTTCATCCACAGTAAATGCTCGAGTGTATTCAGCCGCATAGGTATCCGAATTGGTTTTATCCCTTTCCTCGTAGGCTCCCTCAAGGGAACGCAGCACATCCGCCTTCACTCGTTCCAGCTCGCTCTCCGTGAAACCGTCTCGAACCGCTCTGTTCGTTTCGCTGAACAACGCGTCCAGCCCTTTTTGGAACTCGTCGCCTATGAAAATCACCGACTGCTGCAATGCCTCCTTTTCCCGAGCGATCCGCGTTATGCCAGCGCTTGCTTGAATAAAAGGCGGGGCTGGCTCCCTTGCTTTTTCGTCCAGACGTCGATTTAGCATCCCGAAATACAAGCGTTCTATAATCATGCGCCTATAATCGCCAGCCGTCACGTCCGGGGCGATCGGACGCTTGGTCAACATTCTAAACGATGCTATCGTTAACTCTGGATCTGTATCGATTGAATACAGCGTTTCTTCGTGATCCGGAACCGGATTCGGAGTCCGCTCCAAAGCGCCCTCGGGATTCTTCAATTCGCCAAAAATTTCGATGATTCGTTGTTCGATTTCTTGCCGATCAATGTCGCCAACGACTATAACTCCCATCAGGTTCGGTCGATACCACTGCTTGTAGAATTCCTCGAAGCGTTCTCTCGGAGCATTCCTGACAACAATCATGCTGCCGATCGGCTTTCGATCCGCGTAGTCGGACTTGTAGTAGATGAATGGTAGTTGCTTTTCGTTGAGCCGCTCGCCAACTCCTTGACGCT
Source organism: Opitutaceae bacterium (assembly GCA_002694885.1). Classification (GTDB taxonomy): domain Bacteria; phylum Verrucomicrobiota; class Verrucomicrobiia; order Opitutales; family Opitutaceae; genus Pelagisphaera. Next base: position 28,851 of record NZNM01000072.1, on the reverse strand, counting down.
GACGCCATTCCTCCAGAATTACGCCTCGCTCTTTCTCAATCTCTAGAGGATCCAAAGTTATACTTGTCGCCCAGTCCTCTAAGATCTCGAAGCCCGTTTCTAGCAATCCCGGGTCGTCCGTTGGAAGCTGGAGCATATAGACCGTTTCGTTGTGCGACGTGTATGCATTCACGTGCGACCCGAATCGCATGCCCGCTCGCTCCATGAAATCCACAATCTCGCTCTTCTCAAAACGTCGCGTTCCGTTGAAAGCCATGTGTTCCAGGAAATGGGCGAGCCCTCTCTGGCTATCGTTTTCCTGAAGAGAGCCGGCATTGACCACCAGTCTCAGAAAGACACGGCCTTCGGGTTTCTTATTCTCCCTTATGTAATACTTCAGTCCATTATCGAGTTGGCCAGCCGTTACATTATCATCAACCGGCAACGCTTCGCTTAAACTCCAGCCACGCTCTTGAGCAACGGCGCTAGCCAAACAGCAAAGGCCCCAAAGGTAAGCGATAGATCTAAAATATCTGTAGATGGTCATTCGGAAATTCTCTCGTTGGTTCGTAAATTGTCAGTCGGACGCTCGGCCCTATTCCCTAGGCGGCAAGCATGCCATTAAACGGTAGCAAAGCAAGTCTGCCCTCGCTCCAACCACCTTACCCCATTCGACTCGAAACTCGAAAACAGGTTCGTCGAAAATCGAAAAACATCCGCTCAATCTTTGAGAGCAAGTTCTGGAGCCTCCTTGCCTTGAGGGACGCTCAAGATTTCCGGCCCGTCATCGGTAACTATCACCGTATGCTCGAAATGGGCAGAGGCGCTCCCATCGGCTGTCAATGCCGTCCAGCCATCATCGGACATCTTAACGGCATGCCGACCCATATTGACCATGGGCTCGATGCATAGGACCGCGCCTTCCCTGAGCTTAGGACCATTCCCAGGTCTTCCGAAATTCGGTATCTGCGGCTCTTCGTGCAAACTCTTGCCCACACCGTGTCCCACGAAATCTCGAATCACCGAAAATCCCGCCTTTTCTACCACCCTTTGAACCGCGTTCGAGATCTTCCCGACTCGATTGCCACGACGGGCCGCCTTGATTCCCGCGTACATCGATTCTTCAGTAACTTCGAGTAGCCGCTCGACTTCGGGTTCAACGCGCCCCACCGCTACCGTTCGGCAATTGTCGCCAATGTATCCATTATAGCGAGTACAAACGTCCACGCTGATAATGTCCCCTTCTTTCAACACCCGGTCGATACTTCCGATACCATGAACGACTTCGTTATTAACAGATAAGCATGTGTAGGCAGGATAAATACGCGAACCGACTTGATACTTGTAGCAAGCGCTTTCCCCTCCCAGTTCATCGATGAAACGTCGGCCTGACTGGTCCAGATCATAAGTATTCATTCCCGGAGCCACCATCGCGCACATGCGATCAAGAACGGTAGCCGCCACTTGGGCCGCTTTCGTTATCGATTTCATCTGTTGCTCGTTTCTGACGATCATCGAATCTTAGACACTTTCTATCCCAAAAACTAACTGTGACTCGGTGGCGAGAGAATTCCTAATCATCATCACCCGTATCCTCTAGCAGAGATTCTTCTATCGCTTCCCTCGGCAACGTCTTCTGGGCCTTCGCTCCCAGTTTTTTGATTTCCTCCACGCTCCTTACCAAATTCCCCCTGCCAGACCGCAGCTTATTCATTGCCGCGTCGTAGGCTTCATGGCTTTTGCCTAACCGCTTTCCAATTTCCTCCATATCGCCATAAAAACCGACAAACTTGTCGTAAAGCCGCCCACTAAGCCTGGCTATTTCCAGTACGTTGCGGTTTTGCTTTTCCTGCCTCCAAATATTGGCGACCGTTCTCAAGGTGGCCAACAGAGTTGACGGCGTTACGATCACAACCCCTTTGCTGAACGCAAAGTCGAAAAGCCCGTCATCCGCTTGCATCGCCATCGTAAATGCAGGTTCTACAGGCACGAACATCAACACGAAATCCGGCGAATTTATTCCGTAGAGAGCATCGTAGCTCTTGCCACTCAAATCACTAACGTGGGAGCGCATGCTCGAAACATGCTCCTTGATTCTCGCATCGGCGATCTCGGCGTCGGCTTCGTTCACGCAGGCCTCGTATGCGAGCAAACTGACTTTCGAGTCTACTACTAAATGCTTATCCTCGGGAAGCCTCACGATTACGTCAGGCTGAAATCGCCGCCCCTCATCGTTTTTCAAACTAGATTGGGTTTCGTACTCTTGCCCAGCGATTAGTCCTGATTTTTCCAATACACGCTCGAGAATCATCTCTCCCCAATTCCCTTGCGTTTTCGACTGGCCTTTTAGGGCCGAAGTTAAATTCTGGGCTTCCTCGGACATTCGCTGGTTTAGCGCCCGCAAATTGTTAAGCTGCTCTCCTAGAGCCGCCCTGTCTTTCAGCCCATCTCGGTGAGCCTTTTCTACGCGCTCACCGAACTCCTTTATCCGCTCTCCTAGCGGATTCAGTAGCTTGTCCAAGCTCTCCTGGTTTTGGACTACGAATTTTTTGCTCTTCGCCTCGAGAATCCTATTGGCGAGATTCTCGAACTCCAGCGTCATTTTTTTCTGTATACGCTCAATCTCCTGCTTCTGTTCCTCGACTCGAACCTCCTGTGCCGCTTCTCTTTCTCCAGATGCCGCCAGTTTTGATCGCAATCCCGTATTTTCTTCCCGCAATTTTTCAGTCGCTTCTCGAGCTGACTGAATTTCCTTATCAAGTCCTTCCGCTCGTTCCCTTAAACGGGCGGACGCCTTCGCATCCTCAAGCCGTTCCCGCTCCTGCTCGGCTTTCTCTTCAACCGAAAGTTCTTTAAGGGAGGCTAACCGGTACTTCTGTATTAACCAAGCGGCGACGAACCCAAGGACCAGAGCGACCAGCCAACCAACTGCAATAAAGGGATCAGTCATGTAGCTCCACCTGTATTTTTCGGGCCACAGGAAATCCCAAACTACATTGACTTCCATCAACGAAACGGAGCGACAAAATACCTGCATGCCGATCGCTCTCGACGACTTCAATCTCATGCCCAGGGGTCAATCGATTGGATTCCAGGTACTGGAGGAAGTCATCGGCCTGATCCTCAATTCGACTAATCGTTGCCGCTCTCCCGACATCGCATTGATCCAGGGCGACTAAATTTCTCTCCGCAATGACACCTGATGGAGATGGAATCGAATCCCCATGGGGATCCACCTTTGGGCGCCCGAGGAGCGCATCGATCTTTGCAAGAACGCGCTCCGATATAGCATGCTCAAGCGTTTCCGCTTCTTCGTGTATCTCATGCCACTCCATTCCCAGTATTTTAACTAGGAAAAGCTCCACCAATCGATGCCGACGCAAAACATGCAGGGCCAAGCTCTTTCCCGATTCTGACAACGCGACTCCAACACGGGGAGTGTATTCGACATGCTTGTCCCTAGCCAGCGATTTTACCATTGAAGTTGCGGTACCCGGAGTAACGCCTAAGGCGACAGCGAGATCTCCCATACCCACAAGGCCTCCGTCTCCCTGCTCGTATTGCAAGGCATATATCTGTTTGATGTAGTTTTCGACAGTGCTGGTGGCCATCGCTTCTTTGGGCAGGCCTATTGGTGAATTAATTGCCCCTAGAAGAAAAGCCTTTAAGATAGATTCCAGGCACGATCACGATAACGATAACGGAGACCGCCGGATCGGGCTCCCCTGCGCGCGGACCTGAAGTTTATCAGATATGTCAAACACTGGTAAATTGAAGCTCCATCAATTCGTCGAATTCATACAATCCAGATAGTGCCGATTTAAAATCTGATTAAATGGATCCCAAGCAAACAGTACACATCGTTGAAGACGACCCCACCACCCGGCGTGTTCTAGAAAACCTCACCAGCCTTCTCGGATACAAAGTCGAATCCTACGACAACGGCGACGATGCTTGGGACGCCTTCGCTACCATCGATCCTCAAATCGTTATCAGCGACTGGAAAATGCCGGGCAAAGATGGCCTCGAGCTCTGCAGGCGCCTTCGAGGCATGCGTTCCGAGACATACACCTATTTTTTTCTCGTAACCGCCCAACGCCGATCCCGATCAAACCTGGAGCAAGCCATCGAAGCTGGCGTTGACGATTTTCTGAAAAAGCCCATCGGATCTGAAGAGATTTGGAACCGATTGCGAGTAGCCGAGCGGATCCTGAACTTCAACAAGCAAGTGCAGACTCTCGAGAGCTTGATACCGATTTGCGCTTACTGTAAGAAGGTCCGAAACGATGACGATCTCTGGGAACAAATTGAACAGGATGTAAACGAGCGAACAGGAGCCGATTTCTCCCACTCGATTTGCCCTACGTGTCTCGATAAGCACGTCAAACCGCAACTGGAATCGTACAGGAAATCTCTTAAAGCCAGCAGAGCCGGCGCAGACTCCAACGTCTAGTGGTTAGAGTCTTTTAATGCCACAAGCGTGGCGCCCCAGCTTCCTGAGGATTCGTCTCCCAAACGAAAGCTGTCCACTACAGCCGATTGTTTTAGGAAAGCATGCACAGTCTCCCGAAGCGTGCCCGTTCCTTTGCCATGGATGACGCGTACACTCGCGATTCCTTTTTCCGAGCACGCTTCAAAATAGTCCTCCAAAAGATCTTTCACCTCCGAAGGACGAAACGTATGCAAATCAAGCTCTCCGTTAATAGGTATTTCGACTGGATCGATCTCATCCATTGCTTCGATTCCTCCGCAGCAGTATTAAATCCTCTGTTAAATAGCTCAAATTTGGGCAAGCAAACGTGCAAAAACCGATACGAGCCCCTAAGGTGGCGATCGCTCAATAGCAATCTATGAATGTATACAGATTAGCGATGGTACCGATTTTGGCCGCTGCCTTGGCCGGTAAAAGCCATTCCCAGAATTCGGGGTCGGGCAAAGGAGGCGCTCTGAATCCTCCTGTCGCGATATACAAGGTTTCGCCCACCCATCCCGAAGAGCTATACATAAAAGCTATAGAGGGAGAGGCAGTCGTTTCCGTCAATGTCAACATTTTTGGCAATGCCACCGAACCCCAAGTTGAATCCGCTTCTCAACCCGAATTCGGCGAGGCTGCAGCGAAAGCCGCTTCCGAATGGATTTTCGAACCGGCAACAAAAGATGGCGTGCCCACCGAGGTCCGGGCAAAGCTGCCGTTCGTTTTTGAAATCGCGTTCGAGCACAAGTTGAATGTGGAGATGGGTCGCGAGGTGTTTGTTGAACTTGATCGACCTGTCATTCCATCATCCGACCTCGCCGAAGATCCCCTGCCTAGCTATGTGCCGCAATTTTCCAAATTCTATCCCAAAGCATTTCGAGACACGGGCAAATCGGCAGCGGTCAATTTGGAATTCGTCATCTCCCCGAAAGGCCTCGTGCTCAATCCACGCATTCTATCTATCTCAGCTGAAGGATTCGAAAAGGCCGCTCTCATGGCGATCAGCCATATGGAATACCAGCCAATCCTTGTCGATGGCGATCCCGTATACGTTTCCATGATACGGCCAATACAAATCACCGAATAGCGGAAACTCCGTTCAAGTGCCTAACACTCCGTGAATACTGCCATCGATACAGTGTAGCCATGCACGAAATTTTTCCCGCCAACGGGTCCGAACTCCCCATTCCCAAAAAAACCGACCGCTCCTTGCGGTTCGACTAGCGGATACACAGCTTTGGAATCGTGATGAAGCTCTCCGAATAATCGCGAGCCCCTACCCGAGCAGTCACTAACGCAAGCCCCGAAAACACGTTTGCCTCGCAATTGATCTTTTGTCCGGGCAACCAGGGTTTCCAGCTCCTCGCTTGCGCCCACCTTGTCCCGGATTTGGAATTGAGCGGTTTGGCCCACCCTTGGGTAAGCTCCTACTGCCAATGATCCCTTGGGGTCGCTAGACGCCAGCAGATTTCGCACGAGAAAATCCCCTCGCTGAAAGTCATCTAAATACTCGTCTACGGCCAAGCCCAAGAATAGGTTGCCTCTGATTCTTGTCCTCGTTTCTTCGCTCAATCCGTTATACGCGTTTTCCAGCATGCTGAGGGCAGGACGGTTCCCGAGCCTTTCAAGAATATTTCCCTTGGCCTTGGTAACCGTTAAAGCATCTCCGATCGGAGTACAGCCTTGAGCGGTCAAACCCGCTAGTCCTACGCCCCCTCCAATTCCAATCGCGATACCCCCTTCCAACATAACCCCGTCATCGCCCATAACCATGGTCGACATCGCATCCGGATCAAAATGAGCCAGACCTCCGTAGAGGGGAGTCCCCGGAAAGCTCGCTTCCCATGTCGCTAGCCACTCTTCGATATTTATCTGTAGCGGTTCTGCGAATACAAACCAACCATTGATTCCCTCAGCCCCGGGCTCTATTAGCTTTCTCCAATAATCGTCCTCTCCGCTGCTGATAGCCTCTTGCGCGAGTTTCGAAGAAAACGACAGGCTTTCAATTCGGGATCCAGGTAAATGATACAACCCGAGAGCAATGCCTCCCTTCTGCTCAAACTCCCACTGATTGGCAATTACGCCGTTCGCGATACAACCCGCAAGTCGCGGCACACCCAGGGAATTTTTCAGGATATCGTAGATTTCTTCCACGAACTCCGCCCAACCCGGAGAAATAAACACCAATCCTAGATCAATCTCTCGAGGCAATAACGCCCTGCGCATTTTTAATGCCCATTTTTTAAAACGCGTCTTTTCCCATGCCTCAAACCAGCAATTGGCTATGCTGTAAGGCGTTTCTTCCACCAAACCTGTTCCTTCGTTTTCCTAGTTCCCAATTTCTCGATTCAAAATGCGGGCCAGCTCAATGCGATTGATCTTCGCGTTGTGCCTAACATCTACCGGAAATGTCTTTCTGAATACAAAATCGCGAATGTCGCGAGTCATTTCCGTAGTTGCCGCCGCTCTTCTGAGACCGTCAAGAAACTGGTTTCGTTCCACTCTGGATTTTGGGAAAGATCCCTCCATTGGCTGAACCGCTATGCAGGGAACGGTGCTCCCGTTTCGAACCAAACCGACCAACGCGGAACGAAATACTTCGGGCATGCCATTGAACACTCCTTCGCAACAATCGGACAAAAAAGTCTTTTCCCCGATTTCAACCCTCTCTGCCAGCCTGCCGCAAAACCAAAGCCGATCGCTCTCGTCCAGATAACCCAAGTCACCCATTCGATGCCAAATGCGATCACCTACCTTTATCTTTGCACTTCTAGTCGCTCCAGGAAGATTGTCGTATTCGCGGGTCACACTCGGACCATTGACAACGATTTCTCCCACCTCCCCAATAGGCAAAGCACTCTCTAAGGTCTCTGACTCTAGGGGCTCGTCGCTTATCGAAACAATTCGAGCCTCTACTCCAGGCAGGAGCTTGCCGACACACGTTCCCTTTCCTCGCTCGGTTAGCTCTGCCGTTTCCGCTAGTACCTGATCACCATCGATCGATGATACCGGGAGGATCTCTGTCGCTCCATACGGCGAGTGCGCTTTTCCATTGGGCAAAACCTCCTTAAAATCTCGCAAGAGATGAGGGGGAACCGAAGCCCCTGCCATCAGAACCCGTTTAAGCGAGGGCAGCCTTATCCCATTAACCCGGCAATACGCTCCGATCTTCTTCCAAAGAACTGGAGAGCCAAACGAGTTCGTTACCTCTTGCTGCCTGATTGCTTGGACGATCTTTTGCGGGTCAACAGTAGCTGGTTTGCTGGGATTGATTTCCGGAATCACCGTCGTCATCCCCAAGGCTGGATTGAAGAGAGCGAATATAGGGAGCATAGGCAGGTCCACTTCGCCCTCCTCTATCTCATACTTTTGACGAATGGCCGCCACTTGGGCCTCGAACATCCCGTGTTCGTAGCATACCCCTTTGGCTGGCCCGGTGGATCCAGAGGTGAAAAGTATGGCCGCCAAGTCGTCAGTCTGCGTTATAGCCCCTTGGGTATGGCTTGTTCCCGATAGCAGAGGAGCTCTAGCCAAGCTACCGCCGAGCTTGATTTTCTTTGTAACGGATCCAAAAGCAGCAGGGAAAATCCTAGAAACCCATATCGCCAGGGAAATACCCACCAACACCGTAGGCCGAGATCGCTTGACGCACGCTAGAAACGACTTCAATCCCATCCCTGGATCAATTACAATTGGCACCGCTCCCAGTTTGAATAGCGCGAAGCAAACGGCAATTAAAGGCAGCCCCGGACGAGCCATCAGAAGGACTCTTGAACCGCGCATCACGCCGCCAGCTCTCAATTGACCAGCCCACGCATCTTGCTCGCGACTGAGTTCTGCAAAGGTGAGTCTTAGGTAGTCGATCTCGCCACTTCGGCTTCGACCACGGGGCGCCATCAAGGCGACTCGGTCGCCTCGCTTCTCCGACATTCGATCGAGATAGCGAGATACGTTGGCAACAGAAGCCATTGAAGAATCCGAGGCAGCCATCCCAAGGACTCAATTAGACTCCACGAGAAATGGATCTAGCCCCAAACAAGCTATATCCCGCATAGGGAAAAACCGAAACTCAAACGAATGCGAGACCCGGATTTCAATCGTCGGCGATGGTGAAGAGTCCCCAGAGAAAGCGAACGCGGCCACCACTGGTATTTTTTCGGGCAACCAATTCCGAAGTGTCAACTCCTATGGTCATAGGGCCCACTTCGCTGTAGGTGCTTTTTTCCGCTGTAACCCAACCCGCAAGGGTAGCTTCCGATGAACCGTGGCGCGTCGATGCGCAACCAGCGAAAAGGGGGACAAAGAGTAGAGCGACTAGGGCCGAGGTGATTTTCGTTTTCATAGCAGCGGCAAAGCTTGGTTGGTTTTTACAAGAATCTAACAGTATCGCCCACGCATTCTGAACTATCAAGGCAATAATACGATCAATCCAGATCCGCGTCGACTGCTCGAAGGATGGGCTCGAGCAGCTCTTTTTGCCAAACGAGCAACCCTTCCTTAGCCTCTGAATCGCGGGCCAGAGAGGCCACGTGGCTTCGAGTAGCGATCAAAGTCGGATCAATTCCCAACTCCTCAGCCACCTCGTTCCGGTGTTTCTTGATTTTCTCCTGTCGGTCGAGTTCCACTTGGTTGAGTGGTTTTCTCGTATCGCTCCGCTTTGGTCTCATTGGCACCGAATCCAGATCTCGCGACATTCCTCGGTTCAGGGCGTCGACCAATCCTTGGCGTTTCCGTCGTTGAATCCCCATCGGAAGGGATTCGAACACGAATTGCCAGTTCCCCTCAGAAACGGCCTCGGAAAGTTTTATCATGTAATCATTGCCCAACACCTTGAACGGAGGTCTGTCTAGTTTCTCCGCCAACGATTCACGCCAGTGCCACAATTCGAAAAGAGCCGCTTTGCCTCTCGGATCAAGCTTATCGGAACGAGCGATACGCCAGCTATGTTCGTCTCCATCAGGAAATCCAGTCAGAGCGGTCTCTATTTGGTATTCACATTTTTGATGCAACCAAGTTTCTCTACCGAGATCTCCTATTTGCTTCATTAAAAGTTCCCGCAATTGATAGAGGTATCGGACGTCGTTGGCAGCGTAGCGGAGCATCTTCTCAGTCAATGGTCGCTGTGACCAATCGCTTTTCTGACTATCTTTCGGGAGCTTCACGCCAAAATGCTCCTCGAGAAGGGCCGCCAGCCCGAAGCGTTTTATTCCCAGAAGCTGAGAGGCGAGCATCGAGTCGAATATGCTACTAGCTTCGAAATCGGCAAACTCCTGAAACAGGCGAAGGTCGAAATCGCTTCCATGCATGATAAGATGCAATCGTCCGAGAACGTCCCAGAATCTTGAATAATCGATCTCCACCAGCATGTCCAAAAGGAAGGTCCGGTCCTCGAACCGTATTTGCAATAGGCATAGCTTGGTTTCGTAGTGGTGGAGATTGTCCGCCTCGCTATCCAGGGCGATCTCTGTCTGCGTCTCTAGCGATTCGCAGAGCTCATCGAGCCCTTCCTGAGTGTCAACATATTCGAATGATTCGTCTTCCATGCGAGGATCCTGTTTCCTCTAAGATCCGCTCCACCCTTTCAAGAATGCGTCGACAAGCAAGGGTAAATCGTCGCTGTATCCCCCTTCCAATGTCGCCGCGGCTGGCATCTTAGCCACCTTAAGCCACTCGCCCAATGTATGAAAATCATCGATACCCAATCGCATTTGCGTCAAAGGATCCTTTTCATAAGCATCGAATCCCGCCGAAACGAGAACCAATTCAGGCTGGGAATCCAAAACGGATCTCCATGAACTCGATAGAACGCTCATATGCTCTGAAGCCTCTGTCTCGGGGGGCACCGGATAGTTAATCGCGTTCCCGTGTGAAACAACACCCGTTCCCGGATAGCATGGGTGTTGATGGACGGATACATGTTGAATTCGATCCATCCCTGCTACAATGGCTTCGGTACCGTTCCCATGATGGGCATCGAAATCCCAAATCGCCACTCGGTCGATGCCAGAGTCCAGCGCTACCAGGGCCGCTATAACGACATGATTCAAGTAGCAGAAACCCATGGCTCGATTCGATTCCGCGTGGTGACCCGGAGGGCGCATTAGGGAAAACGCAGGGTCGCCGTTCATCGCCGCTTGCATCGCTCCGACGCTGGCGCCCGAAGCCAAACGAGCGATTTCAAATATGCCCTCATGGTAGGCGGTATCCCCATCGAAATCTTTGGGCTCTTGAAGTCGCTGTAGATGGAACTGCCCATGGGCACGCAAAACATCGCCTATGGAAACGGGCTCGACTGGCAGCCAATCCCATTCCGGGTGGCTAGCCTTGAGCCTATCTACCGTAGCCTGAACCCGTTGGGGGCGTTCAGGATGCCCAGGCGAGTGATAATCAAGGCACCGTGGATCGTAGAAGAGTTTCATTTTACCAAGCCCTATTTTGGGTCGCGCAACAACGAAACGATCTCGTTTTTAGGGTAGGAGCAACGCCAATCTCGCAGGTGCTCTTTGGGAGACAATCGGCCGCCTCTTTTACCAGTACCAACTGAAGGCTAACTGGGCATAGCTATCGCGTCTCAATGGATAAAGCGGATCGCGCGTCGTCTCCTAACAGCACTGCTGATTTTGCGCCAGGAACCATTGAGATATCATTTAAGAGGTTCCCTCGATCCCCTTCTTCCGCGATGAGTTCAACCGAAGCAGAAGCTGCCACCATAAGATCCGCAGTGTCGAAAGATCCGTTGTGGAACCCTAAAAACAAAGGTGTGTTCCAAACACCTCCTGCGCTACTGAAGTTTTCGAATGTAATTTCCACATTAGTCGCGGAAGCAAAAGCACCCGTAAGGGAAAGAGCTCCGGCCAGGCAGGCTATCGGAGCGAATCGATGTAGTGTTTTCATAAGCATATTAACTTTGAGGGTTAACCTTCGCAGTTTTAGCCCAAGCGGCACCGTGCCGTGAGCCCTGCTTATGAAGAGAGTCGCGAGTCCGGATCCTTATTCCCGGAATTTTTAAAAAAGCGTGAATTGACTGCTAGTAGACGTCGCGACCGTAGCGTTTTTCCTTCTGCATCTGCTTTACGTAGGCAGCCGCATCTGATTCTTCCATGCCCCCGTATTCGGCGGCTATGTCGATGAGAGCTTGGTGCACGTCCTGAGCCATGCGGCTCGCGTCCCCGCAAACGTAGAAATAGGCTCCATCTGAGATCCAACTCCATAGCTCGGCAGCATTCTCGCGCATACGGTCCTGTACGTAGATCTTGTTTTCCTGATCCCTAGAAAAGGCCAGGTCTACACGATGCAGGTGTCCCTGCGCCAAGTAGGAGTCCCACTCGGATTGATAGAGATAGTCCGTCGCTTCATGCTGATCTCCGAAAAAGAGCCAATTCTTTCCACTCGCTCCGGTTGCGATACGTTCTTCAATGAAGGCCCGAAACGGCGCGATTCCCGTGCCAGGACCCACCATAATGATGGGAACGGAGCCATCTTTGGGTAATTTGAAATTCTTGTTGTGATGAAAATAGACACCCGCGGTTCCGCCCTCGTCCCACATATCAGTGATGAAGGTCGAGCAGACCCCTTTTTTCGCCCTCCCGAATGCCTCGTACCTCACAGCCCCCACTGTCAAATGGACTTCGCCAGGGTGGGCTTTCAGACTAGAGGCAATTGAATACAACCGAGCTGCCAGCGGCCGCAGGAAGCTGAAATAGTCTTCCGCAACCAGTCCCTCTCCCGGGAACTCTTTAACAACGTCTACCCAATCGCGACCCCAAGCGTATTCTTTAACCCACTCGCGATCGCCACAGTTTTCAAGAAGCTCGTCGTTCCCGCGAAGCTTGGCGTACTTGGTGAGCACGACTTTCGTTACAATACGCAGATCGAACTTGTCTCGCAAAGCCTGCTGAAGAGTCATTGAGCGCTCGTCGATCGTTACAGATTGTGTTCCATCCAAGCCCGTCGCCTGCAGGAAATCAGCTACCAAGTCGGGGGCGTTTTCCGGAACAACGGCAAGGGAGTCGCCCGCCTCGTAGGACAATTCCGACCCCACGAGGGAGATTTCCGCGTGGAAAGTCTCTTTAGCAGAACCCTCCCCATTCAGATTATATTTCTTCAATAGCGGAGCTGGAAACGGATTGCTTTTGCCGTATGCTGGCTCCGAATCGGATTGGGACAGCGCCTCAGTATCGCTCATATGTGACAGCTTTGATGGTTTTCGTGCGTTTCCCAATTACGGGATGATCGCTCGAAATAGCCAAAGCCCAGGCGCTAACGCAAGAACGGAAAGCCCGTCGCGAATCAGGAATTCCCGATCCGATCCAGTTCCTTCAAAAATCCCTCGGCATCTCGATAGCCGATAAAACGCGACACTTCCTCCCCATTGGCATCTGTAAAGATGATTGTAGGAATAGATCGAATACCATACTTGGAAGCGAGATCCCCATTCTGATCTACATCGATCTTCACCGCGACCGCCTTTTCCTGGACCGAGCCGATCACTTCTTCATCGCTCCAAGTCGTCCGGTCCAGCATTTTGCAGGGCCCACACCAATCCGCCTTGAAATCGATCATCACCAGCTTGTCTCCAGCTTTGGCCGCCTTTTTCGCAGCATCGAAATCTCCGTTAATGAAAAGGCCTTCGGCAAAAGCTCCTACGGTAAAGGCCATAATCGCGAACAAGGAAAATATTTGTTTTCTCATAGTACTGTTTAGATTTCTTTGACGTATAGACGAACAAAGCCCCCTTTCTTATTCACAAAATCGTTCAATTCGCTTCCGTCAACACCCTCGGCACTCGGTAGCCGCAAGTCGGATCTCTAAGAAAGCCGGTCAGATTTCACCAAATTTTAATTTGCCTCCCCTGGCAAAGCAGTCTTTTGGGTTTCGAACACATTTCCTCTCTCCTAAGCGCACTACATTTCCCTCTTTTTTCTGATCCTCGGTAGTCTCGGCGTATTCCTGTTCGGAATGCGCTTAATGAGCGAATCCATCCAGAAGATTTCTGGAGAACGGCTCCGCAACATCCTCAGATCGATGACTGGAAACCGGCTCGCGGGAGTCACTACCGGATTCCTCGTCACATGTCTCGTCCAATCCTCATCGGCGACTACCGTGATGGTGGTCAGTTTTGTTCATGCCCGTCTGCTGTCTCTCATGCAGGCGATCGCCTGAAGGGCATCGGGAATTTCTGGACCGGATTTGGGCTGCTTTTCATGGGGCTAAACCTCCTCAAAAACTCCGTTGCAGACATCAACAGCAATCCCGAAGCTTTGGAATAGGTAGCCTCATTTGGCGATTACGGCTTCGGTTCAGTCCTCATCTTCCTGTTTTTCGGGGTCGTTCTGACCGTCATCGTCCAATCCTCTTCAGTCGCTGGCGCCATCACTCTCACCATGGCTTACAATGGATGGATCGATTACCCGCAAGCCGCGGCAATTATCCTGGGCGAAAACATCGGCACCACGATTACCGCTTATTTGGCCTCGCTAACCGCCAATACCGCAGCCAAGCGCGCTGCTCGAGCCCACTTTATATTCAACATTGTAGGCGTGATCTGGATGCTGATCCTGTTCTACCCATTTATATCGTTGGTGGATCACCTAATGCCCGGGTTGCCAGGCAGCTCCGATGGCCTCCCCAATCATCTGGCTTTATTCCACACCCTATTCAACCTGGTCAATATTTCGCTTCTGATAGCTTTCGTCCCGAAGATCGCTTCCCTAGTCGAGTGGATGGTCAAGGAAAGGCCGGAAAGAAAACTGTCCCATTTCAAGTATTTGGACACGGCCTCTTGGGGTTCGGGCGAACTTAATTTTTCCGAAGCCCAGCAAGCGATTAGGAAACTCGGGGAATTGAACAAGAGCATGTTCGACCAGTTCCTCTATATTTACAGCAAGCCGCATCAGGATTTATCTAAGAAAGTAGAACAACTGCGAGCAATGGAGGCCGAGAGCAACGCAGTGACGACGGAGCTGTTCGAATTCATGACCCATTGCGCCTCCGATCAGCTAAGCGATGAAACGCGGCGAGAAGCCACCCAATACTTAAGAGTTGTCGCAGAGCTGGAGGCAGTTTGCGATTGTTGCAATCGACTTACCAATCGGGCCGCCGAACGCTATAAGGAAAATCAGTTCGTCACCCAGGAAATCGAAGATGATATCCTCGAATTCGGGGAAAGCATCCAACGATTTATAGATCTCTACCTATCGCGACTGGAATCAAAAGTCGCACCGTCAGACATTGAAATGGCTTTCGATTTGGAAAAGCAGATCGACGAAAACCGAATCGCGCTGCGAAAACGGGCCGTGAATCGGATGATCAATCACGATTCTGGCATCTACGCAGAACTCATCTATATCGAAATTATCAATACGTTCGAAAGAATCGCCAACCACTCACGGAATATACTCCAATCGCTCCCGCACGAGTAGAGAACGCATTTTAAATAGTAGACCCCGACCGTATCCTACGACTTTTACAATAATGGCAGGACATCTTCTATCGGCCAGGCACCTCCCAGGTTTTCTATCAGTCCTCGATAAGATTCGACGAGCTGTCCGGGAGTACCGAAGCCAGGAAATCTGATTTCCAGAGAAACCGCATCGAATCTGAATATCGCATTCATGTTTTCGATACGGGCGTCACAATATTCGCAACTCGATGGATACTCTATGGATAATCCTCGGTCGCTTGCCTCTTCCAGCCCATCGATGATTCCTTCTACCGAGACGCTTTTTGAGAAAAGGCAACGCATACATTCGAACAGCGGCCCCATCGCTCCATTGAAGGAAGCGTCTTCCAGTAAATTTGCGCTACCTATTTCCAGCAATTCCGTCTCTACCGAATAGCAATCCGGCCTATCTTCTATCAGCGAATATCGCCTTTCCACGGTGAAATCCTTGCTCTCAACCCGACCTGTCCCGCCTTCCGAAACAAACGCGATTTCCTTGCGCCGATACCCCATCGCTTCCCTAAAAGCGGCAAATAGCTCCTCTCCCCACTCATTCAAGTCAGGCCCCGCCAGTCGTCCAAGGAACTGCTGGGCTCGATCGCTAGCGAACTTCGGCGCTGTATGCAGACGTTTATCAAAGTCGGGGAAACGCTTAACCTGGCCTTCTTCCATTCCCACGAACGATATGCGGGTAATAAGATCCTTCCCCGAATTCTGGTCGTGCGTTGCCATAGCTTGAGACGCGGATACTTGACAGCCTGAGAACACACGCAAGCCTCAGTTGACATGGAGGATACGACCTCAAGCAAAGGGCCACCCAACCTCGATCCTCGCAACGTCCTGGTCACAGGCGCCAGCGGATTCGTCGGCGGTCGCTTGATTCGCAGGCTAATTGGGCAGGGCTGTCAGGTTTCCGGACTTTGTCGCAGCCAACAGCCCGAACTTGAGGCTCTGGGAGTGGAAATGAAATACGTCGACCTCGGAGACGCACGCGCGGCTCGCGATGCCTGCAGCGGTATGGATACAGTATTCCACACGGCGGCTAAAGTTGGCATTTGGGGGTCTATGTCGGAATTCCGCGAAGCGAACGTCGAGGGAACCCAAGCGATAATCAATGGCTGTCGTGATTTCGAAGTAGCTAAACTTATCTACACCAGCACACCCAGCGTCGTATTCAATGGGCAATCACTTTCCGGGGCTGATGAATCGTTGCCTTATGGAGCAGACATTCCGTGCCCCTATCCCGCCACCAAAGCGATAGCGGAAAAGGCCGTGTTAGACGCTCACGGTCAGGCTCCTGGCTACTTGAAAACCGTTGCATTGAGACCTCACCTTATATGGGGGCCCGGTGATGCCAATCTCATCCCCAGAGTGATCGATCGAGCTCGCAAAGGGAGACTGCGAATCGTTGGAGACGGATCAAATCGCGTCGATCTGACCTACATCGAAAACGTCATAGATGCTCATCTCTTAGCTGAATTTAGTCTCGATAATGCAGTAAATAATCCTGGCGGCAAATCGTATTTCATAACTAATGACGAACCCATATTTCTTTGGAATTGGATCAATGAGCTTCTAGAATTGCATGAAATTCCGCGACTCGAAAAGAGTGTAAGCTTCGATCGCGCCATATCCATTGGTCGACTGATGGAAACCGTATGGAAAGCCCTAAGACTAAAAGGCGAACCTCCCATGACTCGTTTCGTAGCTTCCGAGCTTGCCAAAGATCACTGGTTCGACATCGCTGCCGCCAAACGTGACCTCTCCTACCACCCTCGCGTATCCATGAAACAAGGTATGGAAACATTTCTTCGCTACGCTAACCAACAAAATGGCATGTAACGCCACACAAGAGCTGCCCAATTAACTGTGTCCCCTCAAAAGCTTCCTAAACTAGGGTAACCATTTTACCCTTCGGACTTGCCCACGCCACATTCGTGTCGATTTATCTAATGGCTCGCTTTTTTCCTTTGGCAGCTTCAAGACCGTGTTTCAACAATCGGAACTCGCCCGCATCCAAATTCAATCATTTCTTGAAACCTGACCCGTCACCTTCATGCAGCAAATCTTGCATATCGTCAGACACGCCCATGCCTCAACCGCAGAGCCGGATGAAGATCGACCTTTAAGCCAAAAAGGCGAACGTCAAATCGACCGCCTTTGCCAGGCGCTTAGAGGAAAGTCGTTGGTCGCGCCTAACGAGATTTGGCACAGCGATTTAAAACGGGCAATCGAAACCGCTCAGCAGCTCGCCGATGGGCTCGAGCTGTCTGCTCCGTTAAAAACAGTCGATGGCTTACGGCCATTCGACGACCCGATAGCAGCAGCGGAAATCGTTGATGATTCGACGCATGACCTCATGGTTGTCGGGCACGAACCCAATCTTTCCAGCTTGGCAGCTCATCTCATCACAGGAATGCAAACATTGGAGTGCGTCGTCTTCCAAAAAGCCTCTATACTCTGCCTGAAACGTTTGAAAGTCGGCCCTCAAGCGACGCCTTGGCAAATTGAATGGCATTTGCATCATCGCCTATTTAAATAGTTGGCGGTACACGATTCGCGATCCGTGAAAATTTTTCTGACAGGTGCTTCGGGATTGCTTGGGAGCGCGTTTGCCCAAGCAGCCAGTCAGCGATCCCATGAGGTCCTTGGCATTACAGGTTCATACTCCGCCCCCTTAGAAGGACTCTCCGTACAAAAATCTGTCGATCTCTCCGACTTGGCCGCCGTAGAAGCGAATGTCCTGGAAACCTTTCCAGACGCAATTGTCAATTGCGCGGCTCTATCCACTCCATACCAATGCGAAAGGAGCCCAGAGCTCAGTAAGCGTATCAACGTCGATCTGCCTGAAAAACTGGCCCTCCTAGCTAAGCACCTATTCGCTAGATTCATTCACGTATCGACAGATCAGGTTTTCGATGGGAAGAACCCGCCTTACCGAGTCGACGATCCTGTTTCGCCAACTTCTCTGTACGGCTCACATAAAGCCGAGTCCGAGGAGCGCTCTCTAAAATTCGCTGCCGAATTTGCATCCATTGTTCGAATACCTCTGCTGAGTGGCAATAGCCCTCGAGGAAACCGGAGCGTGCACGAGCAACTCCTTGGCTCGCTAAGCGAAGGTAAACGCCCCGCCCTGTTCGTCGACGAGTTTCGGCAGCCTTGCTCAACTGAAAATATTGCCACCGCCCTAGTAGAGCTATGCGAGCGAAACGATTTCAGGGGAATCCTTCATTGGGCTGGAAAAGAACGGCTTTCACGCTTTCAGATTGGAGAACAACTACTCGACCACTTTGGATTGCCTTGCTCGCTAATTGAAAAGGCCCAGCTTTCCGGCAATCCAAGATTTTCGCAGCGGCCACCAGACCTGACCCTCGAAATGAATCCTCTTGCAGGCCAACTAAAGACGCAACCAGCCGCATTTAAAGAGCATTTGGACTCGCTTATAATCCCCAATCCGTGCCGAGACTGGTACCATTCCTTTTAAATTCTAGCCGATTGCCGAAAGCTATTAAACGTATACATCTTTTCATGACATGGAACTTGCACATACTACCCAATTCGCGCATGTCAGCTGCCGAGAATATGGCCCGCGATTTCATGCTACTGGAGCGCTATCCAAATCCAGAATCGATTCGCCTACGCCACTATAGTTGGTCAAGACCGGCCTACACGTTCGGGCTTAGCCAATCTCATCAATACGCTCGATCTGAAATCCAGGTTCGAAACGCTGACCTCATTCGTAGACCCACTGGCGGCGGAGTCGTGGACCACCAACACGATTGGACCTATTCTCTCATTATTCCTGCAGGTCATCCACTAGGAACGCTACCCCCTGTCGAGACCTACAAATCCATTCATCAGTGCATCGTTCGCGCATTGCAATCGCTTGGAGCCAAAGTCGCGCTCAATGAAGAAGCTTCGACCAGTACTGTCCCCAGTGTTTGCTTCGAAAAACCCGAAGTCTACGACATAGTCCTAGACAATCTTTCCGCGAAGGTTGCAGGCGCGGCTCAGAAGCGGACAAAATCTGGCTACCTCATGCAGGGCTCCATCTGGAAACCTTCGCTGCCTAATGTTGATTGGACTGATTACTACAACGCCTTCATCGACGAATTAGCCCTCACCGCCAAAGCTCACAAATCCTTTGTATCCTGGCCCGGATGGGATGAAGAATTCGCGGCGAACTGTCTCTCTCGATTCGAATCCGACGAATGGAATAAGCGTCGCTAGCGCGGAGCGATGACCCGATTCCAAGCAAAAGCGGCCCACCAAATAGCCTTTTCGTAATCTCACGTAAATGCTGGCTCGCTATTCTGAAAGCTCCTCGAGCCAGGAACCGCCGCCTAAACCCAGACCGGTCTGTGCCGATCTACTCAGCAACCGTAAATAGATTCCTCTAAGGAACGCTGGTATGCCGCAAATCGAAACACAGCCGGGTTAGGCCGAACCCGTATCATCAAGTGCGAGAACACCCATTGTTCTCGTTGTTGATGATGACCATTTATCTAGAAAGCTGGTAAAAAAGACGCTTGAGCGGGCCAAAATCGCTTTCGCAGGCGTTGGTTCCGGTGAAGAAGCCCTGGAATATCTGAAAGATAGTCGCCCTGACTTGATCCTCTGCGATATTATCATGCCAGAAATGGACGGGATCGAATTTTGCTCGTATGCTAGTTTGAATCCCAGATTGGAAGAAATCCCGATTATTATGTTCACGGGCCTATCTAATATGGACTCGTTAAGCCAAGCGTACGAAGCGGGGGCCGATGACTACATCATAAAGCCATTGCGACAAGTAGAGCTGATTAGTCGAGTCGAGCACCATATCGACGAGTACCGTCAAAAAAGGGAAGCTCTCGACCGCATCCAAAAACTGGATAAACAAAACGAGTCAAAGACCAAATTTCTCGGCGTCGCGTCCCACGATTTGCGAAATCCTTTGGTATCCATTCGCGGAATTTCCCAGTATTTGGATAGCGAGAAATTCGGACCGCTTAAAGAAGGCCAGAAAGAACTGGTTACGACCATAATTCAAGCTTCCGAAAGCATGCTAACGCTGGTCGAAGATCTCATGGACGTGTCTATGTTCGAATCCGGGCAAATTCCTCTATCTCCAGAGGTTCAATCGTTTGAGGAACTCATTGACCACGCTATCACCCTGCATTCCGCAAACGCCTCCAATAAGGGAATACAACTTGAGAAAGTTAATCGAGCAAAAGACACAGCTGCTAAACTTGACGAGAAGCTTGTATCCCGAGTGATCGACAACCTGATTTCCAACGCGGTCAAATTTTCCAATCGCGATACTCACGTGAAACTCCTCATCGAGGACGATGATATTACAGTAACCCTTAAAGTCGAGGACGAGGGACCCGGGATTCCAGAAAAAGAATTCCACGCGCTATTCAAGGGATTCGGCCGTACTTCGAATATGCCTACCAGTGGCGAGTCTTCCAGCGGCATCGGGCTCTTCGTCTGCCACCGAATTATGCAGCGGCACGGTGGCGATATTCTTGCCGAGAACCGATCCGAAGGCGGCGCTCGATTTGCGATAACCTTCAAACGGAAACTTACTGATGAATAAAGAAATCACCGCTCTCATTGCGGACGACGAAGCGTATATGCGCACGTTCATGAAGCTTTTGCTAATGGACCTGGGAATCAAAAAGGTCTTCTTGATGCAGAACGGCATGGACGCGGTTGCGGATCTTGCCGCATGACGGGTTTCTCAGGTCGTGTAGCCATCCACGAAGTTCTCGAAATTTCGGAGGAGATGCGGAGCGTGATCTCGAACAGCGAACCCATCTACAAGCTTCAACAAGCCGCTAAGGAAATCGGCTGTATGTCGCTACGCCAGGATGCCCTCAAGAAGGCTATCCTCGGCTTGATGACGATCGAGGAAGTCGAGCGGACCACCGTTCCTGAATACTCTCTCTACACTTCAGCTAGTGCGCAGCCGCCAGCGCGCCTTTCGGCTGCCCAAGTTCTGATAGCAGTTCATCGAACCAATCTTGATTCGCGTTGAATGGCTTGCCTCCCTTGATACGCTCAAATTCGCAAGCCCGCATGATGCCTTGGTTATCTTCATCATGCCCAACCACGCCGCTATGCCCGGCCAACGCCGACTCTACCGCCGTGTCCACGCAGCTTTTAATTAGATTTAGATCCTTAGCATTGGCCGCCGCGGCCCGCGAATAATAGCCGCTCTTTTGAACAAGCACCTTCTCCGCTTTGATCTTCTCCGCAAATTGCTTGGCGAAGTACTGACCTGGATTAATGAAGTCGAGCTGCACATGCCCGAATGCGTCGCGTATGATTTCCTCGCCCGCCGCTTCCTTGGCAGCCACGATTGCATCCACGCCAGCACCCTCGCTGAGGAAGATGTTAACGTTGCCATGCTCATCCATTATACGCATCAACCTTTCCGCTTCCGCATCAAGATCGATTTCTAGTTCGGGCAAATAAACCGCGTGCACGTCGTGGCGCTCGCGGCTTAATCCCAATTCCGGCAGCCAAGGCTTGGTCTTCAGGCGATCGTGGTACTCTTTCGCCGTCGCCGCCGCGAGCCAACCGCAATGGCGACCCATAATCTCATGGATGATTAGCATCCGTGGACTCGAATTATGCTCCGCCACCACATTAGTAAAATGATTGGCCGCATGCTCCGCAGCGGTCCACGCCCCCAAAGTCTGCCGGATAGGATAAATGTCATTGTCGATAGTCTTCGGCATGCCGATCACCCGCAAATCGTAATCATTCTCCGCCAAATAGGCTGCTAGATCCGCAGCCGCCGTGTTGGTGTCGTCGCCGCCAATCGTATGCAAAACATCCACATGGTCTGCCACCAGTTGATCGGCCGCCACCTTCTGGGGATCTTCGCCTTCCTTTACCAAACCCCGTTTCACGCAATCCTTTACATTCGTCAATTTGACCCGCGAGTTCCCTATCGGGCTCCCACCATAGAGATGAAGAACGCCGGCACTTTCGCGAATATCCGGGGTTACCTTGATGCTGAGGCCCTTGAGCAATCCCCAATAGCCATTTGTGTAGCAAATAATTTCCACATCAGGAGCGATCTCCGTGTATCGCTGGATGAGTCCGCCTATGGCGGATGATAAACATGGGGCGAGCCCGCCCGCTGTCAAAATGCCTACTTTCTTAACGTTCATGCTATTATTTCTGGACTGCAATCTTCCCGCTACTCTACGCGGTCTTTAACGAAAACCGTACCGCTAGACCGTTTGCCTCAAGAGATCAAGACCGGTAAAGCGCCAATTTCTTAACGCTGCAACGCTTCCCGATTGAATATACCACACACAAAAAGGTTTGATAGGATAGCGGGAATCGAGAGGGCTTGGGCGGTGTTAGCGGCGTCGCAAGCGCCGCGCACCCTTGCACTGCTCCCGCTAGAGCCTGCACTATCCTATCAAACCTTTTTGCATGTGGTATTAGTTCTCTTCCGCTAGGGAATCCAGGGCCCGCAATCGCTCTTCCAAGTCTGGATGAGAAGCGAGGAACTGAACGAGATCCAAATCTGGCACGTCGCTATGGAGCAGAATCAGAATCTCCTTCATTGCTTCCGCACCTATGCCATGGGCTTCTAGAATCTTTCCAGCATAGAGGTCAGCTTCGGTCTCGAAATTCTGTGAATAGCGGGATTCGATAGCAAGGGCTGGAAGCGAAGCGGCCATTCCACCCAGAGATGAAAAATCCCCAAGAATCATAGAGAGCATCAGGAATACCCCCGTATCCTGAATCAAGGAACGCAAGCCATGCTGTAGCTCCACATGGGCGATTTCATGCAGAAAAACCGCCACCATTTGCTCTTCAGTCTCGCAAAGCTCGATGAATGCTTCTGTCGCGACTATCAACCCGGAAGGCAGAGCGAACGCATTGGGGCCAATTGTAGGCGACTCATAGATCCGCAATTCGTAATCGAATTCTGGATTCAACGAATCCGAGACGAGACCTAATGCTCGATCAAAGGCCGCCTCCCCTAGCCGATGCATTCGCATTGAATAGCTTTCTTCGAAGGATCCATAGCGTTCAATCGTTTTGAGTCCATTTTCCGAAAGCGTTTGCCGCACGCTTTGCGGAACTTCAAAAGCTACGTACTTCGCCCCCATGGGCATGCCGTACTCGAAAAACAGGAATACGAAAACGGCTATCCCAACAATGCTTCCCAATGCCACCAGCCACCGCGATTCCATCCAGTCGACGAATCGCAGCATGCCGCTAGCGACGAACACGCCTTCGAAACTCGCGAAAGCTTCGTGTTCGCCGGTCTCAAAACGAACGCCATCGGAAAAACGGATAATGCGATTAGCTTTCCCCAGTCGCGGTTCTACTTCGTATTCGCCCTTCGCATACTTCTTGGAATCCTCATCTACTACGAGAGTAACGGCTCCGCGTTCCGAAATCTGGGCAACGGCATCGAAGGCGTGAGATGAACCCGACCGATAAAGAATGCCCTTGAACTCAATCACAATCCAACTTCGAAGTCCATAAAGTCAGTCGCCGCCTCGCCAAACGCGCCTTCCTCTTCCATTTCCGCTTCGAAATGCTCGCCCAGCTTTCCTCCTGGAGCCAGGAGGAAGAGATTCTCCATCTTGTATTTCGTGATCCTAACCTTGGCCCATGGAATCAATAGCCCTAAAGAAAAAATGCTGGCTAACACGTTAGTCACGGCAATTCCTACATACTTCGCGAATTTCATTTTCGATTCGAACCCGAATTTCCCCAGCGTCCAAACCGACATGTTGTAGTTGAAAATAAGCAACCACAATCCCTTTTGGAAAATAACGCCCACTATGATAAGGATCACATAGCCAATGACTGCGCCAACGATCATCAGGATCGCCAGGCCTTCTTCAGGCAAGGCATCCGGCGTGGTCGTATTGGCCGTCGCGCCAAATATTGCCGCCGCTCCAATAACAATGAATATGAGGACAAAATAGAGCCCCATTCCAACAGCGAAAAACAGAAGGTAGTATTTGTAGTACTCTGCCGCCTTGGGCTTAAAGTTTAAAAAGGTCTTTCCGAACTGGAGATTGTCGAAAAAGTACTCCTTCTTCTTCATTTCCCAATATGGCAGGATGAATCCTAAGGTAAACGGGATGAGTGCCGCCCATGCTAGAAAGGTAACGTACGAGTCGTTCAGGTTTCCGCAGAATTTGAAGCGCACATTCCGATAGGCGGTATTCTTGGCTCGGAAACGAAACGCCTTGTAGATCATCCAAGGCGCCGCGATGCCGTAGACGAGGATTACCGGATAGACGAAAAGGGGATTGAAAACGCCCGCCAATAGATAGATGGCGAAAAAGACGAGGACAACCAGGTACCCGATCAGCAAATTCTTGGGTTTGGCCAAGTAATCGAAGGAGTGGCCACCCAGATGGGTATTCGAGTAGAAATACCGCCTCGTGCGCACAATCGCCCAGGGCCAGTAAAAGCCGAGAGTAATGATCGAGAGGAGCACGTTGACAATCCAGATGCGAAAGTACTCGCCTGTATCTCCGGTAAACGAGAACCCGACAGGTTGAAGCGGTGGGAGAGGTGGAGCAGTTTCATCGGAAAAAGACCGCGATGGGACGGCGTCTTGGGGTGAGGGATCCCTAGGCGATTCAGATTCATTGGATTCCATGGGAATCTGTGTTCGAGGGGTTTCAGTCTCCTACTTGGCGCAGAGGCCAACAAAGAGCAAGAACCCGTTTCCCCTCTCGTAATCGGTAGAATCGGAGATGCCCTTTAGCGGGCGGCAACGACGCGATCAAAAACCGCCCCACAAAACCTAATTACTTA
This sequence comes from Opitutaceae bacterium, assembly GCA_002694885.1. Taxonomy (GTDB): domain Bacteria; phylum Verrucomicrobiota; class Verrucomicrobiia; order Opitutales; family Opitutaceae; genus Pelagisphaera. The sequence continues at coordinate 4,159 of NZNM01000072.1, read as the reverse complement.
ACCGTGATGGTGATCTTCTTCGAGATCACAGCAGGCGAATGAGGCAAATGTATCTTGTCACCGAGCACGAGTTGCAAAGTGTGCTTGCCCGGGGATAATTCGATCTTGGCTTCCGTTTGCCCTTTTCCGAAATGGACGACATTCTCGGTGGCGGGAAGCGGAACATCCAAACTGGGAAGCTCATCCAGATCGATAATCAAGTGATGATGGCCCGTATCCGGAATATCGACACCCGCTGGAGCAACCCCCATCCCCACGAGACCGAAGCGCACGCGCACTGGCGACTTAACTGTCGCTCCATCTTTGGGTGAAATGATGTAGGCTTTCGCCCCTTCTGGCGAAGGCGTTTTAGGAAGAGCGTCCGCTCCAAATGCCGAAGCGGATGCGATGAAGGAAACGATAAGCAAGGCGACGATGGATTTCATAGATATACTAGATTTTTTGTCTGAGACTATTCACTGTTCGATTCAGGTAAAGGAGATTGCGAAAAGGCGTTCATTCCGGCATTTCAAAGATAGAATCGTCTACTTCGACATTGGGCTCGAAATGCGTGATCATCACCCGCATGCTCGTCCCCATCATTTCCGCGCTGGTTTCCATCGGGAGACGGATATCCCCCACTTTCTCGTAAACATCGACGCGAGCGGAAACGGGCACGCTTCCCTGAGGTCCCATATCCTCTGTATAGTCGCTTCTTCGCAAGGGGCCCTCTGGCTCTTCAAAATAAAGGGGTTCTTTAAGGCCATTATCCGCCTTGATGCATTCCACCATTGTCAGGCCGTCATCGCTTTTGCCCAACACTCTCGCAGACGCATACTTATCAGTCAGATAGAGACCCTCCTTGAAATTCGTCTCTTCTCTCAATTGATCGAGCTCGCGGCCCCTCAACTCTCTTCTGCCCTGAATCGGATCGATCGCCCAGCCGGTTGCGCCATCGAATCCCTGGCGCATTCTGCCATAGCCCTCAATATCCACATCCACGTATATCTTATCCGGAGCTTTAAAGGTAACTGTCCGGTCCATTTTCATGCCCAGTCCAGGCATCTCCATCTTCATTTCCAGACGAGCCGTATCGATTTCCGCGAACGCTTTCTCCCCGCCCAGAAATTCAGCGTAAGCCTCGAAGATCTTTTCCGCCGCCGGCTCGATTTCCCCAAAAGTAGCGGGAGGACCGTTCAACATCAGAAAAATGCTCCCCAAAAGAATTGGTGTCCTGCCCATTTGCCATTCTCTATCTCGCCTTATTGGGATTGCCGCAAGATCCAATTTCGAGCAGCCTCGATCACCGAATCGTCTCCTCGACGAAGCTTCGTTCGAGAAAGCGAGACGACCTCGTCAGGAGTGACACCCAATTGTTCAATGCGGTTCCCCTCCTGCGTAGTGTAATCCGCGATGGCCATCTGCAAATAGTAATTGTTCGGGAGTTTTTTGAATACAGAGGGCAAGGCGGCGCCTGCAGTCCTAGTTCCAAATAGCCGGGCTCGCCCCGTCTCTTGCATATCGGCTGCGAAAATCTCGCTGGTGGAAATCGAGTTGTTATCCACCAAGACAGCTACCGGACCCAGGTAAGCCCCATTTTGCGGATAGACATTGAAATTCAAGTGTCCGCGACGCAGGAGCATCCGCCCCATCTCGTACTCCTCGTCCACGAGCATACCCGCCAAGCCTGTAGCCATCAATCCAATACCCCCAGGATTTCCTCGGATATCGATTATCAATCCCTTGGTCGTTGCATCCATCTCACGAACAATGGACCGCATCTCCTCCATCAGGCTCGGAAACCACAGATCGAATCGCAGATATTGAATGTTCGAATCCAGAATCCGGCTTTCTAAAACCATTGGCGTTTCAGCCAGATTCCCCAATTGGGAAGACATTCTTCCTTCGTAGCTTTTCAATTTCACCGTGTAAGTCATTCCCTGCGAAATCCGTCCCAACTTGAAGCTGCAAGAGATTTGATGCCCCGGAGGTCCAAAGAAACGGTTTTCCACTGCTTCCAGCAGATAGTACGGTAGGCTATTCTTGAATACTCCTGAGTTGACGACGTTCTTCCGCAAATCCGAAACGCGCTCGCCGCCCACAGAGATCAGCTCTTGGCCCGCCCGGATTCCTGCCAGTGCAGCTGCTCCTCCCGGCTGCACTCGATGGACTATGACTCGGTTTCCCACTACCGACAAATCCATCCCCACGTCTCCACCTCGCCAGCTATTAGGCATCAGTTGGTTGAACGCTGGCGAAGCAATGGAGAAATGCGAATCTCCCAATTCCCTCAGCATTTCTTCCATCAGGTCGTCAAACGCCTCAACAGTCTCGATAGCAGCTAATCGCTGGCGATACCGCTCTCCAATCGCGTCCCAATCTTTGCCTCCGAATTGCGGATCGTAATAATTCGCGTCAATTTCCTGCCAGACTGCCTGGAATACCACTTCTTGAATCGGAGGTACAGATGCTCTGAACGGGGACTTTAGTCCTAAGGCAATTGCCCCAGCGACCAACAACAATCGCGTAAGATTCGAATTCATGGCAACAGGATCTTGAGAGAGTTGCGCAAACAGCCGCGCTTCGCGAGCCCAACCGCATACGCTCGCCTTGATTAGCAACCAAATCACGATTCGCCGACACCCACACAAACTCCCCTCCGGCTAAGAATCCACCCCGAGTCTGCATCACCGTCGCTATGCTCTGTACACTCATACCCAGTTTCCTACTTCCACTCGATTCGACCCTTCACCTCGGCAAAGTACCAATTGACCATCCTCCGCAACCCATCTCTCAAACTCGTTTTGGGTTCCCACTCAAGGCGACTTCTAATCTTTTCTACGTTCGCATGCGTCGCCTTCTGATCCCCCGGGCGGGCTGGAATCGTTTTAATACGAGCCTTTTTGCCCATGATATCCTCGACAAGGGAAATGGCTTCACCTGTCGCAAAGCACCTATCCGATCCTACGTTAAAAATCTCCCCTACAGCCTGATCCCAGCAATCCAACGCCGATAGGATAGCCTGACAGATGTCCCCAACATACGTAAATGAACGCTGATGATCCACGCTCCCTTCGTATAACGGAAATTCCCTATCTTGATCAATCGATCTTATCAGCTTCGGAAACAGTTTTTCCGGGCGCTCGCGTTCGCCATACACGGAAAATAGGCGTAATGAACAAGACGGGAAGCCTGACAGGCGATGCGCTCCAATCGCCTCAAGCTCCGCCGCGAGTTTGGTTTCCCCATACCAGGATGCTGGTTTCGGTTCGGAAACTTCTGTATCCATCGCACGTATACCGTACACTGAAGATGAAGAGATGTTTATAAATTTCGATACATTCGCGGCCCTAGCCGCTTCTATTAGCCTATGAGTCGCTACTACATTGTTGCGATTGTAGTCTATCCACGGTGTAGTCTTTGAGATTCCAGGTTGTCCCGCCAAGTGGACTACCGCGTCGGAACCCGCTAAGAGATCCTCTAGTGGCGCTTCCGCCAAATCAATGTTAGCAATAGAAATTCCCGTATCCAAGAGTCGCTTTTCATTTGCCCGTTTAAGCTCAGGGCTGTAGTAATTTGTGAATACGTCTATTCCTGATACGTCAAATCCACGGGATCGCGCCTCTAGACCGAGGTTCGAGCCAATGTATCCAGCAGCCCCTGTAATCAGAATTCGCATCGACTTTCAAAAAGCGGCATCCTGCCATCGTGTCGAACGAAAACTCGAAGTTTCCTAATCGGAAGTTTCCCTTCGGCAGCTCAATAGGTTCATTCAATTGATCAGGTCAAACTACATTCTATTGGAGAGCCCGCTCTCCTAGCGCGACTATCTGAATCTGCATGTTCTTTGACTTCGCTCATTCCGCCTCAATGCCTCTTTTCCAAGCTTACGCCTTATTTACCCTTCCGTGCTTGAAAAATCTCTAATGCTTGCTGGGTATGGTGCCCATACAGCGACCTATGAACTGGTATTGCATTCATACGAAGCCAAAGAAAGAGAAGCTTGTAGAACACTACTTGCAGAACGAATTGGGCTTGGCGACCTACTATCCTCGACTCAAACGCAAGAAGACGATTCGTCGTGTCCGGCGTGAAGTTCTCGAACCTCTTTTTCCTAGATACCTGTTTTGCAAGCTCGATTTGGCAGAAAGCTACCGGGCTGTAACTTACGGTCGAGATG
>NZNM01000071.1 GCA_002694885.1 Opitutaceae bacterium | reverse complement strand
GTAATCGTTTTCTTCACCGACCAGCAACGCTGGGATACCTGTGGCGCCCATGGTAATCCGCTCGGCCTAACACCCAATTTCGATCGCATGGCCGATCACGGAACTCACATTGACTCCTCGATCACTTGCCAGCCGGTATGCGGCCCCGCTCGCTCGTGCTTGCAAACAGGATTGTACGCCACGCAAACAGGATCCTTTAGAAATGATATACCGCTGGACAAAAGTCTGACAACGATTGCCCAACTCTATACCCAAGCTGGATACAATACTGGATACATTGGTAAATGGCATCTGGGGACGAACCGAGATATTGTACCTGTCGAAGAGCGCGGAGGCTACGATTATTGGCTAGCCGCCAATTTGCTGGAATTCTGTTCCGACGCCTACGACTGCAATCTTTGGGACAAGGATAATGAGAAAGTTCATCTGCCTGGCTACCGAATAGATGCGATGACGGATGCGGTTATTCGCTACATTGACGACGCCAACAAGCAAGATAAGCCCTTCTTTCTCTTCACATCTTATCTGGAGCCCCATCATCAAAACCACGTCGACGACTATCCGCCACCAGACGGATATCGGGAGCAATATACAGGAAAATGGATGCCTCCTGATCTGCAGCAATTAGGAGGCAGCGCTGGCCAGCATCTAGGGGGCTACCTGGGCATGATCAAACGCCTCGACGAAAGTTTGGGGCGAATACGCGACGCTCTGAAGAGCCTGAAAATCGACGATGAGACAATTATTCTCTACACAGCTGATCATGGCTGCCACTTCAAGACGCGAAATTCTGAATACAAGCGATCTTGTCATGAATCCTCTGTTCGCGTTCCCACCGCTTTTTGCGGTCCTGGTTTCGATGGAGGGGGGCGACGCAAGGAGGTCACGAGCCTGGTGGACCTTGTGCCAACCTTGCTAGACGCTAGCGGAATCGAGCCGCCCAGTGATATGCCCGGACGTTCGCTGATGCCTGTTCTCAGAGGTGAGTCCAAGGATTGGGAACAGGAAGTGTTCATCCAGATAAGCGAATCTCAAGTGGGAAGAGCTTTGCGAACGAGCAGATGGAAATACGGCATCGTGGCCCCGGATGGCGATGGTTGGAAGGATCCCGATTCGGAAGACTATGAAGAGCGCTTCTTATACGATTTACATTCGGATCCTTACGAGCTGCAGAACGTGATCGGATACGCATCCCATCGAGAGGTGGCTGATCATCTGCAAGAACGGATTCTACAGGCGATGGAGCGAGCAGGCGAATCCCGCCCTACCATTGCCAAGCACGCCATCACGCGGCCAGAATCCCAGCGCGAAGTGTATCCGGACGAGATTAGGCAGTAGGATCGTTTAAAACACGAATGGATTTTTCTCGTTCTTTTGCTAGGGAGGCCCGTCTCGGTCCTCCGCAATAGGACTATGAATTGGAGGACCGAGCCGGTCCTCCCTACCGCATGCTATTCGCCAAATAGAATGAGTAAACGGCGGATGGCATTGTCTGAAATCGGTGCATGAAAAACCGCCTCCGAGGTCGGTTTCCATCATTCCGAATAGGGCAAAAAAGGCGAAACTCTATCTCACGCCTTCGCTCAGTAGCAGCACCGGCTCAGGCAGGGCGGCAATAAAGGTAGCGTAGGCTTCCAACCTGTGATCTCAACTCCTGGGTATAGGCAAGATGCCTGTTCTACTTTATTAGATTGTGGCCATTCGGCTTGCGCCGCCGTAGCATCGATATAGGCCTGAGACAGGTCGCTACCTGCTTCCCCTACCCGACGAACCAGGGCAGAAAGACGAGGGCTACCACCGTCATCAACTTTATCAATATGTTGATGGATGGTCCGGAAGTGTCTTTGAAAGGATCGCCTACTGTATCGCCGACGACTGCGGCTTTATGGGCGTCGGAACCTTTCCCGCCTTCATGGCCCTCTTCGATGTACTTTTTGGCATTGTCCCAAACGCCGCCAGAATTGGCCATGAAGATGGCAAGCATGACGCCCGATACGAGAGCGCCAGCCAATAGGCCTCCTAGCATTTGGGCGCCGAATAGTTTTCCAATCAGTACGGGAATGGCCACGGCCATAAGTCCTGGAGCGATCATGTTTTTCAATGACCCCGTAGTGGAGATTTCAACACATCTGGCGGCATCAGGAGGATTCTTACCTTCAAGTATTCCTGGTATTTCCCGAAACTGGCGCCGGATTTCATCAACCATATGATTGGCAGCCTTGCCTACTGCCCGCATGGTCATAGCGCTGAACAGAAATGGAAGCAGTCCCCCGACCAGCAGGCCGATCATGACATCGGTGCTGTTAATATTTAGCGTCAGCGTGCCGGGCCCATCTACAGCTTTTTCGCAATAGGCATTGAAAAGGGCTAGCGCGGTGAGAGCTGCGGATCCTATGGCGAATCCTTTACCTACGGCGGCGGTGGTATTCCCAACAGCGTCTAGAGCGTCTGTACGCTTTCTCACTTCCTCGGGCAGAGCTGCCATTTCAGCCATACCGCCTGCGTTGTCCGCGACCGGTCCATAGGCGTCCACTCCGAGAGAGATACCCAGGGTGGAAAGCATTCCAACGGCAGAGATAGCGACGCCGTAGACACCGGCTTGAGAGAATGCGAAGTAGATCGCTGCGCAGATCAAAAGTACGGGGATTGCGACGGATTCCATCCCGGTAGCAATGCCGTGAATTATGTTCGTAGCCGTCCCGGTCTTGGATTGGGCGGCAATGTATTGAGCGGGCTTTGCCTCCTTGGCAGTGTAGTATTCAGTCGCTTTGCCGATTGCCACGCCGGCGATCAAACCGGAAAGGATGGCCCAAAACAGGTTCATTCCGGAAATTGAATCGCCATTGAGCGCGAGTCCTTCGAAATCGAATACAAAGGAGACTAGCGCGTATGTGCCAGCCATCATGATGATGGAGGCGACAAGCAAGCCCCGAAACAAGGCTCCATGGAGCGCGGGTTCGCTTCTGGCCTTTACGAAGTAGCTCCCGAGAGCCGAGGAGATTATGCCGCATGCTGATACCGCGAGAGGAAGAAGTACTACGCTGGATATGTTCTCCTGGCCAATGAAGAGGGCCGCGCCTAAAGTCATGGCCGCGATAATAGAACCTACGTAAGATTCGAATAAATCGGCTCCCATTCCCGCGACGTCGCCCACGTTGTCGCCCACATTATCGGCGATGGTGCCTGGATTGCGGGGATCGTCTTCCGGAATGCCAGCCTCCACTTTGCCGACGAGATCGGAACCGACGTCAGCCGCTTTCGTGAATATCCCACCACCAACACGGGCGAACAAAGCGATCGAGGAGGCTCCGAAACTAAAGCCAAGCACTTGCTCGAGCACGTGCTCGTTGATCGGTCCCGCTCCTTTGTAGAACAGAGTCAAGAGGGATATGCCTAGCAATCCAAGCCCCACAACGCAGAAGCCCATGACCAATCCAGAATTGAAAGATATCCCTAAGGCGTCTTGCACGCTCTTCCGTGCCGCTTGAGTGGTTCTGACCGCAGCGCGTGTCGCCGTGCGCATGCCAAAAAATCCGGCTAAACCAGAGGCTGCTGCCCCGCAAACAAAGGCGATTGCTGTTCGGATCCCGAGTCCCAAATCAGCGGGCGACAGGGCTATGGCCATAAACACGATGGCAACGAAGACGGCAAGCCAGGTGTATTCAGCTTTAAGGAATGCGAAGGCCCCTTCTTGTATGCGTTTGGCTATGTCTTGCATCTCTCCGCTGCCCTCGTCCCGTTTCATTATGGAGCGAAATTTGATGAAGGCAAAGATGAGAGCCACTACAGCGATGCTAATCGGGATGGTTAAATGAGCCGATGTCATAGAATGAATGTTGTATTGGGGATTTGTATTCTAAGAATTGGTTCGTCGGTAGGCGTCAGCCTTCCTTCGGAACAACCGAGATTATCATTCATTGCTGTTTGGTAAACAACAATACTTAATGATTAAATTGGACTGTTCCGAAAGACTCGAACCGACTTCTATATTGGCTCACAAATTGCGCCCTGTCAAGGAGTTGCCGAGCCGAATGCTGGGGTTTACGAAAAAATCGCGCCTAGCAAATACACAAATGAGGTCAGCGTAGTGTGTTTACTGGATACGGTAGAGATTCCGAAACTTTAATCAGTCGGTTGAACGAGGTGGTTCCAATAGATGATTACATTTTTAGTGCTTCGACCCGAAGCAATTATATCCAATCGTCCGTCAGCGTTTAGGTCGGCCAGTTTGATATCTTCACAGGCCATGTTATCGTCATCAATAGCGCTGATTTCCCATCGACCCTCGGCTGTTGGCGTGTAAAGTCGAATGCCAACGCGCCCTTTTGAATCCCTATTCCGCCAGCCTGCTACTACTTGCATGGATCCCGTTCCCAACAGGTCCGCGATTGCGATGGCGTGTCCTTGGTGTAGCCGATTATCCAGTACGGTTCTCTCCCATATACCGGCTTCCTGTTGCTCATAGTAGACGACGTTGTTGCCATGCATCGGTTCGATTGCCGCCAAGATGGCTGGAGATCCATCCTCATGTAGTTTTCCAACGCGCAGTTCGCCAGGGCTTCGGTCCATGCCGGGCAGCTCAGCTGAATTCCAGCCGCTTCCGGATGAGGTGGCGATTCGGAATCCCTCGGCTCCTCCAAGCAGCAGGCTTTGGCCCCTCGAGGAAGTCGTTTCAAATATATCGAAGTTGTGCGTTTTGTGAAGGCTATCGTCGACAAGACGGCGTTTCCAATCGGAGCGGTAGGGATTCTTACCGGTGTCGTAAGCGAAGATCCGGGAGCCGTTTTTCCCGGTCCCGCCTTGGTTTCCGCGACCGTGCAGCGGAACAACCACGAGAGCGTAGTTTCGCTCTCCCCTCGCCCAGCCCATACGGTGGGTGGTGGGATCGTGTGGGAGTTTTACAGGTTCGATGCGTCCTAATGAGCCTACGAACCAAACGCCACCCGACTTCTCTTCGCTGGCCGTTTCCCCCGGGTTCCAATTAGTGCCGACGGCCACTTCAACTTTTCCGTCTCCATCAAGATCTTTTGCGGCGATACAAACATTATCCCGCATGGAGCTGCTCGTTTCTTGGGTCTCCAGAGTCCAAAACAGATGCTTCTCCCATGTGGGATTTTCGTACCAGACAAAATCCCTCTTGTCCGCCAGAAGAACGTCATCATCCCCATCTCCATCTATGTCTCCGATGGCGAGGCCATATCCGATTTGAATACTGTCGTCGATGGTGTGAGCTATGAAATGCTGATCATGTTCAGCCCGAGAAGGAAATGTCGGGAGGATAGCGATACAAGCGACGCTGATGATTCGAAAAATTGTCATAGGAAGGGGTGCTTAATTTCGACTTGAATGACTAACGGAATGTCCGGAACTGCCGGAATACGAGCAATCTCTACCTTAGATTGTAACGGAAAATTGCATCGAGCAACGATATTGCTCGGTTCATTGGCGGGAAGCTGAGCTGACAGCGGTAGCGGCCGATCTCATGCCTACTCCCGCAAATGCGGGATACGGCGGCGCGAGCCGAGCGGGCATTTTCGAAACTTCTCGCTATAGCAATCAATGTGGCCGCTCGGAGATCGGCCGCTACCTGATACGATTCTCTAGACCCTCCCTACCTCAAGAATATTGGCGAGCTCCAGGCCCATTGGTCGTTTAGCTGGCGAACCCGCGCATAATAGGTATCACCGGTTTTGCCGACATCTTCCCATTTTAGATTCCAAATAAATTCGTGAGACAACGGGGCTCGGTGAAATCGATAAGCAGGAGAATCGATCCCTCCTAGATGTCCCGTGCGAGCGCCCCTGGCCAAACGCTCTATTGGCATGCTTACCGATTGACCATTGATCATGGCCTGGATGTTACCTTGCTTTGGCATTTCCACTTCTAGGCAAATGCCTTGGGAGGCATTCGTCGCGTTATTGGGATTGCTTCGCGTGACCGTAGTAAAGGCCACCGCTCGTTCATTTACTTGCTTCCAATTCGATTCGTAAAATCCGGAATCTGAACTCTCGCCTTCGACAGGAGAAACGACCTCGCGTCCGCGGAATCTCGGTTCAACACGTTTGATAGATCCCGAATCAATGCCGAGCTCAGCATTCCAAGGTACAGCCTTGTTGCGCTCCCCCCATCCAAGCTCAAGGTAGATGAAGGTGTGGATTGTATCGCCTTTTTGGTGGCGACTTTCAAAATCGACTTGGGATGCTCGGTAGGCCAATTGACCATTCTTGACAATGTCGACGGAATCTAAAGGGCCTGCGCCCTTTACACGAACATCGAACGAACAGGAGCCTTCATGCTCGAGAACGGATCCCATCGGTTCTTCATTGAGAGAGAACTCAAGACGAATTCGATCGCCCGTGAGAGCGTAGAGCCTTCTATTCTTGAAAGCCTCCCAGATCGCATTACGGTCGTTGCCAGTCGACCACAAGCCCGTGACGCCATGGCCATAACTTCCTGGATGCCCGCTATGGTGATCGGTGTGTCCAGAAAATCCGAATAGGTGCCCCTGTTCTAGTCCATATTGAGCCGTACTTTCCCAATCGGACCCTCCCATGGAGTGGAGAAATGGCCGCGTGTTCTCGCTTGATTCGGAGCAGCCATGCATTGAGATGATCTCGATAAATGGGCTCCACTTTGCATCGAAGGTACTCCAGTTGATCCCGCGTGTCCCGCGTCGGTAGCCAATGTGGTGAGCGAAGGCCAAGGCTTCAACGCCCTCCTCTTTCAAAGCGCTCAAGCGTTTATGGAGGTCAGGAATGCTGTCGGCATAGATGATCTCGCCACTCAATTCTTTGTAGAGAATGGTTCGGTCCCCATCAGCGTTGGAGTGGATCTCGAATCCCGGAAAGACTGTGAAGGAACCTTCTTGGTCGTACGCCTTCAGTGTATCCATCATTCTAGGCCAATTACGCTTGAGTTTCGCAAAGCCTTCGTTGTGGAAGTCGATTATATATTGTATTCGCTCATCGGGCTCGGGCATGTCCGGCCAGTGAGCGTGTCCGGTAATCGAGCAAAAATCCAGCTGCTCGCGAGCGTTCCGCAAAGCGTCTTCCAATGATCCATGGCCATAGGAAAGCCCGCAGTGATTGTGAAGATCGCCAAACAGGAGCTGCTTGTCTGCGTAGAAATTAGATCTGGTTGTCATTGTTTGTTAGGCGTTTTAATCGTAGGAGCGGCTTTATACCGCGATATACATTTCATATTGAATCGCGGGATAAACCCGCTCCTACAGTTGGCTCCACTGAAACGAATCGCTTTTGTGAAATTCAAGAGTAACTAAATATTCATTAGAGCTCCGCGGTCTTTAAACGAGTCCCTAGCTCCGCAGACCATTTGCAGAGACTTTAAGCCGTCCTGGGCGTCGCAGATTGGTTCCGCCCCATCGCAAAAGCCGCTCAGCTGGCGGATCAAAGTTTTGTCCGCGCCATAATGGGAGGACTCGAAATCCGCTCCCCCGGCGAAGAAGGTATCGGTTTCCTTACCGAAATTCGTGTAGCTTCGAATCATTCCGTCGGAACGCGACAGGACTAGGCGTCCTGAGTCGCCAACGAGCTCCAGCGTCTCCCCATCGGGAGCCAGAGGACCAAAAATGGTGAAGAAAAGATTTCCGACCACGCCTTGGCCGAGTTGCATGTTGACGCTTCCGAAATCCTCGACGTCGTTGTCGGGACTAAAGACGCATGCGTCTTGGATGGAACGTTCATCATCGGGATTCCGTGTATTGACGAAATCGCTACTAACGGTTTCTTTGCTTTCTTCCAGTACCTCAGAGCGTCGGTAGGGGCAATCCCGATCGCAATCCCGGCATCGAGCTGGAGCGGTCGGGTCCGGTTTGAACACGCCCGAGCGTCCACCGAAAGCGCTCATGGATTGGCAATCCGAGCTGGCCATCCAGCGGAAGACGTCGAAGTGATGGCTACACTTGTCGTTTAGCGGACCGCCGGACCACTCGGTCTTGCGATGCCACCCTTGCAGATAGCGGCTGTAGGGAATGATTGAGCGAAGCAGAACCATTTGCAGCGAGCCGACTGCGCCCGCGTCCAGCAATTCTTTCATTTTGATCCACGAAGCTTCGTAGCGACGCGTGAAACCCATCAGAAGCCGATTGCCCGTTTGCTGTTCGGCCTCGGCGATTGCGTGGGCATCTTCCAAAGTGACGGAAATGGGCTTGTCCAGATAGACTTTTTTGCCAGATGCGAGAGCTGCTAGAGCATGTTCGCGATGAGCATCGGTGTGCGATGTGATAATAATCAAATCGATGGATTCATCATCGAGCAATTCTCGATATTCCCGGCAGGATTGAACGGTCGCTTGGTGTCCCTGATCATTATAGCGCTTGTCGATCTCGCCAGCAGCATAGTCGGAACTTTCCCGGGAGCGATTGGCCACAGCCGCGATCTCCAACCCGCACTCCTCCCGCTGGTCGACCATGTTGAATCCGATATGATGCAAGCCTCTAGCTCCGCATCCAATAATACCTACTTTCTTCATTGCGTATGATAGTCTGTTGTTTGACTGTTATTATTTGTAGATGCGGTCCCGCTAGGCGAGGAACGCGATCCTAGGGTAGCGCAGCCTTCCAGGCTATGTTTAGAAACAGGCAGGATGCCTGTTCTACTTTTATGTAGTCCTCTTTACCCATCGACCTTGTTCAAATCGTACTTCTTCTTGTCTCGGAACCAAATGATAAATAGAATCGTAATGATCGCCGTAATGATACCCGTTGTATTGAATATCCCACTCCAATTATATTGAGTGCCGACACCATCCCCTTGATGTATGGAAGCGATGAAGCCGGCCAAGTTGGATCCGAAAAACTTGCCGATACCAAGAAAGACGAGCATGAACAAGCCCTGAGCGGCTCCTCGATAGCGTTCACCCGCCTTCAAATCGACGTAGATCGATCCGGTAACATTGAAAAAGTCGTAGCAGGCTCCGTGGATGAGAATCGAGAACAAGATAAGGAACTGGGCGTCGACCGAGATGCCGGCGAAGAGGAAGTAGCGCAGAGACCAAAATGCCAAGCCCAGCGTCATCATCCATTTCAATCCCACGCGACCAATCATCCAAGGGACGAAGACCATAAAGGCGGCTTCGGATACTTGTCCCAAAGTCATCTTGCTCGCTACATGTTCAACCCCGATGTCATTGAGGAACATGTTAAAAAAGGCGAAGTACATTTGGATGGGAATGCCAATTAGTAAGCAGGCGCCTAGAAACACGGCGAAGTTTGGTTCTTTGGCCAGTTTCAGGGCATCGATGCCGATGACGTCCTTGAAGCCAGTCTTCTTGCCCTTGTCTTTGATTGGGGTCGACGGGAGCGTGAAATTATAGAGGCCTAGCACGACTGATGCTCCTGCCGACATTAGCAAAGGTACGGAAGTGGCCTCCACGTTGTCGACGAACATACCCAGCAGCACGTTCACCGAAAGCCCCGCTAGGACCCAGCCGATGGTGCCAAACACGCGTATGTAGGCGAAAAATTTTCGGGGAAGATGGTGAAAAACAATAGAGTTGCTTAGAGCCTCCGTAGGAGTGTAGACAATACAGTAAGCGAAGAGCGTCCATACGAAGGTGGTCGGGTCGGTGACACGAGAAAGCAGAAGCATGAGAAGGCCTGAACCGATATTCAACGCCCCCAGCACGCGGTCGGTCGGAAAGAATCGATCGGCCACCATGCCGACGAAAAACGGGGAAATGATAGCGGCTACACCAAAGAGACTGTAAGAAAATCCAACGAACTCGCCGGGCTGCTCTAGTCCCTTGCCTAGATAGGTTCCCAAGGTAACGAACCAAGCTCCTCGAGTAAAGAACTGCAGCAGCATCATCAGAGAGAAGCGGGCTTGTTTCGACGTAGTTTCGTTCATAGGGAAAGCTAAGGGGCTAGCGGTTTGGGACGGGAGCTCGATTGGATGCCGAATCAGGCCTATCAGGCAAGGTTCTATTCCAGAAGGGATCATTCTTTTTATTTGGTAGGGAGGACCGTCTCGGTCCTCCGAAACCCTTGATCAGTCATTCGTGGCAGTCGTCCTTCTAATTCGATTTTTTCAGAATTCAAAGGTAGCGGCCGATCTCACGCCTATGCTCGATAGCTACGGCGGTGCAGATTGAATGGCGATAGAAGTAGCATAGGCTTCCAGCCTGTGATCTCAACTTCTGGGTACAGGCGAGATGCCTGTTCTACTCTTAATATAGGCTCGGTTTGGCACCTCAGTAGTTCCACCGCGACGGAACGAAAAAGTGGTTTTACCCGCCTGATACGGACCGCTAAGCCAGCAGGGCTACAATCCAGCTCCCTAGGATTGCTCCCCAAGCGGCCAGTAGCATGCCTTTTTGTCCGGTTGGGCTGATTTTGGCGTGAAGTGATAGCGTCGCGACCATCGCCGAAGCCAGGGAGCCATAGACAAAAGACCAAAAGTGGGCGGCGACATCGGTTGGAAATTCCCCGCCTCCCATCCAAGCGAATAACAGGCAGCCGCCTGATAAAGGGACGAGCCAGTCTCGAGTTTGCAAGGGTTCTTTGGAGCGAAGATACATGCCGACTGGGAATCCGGTGAGCAGCCCTAAAGCAGCGAATACGGCTGTTGAGGCTCCCAGGGAGATGTAAGGATCGCCAGCTTGTACGACCGCATTGGTCAGATTCGACGCGGCCGAGACCGCGATGATCAGCGCCCAGGCAAAGCCAATTCCGAGGTATCGAGCGGATAGATAGGTGAAGAGCCCAATTCCCAGAAGATTCCCGGCTAAGTGACCGAGGTCGCCGTGCAAGGTAATGGCGGTAATTATCCGCCAAAACTCGCCGCTCTGATTGATCCCTTCGCTGCTGTTCATGCCGATCTCCGTCAAGGAGGGATAACGACCTTGGGCGTTGAATACGACAACAAGGATAAGACCGAAAAGAACAGTTGGGAGCTTGCTTGTCGTCTTGGTTGGCAAATCGACCGAAGGCGGTGGCCAATACCGATTTTTGATATCGGCAATCCTCACCTCCTGGCGCAATACATCCGCGTGACGTCTATCGACGACGAGAACAAAATAGTCTTCGTCTTGGTGGATCCAGTAGGGGCGGCCAGCAGCTAAAACAGCCAAACCCGCCTCATGGGCTTGCCTTGATGTGCGGTATTTACCAATGGCGACGAAGGGGTCTTCGTTGTTCGGGTCTACCTGTTTTAAATACGGATTCAAGAAATGTTAATTGGGTTAAAACGGAGCATCGAGCCGATCCTCCCTGCCAGATTCGAATCAAGTCTTGAATAAATTAGGGAGGACTGTCTCAGTCCTCCAACTCAAAAGCTTATTGGGCGCACTCGTCATAGCGAAAGCAATCCACGAGGTGGTCATTCACCATCCCGACAGCTTGCATGAAGGCATAGACGATTGTGGGGCCGACAAAATTGAAGTCTTCCTTTTTGAGGGCTCTGCTCATGGCTTCCGCTTCAGGAGAGGTGCTAGGTACCTCATCCATGGTTTTCCAGACGTTTTGGATGGGCTTTCCACCGACGAAATCCCAAAGAATTTCCGAGAAATCGATCCCCTGATTTCGGAGGCGAAGGAAAGCTCGAGCATTGCGTCGGGCAGAGAGGATTTTCAAGCGATTGCGAACGATCCCCGGATCTTTCATGAGCGTTTCCAATTTGGCATCCGAATAGCGAGCCATCTTTACGGGATCTAATCCGTCGAATGCCTTCATGTAATTTTCCCGTTTTCTAAGAATGGTGATCCAGGAAAGCCCCGCCTGGGCCCCGTCCAAAATGAGTTTTCCAAAGAGCGCTTGGGAATTTCTCTCCGGAATGCCCCACTCCGTGTCGTGATATCTCACATACAATGGATCCTCGCCACACCAAGAACATCGATTGATCTTCATGGGGCTTTGGCTAACGGGTCTCTGTCCCGCGGGCAAGCTTTCAACATAGATCAACTAATCATGATTCCGAGATTGATCGCGTTGTCCGGTTGTTCAAGATTTGGGAATCAATATGGAGTCTCCTTCCCGTATCCACACACTAAAGCGACCTGCGATAGAGCGGATGCTCTTCATCCATAAGGCCCTGCAAAAGGGCGGCTATCCGAATTGCTCCAAATTAGCTCGGGAACTTGAAGTCAGTTCCAAAACAATCAGCCGGGACATCGACTTCATGCGAGATAGGATGCTGTTGCCCATCGAGTACGAGCCTTCCGAGCATGGATACGAGTATACGCGAGAGGTAGAGAGTTTTCCCACAATCGACATTTCCGAGGGCGAGCTCTTAGCCCTGAGCATTGCTAGAAAAGCGCTCGATCACTATAAGGGGACGCCATTCGAAAAACCGCTTTCCAACGCTTTCAACAAGCTCGCTGCTTCCCTGCCCGATACCATCACGGCCAATCTAGAACAGCTTAGCGAAACCATTTCGTTCAAGCATGGGCAGCATTCGCAACTCGATGAGGAAACACTTCAGTTGGCCATAAAAAGCGCTTTGGAAAAGCGATTGCTTTCATTCGACTACAAGAAGGCGGGCGAGAATGGGGTCGAGAAGCGCTTAGTGGAGCCATTCCATGTCACCAACTATTTGGGCAAATGGTATTTGATTGCCAGAGATAGACGTCGAAAGGCCATGCGCACATTCCTCCTGGCTCGAGCCGCCAATCTCGAAATTCAAAAGGACACGTTTCAAATACCCGACGATTTTTCCGTCGACGACTATCTTTGGTCGAGTTTCGGCATTTGGTCCAAGTCGGGAGACCACGAAGTGGCGATCGAGATTAAGCCCAAGTTGGCGGACTACGTATCCGAGAATGTATGGCATTCGACGCAATCGATAGAGCCAATGGACGATGGCAGTATTCGTGTGCGTTTTCGACTGGGGAACCTCGAGGAAATTTGCCAGTGGATCCTCGGATGGGGAGATCAGGCCAAAGCGCTGGAGCCGCCGGAACTACGCGAGTTGCTGAAAGCGCGGGCCCAAGCGATCTGCATGCTCTATGATTAAATGTTGGTCGGGACGACTGGATTTGAACCAGCGACTTCTACGTCCCGAACGTAGCGCTCTACCAGGCTGAGCTACGTCCCGACTCCAAAGAAGGCCTTTATGGGTTGGACGGCTCGAGTGTCCAGAAACTATTTAGGTTGCTTTCCCAATGTGGGCTTCATCCGGCTGCTGAATTGCTTTCCATTTACGAAGCCGCTTCGCGTTTAATCTTTTAATCCAATTGGTGGGTTATCCCCCTCATGAAACCAGATGCGGCCCTTGACGGTTACGGTTTCCCCGGCTTTGCAGGGATCCAAGATGGGATCGAAGTGCAAACAGGGGCAGCGTGGATTTCCCCAGGTTCTCCTGAGTTGGTCCCATTGAGTCAGTATCCAGCGATTGCCGCCTTCGGATCGCGCTGCAGCGACGGAGTCGGTAAGCGTCTTATTCTCATTGGTCAGTTCGTCGAATTCTTCCGCTCCTTTCAGCATGATGCACACTTGGCCATTGATGAATTCCATATCCTCGTCAGAATCATTTTTCACGGTGAGCTCCATATCAACTGAATCGCGTAGTGGCGTAACCAATGCGGATATTTCGATCCCGTTCGGAAGCGTCCAAGAATTTCGGAGAGTCCCATCGTCGCTAATAACCCAATCGCGATTCTCGATAGAGGCGAGTTGGTAGTCCCACATCGTCGGAACATGGGTGTGTCCCAGGAAGACTAGTCCGTTCTGGCAAAAGATCGCTTCGGGCAGATCGAGAATCGCGTATTGAAATTCATCCCAGGGGAGAAAGACGCTCAGTTTGGTGCCCCGCATGGGATCGATCATGCCTTCTAGGAATCCGATTCGAGGATGACGTCCGCCTGGGTAAGGCAAAACAGTTAATCGGTCACGGTCCTTTTGAATAACTTCGCTGAAGTTGGCTGAGAGTCGTTCGATCTTACTGCTCGGGTATCCGGTTGCTTCGGCGATTTCATCCCAGGTGAAGCGATGGAATCGGCGCATATTGTCGACCCAATACTCGAGCTGGTCTCGAGTGGCCAATTGTTCCGGTGTTAGAGAACGAATCTCCATTTTTCCGGTGAATCTAAAATCGATATAGGGATCTTCCGGAGGCTCGTAGTCATCCGGTAGATACGATTCGATTTGATTGAGACCAATGACGGTAAACTCTTCCTCCTTGAGGTATTGCATGAATTGCTTGAATTTGTCTGGATCGCTATGCACCCAGGGATGGGCTATGTCAGGAACGCCATGGAATTGCAAAACGACGAATTTGCCTGGTTCAGCCCGGTCGACGACGCTTTTAAAATAGCCCAAGTCCCAGACCGGATAGGCATCCGCAGTAGTAGGAATCAAAAGCGGATGATGAACCTGAGGATCATATAGAGGACCCATTTGCCGTTTTCCGTAGGCGACTTCCGGTTGCATGCCTCGTCGCGCGAATCGGTAGCCGTTTTCAGATAAGACCTTAAAAGCTTCTGGTCCGAACTTGTTCCCTGGATACGCGAAAGTGACAGGATTGGGAACTTCGTTGCGTTGCAGCATGAAGTTAACCAGCCC
>NZNM01000009.1 GCA_002694885.1 Opitutaceae bacterium | reverse complement strand
GTTTCGCATGCTCCGCCCGGAAGCCGATCCGATGGGTATCTATGGGTGAGCTTTCCTCGCTCTCAGCCTCGACACTGCCACCCAAAAAAGAAAATGCGCTGGACAACTCACGAGTATAGAGAGTATCCCCCAATGTCCAATGAAGCTTTTGGCTGTCTCCCGAAAATTGGATCGATATCCCGGCTGAGTCACTCGCTTTCGCTATAGGCAAGGCTTTCCCATTGGGGCCCACGAGCACGGAACGGCTGGTAGCCACGAATGGAGTGACGTATACATTGTGGCGCTCGATAAAAGCCAGCCACTTGCCGTCTGGAGAAAGGCGGTAGTCTGCGGCCCATTTGCTCGTGTAGTGAGTTTGAACCTCCTTGCCATCGAGATCAGCGGAAAGGAAGCCCCGGTTGTCAGCATCCTTCTCCGTTTTGACCGTTTGATAGAAGAAGCGATCGCTTTCAGTGCCGAAAGTGGGAGCTGTACCCTTTTTCACGATACGCTTGGTATCGCCCCCACGGGCATCGATACGATAGATGCCGGGTTCACGAGACCAAATGGGCGAACGGATAAGGCCGCCACCAACTTTGCGATAGAGAATGACTTTATTGTCTGGGGAGAATACGGGCTCTACATAGTGTCCCGGGTTTTCGGTCACGATCCAGTCTTCCTCTTCCGCCCCTCGATCAAGGGAGGCTACCCGGACACTGCCCAGATTGCTATCGTTCCAGGTGGTGTAAACGACATAGCGGCCATCGCGGGATAGGCTAGGATACATCTCGAAATGGTCGGTTTGTTCGGTCAGCCTCCGGCTCTCGCCAGTTTGAAGGTCGTTTATGTATAGGTGGCCGAGGGCTTGGTAGACAACCTGTCTGCTATCGGGAGTTACCTCAGCCCAGCGAAGCATGCGAACGTCGAAACTTTCGGGCCCGACTTCGATAGGATATCGGAGCGATTCGCTAATTTTTCGTGTATCCACGATGTGGAAGGGAATTACCGAAGCCGATCCATCGGCGACCTGGATACGGCGAATTTTCCCTTTTGCCCAAACGACGATGGTCTTAGAGTCGGGTGTCCATTCGAAAGCCGGATAAACGCCGTGGATGGCCCAGGTCTCTTGCATATCGCGTTCGAGCTGATCGTACAGCAAGCGGATAGCCCCGGTTTGCGTATCGAATAAGTGTAGACCGGTTTTGCCGTCGACTCTGCGAACGAAGGCTATGGTCTTTCCGTCTGGGGACGGAGTAGGGCGGCAGGCGCCTCCCGGACCGGTGATATATGGCTCAGTTTCGTCGGTGGCCAGCTCCAGTCGCTTGATAGCGTAGATCTGCTTGTGCGGATCTTTGCTGTATTCGAAGGTCTTTCCCGGACTGACGTCTTCTGAATAGTAGAGATACTTTCCGTCGGGTGAAAAGACGGGCTCGTTGACGTCCTTCTGCTCCGTTGGCTTCTTGGTCAGTTGCACGCCGCCCTGAGCATTTCCTTCAACGCCGCTTCGATGGTACATCCACATTTCTCCGGCTCCCAGAGAGCGGCGGCTGGTGAAGTGCTTGCGAGCGACTACATAGTCACCGCTCGGATGCCAAGCGGGTCCGTTGAGCAAGCGAAAGCTCTCGTCGGTGACTTGAGTCAGGGTATCGTCTTCTAAATGGAGAATCCAAATATTGTCCCCAGCGAGCTTGCTCTTTCCGGTCCGGTCACTGGTAAAGGCGATACTATTCCCGTTTGGGCTGTAACGGGGCTGCATGTCCCAAGCCATTCCTGAAGTCAGTTTTTCCGGGTAATCATCACCGGAGCCATCGGCTCCATCGATGGGCATACGATAGATGTCGCCGAGCAAATCGAAAACGATTTCCTTTCCATCAGGACTGATGTCCAAGCTCACCCACGTTCCTTCGGTAACATTAATTGGCTGATCGCGGGTCGGTCCTGGCGGGTTCTCGATGTCCCAGGCAGGAGCTTTTTCCTCTTCGGAAGGTTCCTCTGAGCTATCATCTTCAGTTGATCCGAGGACAACAAATGGGAAGCAAAGAGACGCAACAAAAACGAAGTGAAAGGGAAAACGGTCGGCGAATGAAAGCATGCTACATTGCGTTTCTCCGGGACAGTCGTGTCAAGTGAGGATCAGTCCAAACCGTGGTGTTAACATAGAGAGTACTTAAGGATGGCGTTCCAATCTCTGAAAGGGTGGTCAGCCCTGCCGATCGCAATTCGAGTCGGTTTATCGCGGCATTAAGCCGCTCCGACGTAAACACTTATCGTTGCAAATCGCTTGTGTTGAAACATCGTATCCGAAAAGTAGCTCAGGCATCCTGCCTGTTTATGACACAGGCTGCCCTTCGACTTGACTCAGGACATGGGAAGCCTGTGCTACCTTTAATTCCTCCCCATGACCCCTCTCGATTACATAGTCATTATTCTTTTCACGCTTGGCGTCTTGGCTGCTGGTCTCTCGTTTGGCGAATCAGGAAAGAACATGAAGACCTTTTTTGCGGGCGGGGGCGCGGTGCCCTGGTGGGTGAGCGGGTTGTCGCTATTCATGAGCTTCTTTTCCGCGGGCACTTTTGTCGCTTGGGGATCCTTGGCCTACATGCATGGCTTCGTATCGATAACGATTCAGTGGACCATGTGCCTGTCTGGTTTCGCCATCGCCGGATTCATCGCCGCTAAGTGGAGAAACACAGGTGTACTGACAGGATCTGAATTCATCGGAGCTCGGTTAGGGACAGGTATACAGAAAACGTATACATATCTATTCATGGCTATATCGGTCTTTACGAGCGGCGCTTTCTTGTATCCGGTAGCCAAGATTGTCGAGGGGGCCACGGGATTCCCGTTTCAGTATGTGGTCATATTTCTTACCCTGGTAATCGTGCTCTATACAGCTAGAGGGGGCTTTTGGGCGGTAATTGTCACGGATGTATTGCAATTCGTGGTACTGGCCTCCGCGGTTATCGTTATCGTTCCCTTGGCCTTTGACAAGATTGGCGGAGTCAGCGCTTTCTTCGAGAAAATGCCGTCGGACTTTTTTTCCCTGACGACAAACGATATCACCCCGCTTTTCTATATTGGATTCGGGGTATACAACCTTTGTTTCATTGCCGGGAATTGGGCCTATGTACAGCGCTATACGAGCGTGAAAACGCCTGGAGATGCCCGTAAAGCGGCCATGCTATTCGGCTGTCTTTACATCTTCAGTCCGGTGATCTGGATGCTGCCGCCGATGATCTACCGGATCTACAATCCGAATTTGGATACTGCTGCCCAAGAGGCTAATCACGCCTACATGTACATGTCCAAGGAGGTCCTTCCCATGGGAATGCTCGGGCTGATGGTTGGGGCCATGGTTTTCGCGACAGCGAGTTCAGTGAATACGACGCTCAACATCCTTTCGGGGGTATTCACCAATGACGTTTACAGGAATATCAAAAAAGCGGCGAGTGATCGTGAGCTGATATTCCTGGCCCGCGTATCCACGGTCGGCTTCGGCTTGATATCCATGATCGTCGCTCTCTCGGTAGATCGTATGGGCGGCATTCTTAGCGTGATTTGGGCGGTAGGTGGTGTCACCGGAGGAGCGATGTACATTCCCATGCTCTGGGCCTTGTTTTCAAAACGGCATACCGGCTATACCGTTCTAAGCATAACGCTGATTTGCCTCTTAGTGAATTCGTTTTTCAAATGGAGTGGCCTCTTTCCCTTGAATCAGGGACAGACCCAGGCCCTGGGAGCTCTATTACCATTGATTCTTATGGCGGCCTTCGAAATTTACGCTTCTACGTTGAAACCAGCTATACCGTCACAGTTTACCGAATACGAGGCGGGGCGCACGGAGAGAGCCCGCGAAAGAGCGTTGGATACCCAGGCCAATCGCGAGGAAATAGCGGAAGCCCAAAAGGAGAATCGGCATGGTATTCGAGTGATCGCGCTGGGGGTTCTCTCCATTGGCATTTTGATTGCTGGGTTTGGGGCATTTGCGGACCACGGGGCCCTTTGGGTGTCCGGTATTGGAGTTCTGGTCTCGTTTGTGGGTGTGACAATACTGCGTCTATAGGAAAATCCATCGAGATTGTAGACGGCTCCACTATTCGTCTCTTTTGGAGGTTCCAAACTTTATCAAATCGTGATTAGGATTTAACGAAGTATCTCCAATTTTTCGCGATTGATTAGGATGCCATTCACATGCGGTACGGAAATATTGGATGCGGCCAGACGGCCTTGCAAAAAACAAAGGGATTTCAGGCCTTAGAAAGGTGGTCTTCACACCAGAGGAGTTTTCGGTTGCTATTGATGTTGGCCGGATTGTCCATTCGACAGGCGAGTAAGGTAAGTGGCTTTACGCCATGTTTAGGAAAATGCGATGCCTCCGCTTAAATCAGTTTCCGCCAGATTCACAAGAAAGCCTCCCGCAATTCCTTAGGATTGCCATAGAGCTCGCTGGAGGTTTTTCTAGCGGGATTATTGAGTACCGTGCTGTTGCTTGGCTTTGGCGACGGCCAGAGCTCGTTACACTGCAGATGTTTTTCGATTTCCAATTTTCCCGCCGATTTAGTTCCCAAAGAGCGTCAATCCTAACGATTGTCCTGTTCCTTGTTTCCCTATCCTTAGCTGGCTGCGCGACGGGACCGAAGTACGAGACCCCTGCGACGGACGAGCTAGCTACGTTCCTCAATGAGTCGGAGGGAGGGGGCGCCCCACCGATGACGGGATGGCGGGAGCTCTTCCGTTCGCCTGAGTTGAACGGGCTATTGGATCGAGCGGAGGCCAATAATCTTAACTTGCAGGCGGCCTGGCAGTCGGTGCTGTCTTCCCGAGCAGCTATCCAGCGATTTCGGGCCGCGGTACTGCCGCAAGTGGATGCGGGTTTGTCGGGCGAGACGTTTGAGCGTTCGGATGCTTTGAGTGGTATAGGATTTGGAGGCGCGGGGGACCGGTTCGACGCGGATGGCAGAGCCAGTTGGGAGTTGGATTTATTTGGCCGGGTGCGACGGAGCGTGGAAGCGGCGAGGGCGAATTACGAAGCGGAAGAGGCTTTGTACAACAACCTTATGTTCACTCTCCAGGCCGATGTGGCTCTCCACTATTTTCAGATCAATTCCTTACAGGCGGAGATCGAGCTTCTCGAACGCAGTCAAGAAACGCGAGCAGAGTCGTTGAAGCTGATCGAGCAACGGCGCCGAGCCGGTACGGTGAGTGAGCTGGCCGTCGCCCAAACCGCTTCCTTGCTGGCTACGGCAGAAGCTCGCTTATATGCAGCTAAGCGTATCCAAAATAGTTTGCTATATTCGCTGGCGGCCCTGCTTGGCGAAACGCCCGCAACATTCAGTTACCAACCCGATGCTCTCGAGTCCGAGCCTCCAGCGATTCCTGCGGGTTTGCCTGGCGAGCTATTGGCTCGCCGCCCGGATATTCGCCGATCGGAGCGATCGCTGGCGGAAGCCAATGCCTTGGTGGGAGTGGCCAAAGCGGACTATTTCCCACGAATTACGCTTTCAGGGACGCTCGGGTTCGCGGCTCGCGATTGGGACGACATGTTCGAATCGATTTCCCGGTTTGAAAGCGCTGGAGCAGGTGTATCCGTACCGGTATTTCAGGGCGGCCGTATAAGGGCCAATGAGGCTCAGGCTCGAGCCCTGTACGAAGAACGCTCCTTGCTTTACCGGCAAACCGTCATCGCGGCAGTCACTGAAGTAGAGGATCTCTTGCAATCGGTCCGCTTGTTGGAAGCCCAAAGCGAGGCGATTGCCCGTTCGGTGGAGGCGTCCAGCAACGCCCGGCGCATCTCCATGTTGCAGTACGAGCAAGGCGTTTCCGACTTTATCACTGCTCTCGATGCCGAGCGAACGGCATTGGACGCGGAACAGCAGTTCGAAAAAGTAAAGCGTAACCAGTATATTGACACCATAAATCTGATACGAGCCCTAGGTGGGGGTTGGTAGCTTCGAATCTCTTTTTCTGAAATCCCATGAATTTTAACCGAACGAGTCGTCTTTTCTGTAGCCTAGCGGTTGGCATCGCTTGCCAGGCCGTGGCCCAGGACCAAACCCCTGTCTCCGTGACCAAGCCGCTTTTGGATGCGAACGAATCCCGTTTCCAGTTCACGGGTACGATCACTTCGGAGCGGGTGGCTTCCCTTTCCCCTCGAGTGGCGGGCCTAGTGGCCAAGGCCGATGCGGAAATGGGGTATTCTGCCAAGGCGGGCGACGTACTGGTTGGTCTGGATGACACGCTGGCTCGCATGGAATTGCGGGAGGAGGAGCTGAATTTGGAGGCGGCTGAAGCGGATTTGATTAATTCCAAGCGCCGACTGGATGAAGCGGTGAATCTGGGAGATGCTAATTTTCCACGATCGGAGCGGGAAAACCGGGAGACCACCTACCGGATGGCTCAAATAGCGGTTAGTCGCTTGGAGACCTTGGTCGCAACCCAGAGAGAGATCGTCGAGCGCCATCGAATCATCGCCCCATTCGATGGGATGGTGGCGGAAAAAATGGCGGAAGTGGGCGAGTGGGTGCAGACCGGGAATCCGGTCCTTCGATTCGTCGATACGGAAAGCTTGCGACTCGATGTGCAAGTGCCACAGGAACAGCTGGCTTTGGTTATGGGGTCGGACACCGTCATGGTTGAAATTGCCGGCTCGGGTGAGAAAGCTTTCGAGGCCCATATAGAAGCGAGGTCTCCGCAGGTGGATCCTCAGACGAGAACCTTTCAGGTTCGGATCCAGCTCGATAATTCGTCGCCCAATGTAAAGCCGGGCATGTCTGCGGTAGCGATCTTCAAGCCCAGCTCCGAGGACGCCAGTGTCTTTATTACCCGTGATGCCATACTCCGTACGGCCGACGGACAGGTGATGGTCTGGGTAGCGGAAAGCAGTGGCGGAGGATTTAAGGCCTCTCGGCGGATCGTCCAAACCGGTCCTACGAGCGGGGATTACATTCAAATCGTATCGGGTTTGCAGCCGAGCGACCAAGTAATATATCAAGGAAACGAGCTTCTCCAGGAGGATCAGGCGATTCGAATCGTCGAATCCGTAATTCCGATAGAACGCGAACGCTAACGCCAACCTCAGTCCCATTATCCCATGTTCGAGTGGTGCATTAAACATCCCACACAAGTTGCCGTAATCGCTTTGCTGGTCTGCGTACTGGGAACGGTAGCGGCCCTGAGAATACCGGTGCAGATGATTCCCGACCTGGATGTACGCACCATATCCGTGGTCACGCGTTGGCCGGGGGCAACACCGCAAGATGTGGAGAAGGAGATTCTCATAGAGCAGGAAGATTACCTGCAGAATGTTCCTGGCCTGCAGCGGATGATCTCCTCGGCCTCCATGAGCTCGGCTGAGATTGAACTAGAGTTCCCTTCCACCATCGATGTCAACGATGCGCTCATCCGCGTCCTCAACGCTTTAAGCCAAGTGCCCAGCTATCCGGAAAACGTCGACGAGCCCCGGGTCATAGCTACGTCGTTTTCCGCGAATTCCTTTATGTTCTACGCGCTCATTGATACCTCCGGAGAACGCGAGCCAGAGGATGTGCTGCGGATGATTGATCTGGTGATGGAGCGCGTCAAGCCTCGGATGGAGCGCGTACCTGGTGTATCGCAAATACGGGTACGGGGAGCTCCTGAGCAGCAAATTCGTGTCAATGTGGATTTGGCTCGGCTGGCATCGGTGGGCTTGACCATGCAGGATGTGCGCAACGCTATTCGAGATCGGAACCGAGACATCTCGGCAGGGGATATTAGTAGTGGCAAACGGCTATATTTGGTCCGAACGATCGGGCGCCTGGAAACGCCCGAGCAACTTTCTTCGATTATCCTCAGGCGTACTGGAGATTCCGTTACCAAGCTGGGCGATGTGGCGGAGGTGCAATTGAGTTTCTATGAGCCGGATTCCGTCGTCTATCAGCGAGGCGAGTTGGGCATCATGGTAATGGTTTCCCGTGAATCGGGAACCAACGTCATCGAGATACGCGATGCTATGACCAAGGTGGTAGAGGGGATCAATCGAGATGTACTAGCGCCGGTGGGGATGAACATGTATAAGACGAGCGATGATGTGCGTTACGTCGTATCCTCTATCAAGAACGTCTGGCGCAATTTGATCTTGGGAGCGATCGCAGCTACCTTCGTACTTTGGCTCTTTTTGCGCTCGGCGGCTGGTACGCTCATTTGCGTAGCGGGGATACCGATTTGCACCATTGCCGCATTTATCGGTCTGCAAGCGGCAGGGCGGACCATAAACGTTATATCGTTGGCTGGGGTAGCTTTTGCCATTGGAATGACGGTGGACAACGCCATTGTCGTTTTGGAGAGTATTGAGAAGAAGCGGCGACTGGGTCTAGGCCGGATTGACGCCGCCATAGCGGGTGTGCGGGAAGTCTGGTCATCGGTATTGGCCTCGACGATGACCACCGTGATTGTATTCGCCCCGGTTTGGCTAATCAAGGAAGAGGCCGGGCAACTTTTTTCGGATATCTCGATTGCCATTTCTGGAGCGATTCTAGCCTCAATGGCGGTATCCATAGCCATCATACCAACAGCTAGCATCAAGTTTGCCAATCTCGGAAAAGCGGCCAAGGAAGGAGCCCGCAAGGCTCGAATCAACGTTCTTTTCGAAACTCTGGTCGACAAGCTGGTCATGTCTACCAAGGGCGCTTGGGCGGGTGTTCTGGTGACGTTGGGAGCCAGTGTGGCTATCATTTATTTTCTGACTCCATCGGCTGAATACTTACCCGAAGGCGAGGAGGCTAAGATTTTTACCCGTTTACTGGCTCCACCAGGCTATAACCTGGAGATGATGCAGTCCATCGCTAAGGAAACCAGCGACCACTTTAGTCCCTACTACACGACTAACGGGGCCTTGGAAAATGAAAATCTGGATCCTAGCATCCCTCCGATCAGGCAGATTCTTTTTATGGTGGGCAATCAGCGAACGACGATAGTAGCGGAAACGCATGATCCTTCCCGAATCAATGAACTGAGGTTGGTATTCGAAGATTACTTCACCAAATTTCCGGGCATCCGAAACTTTATCAGTAGGGGATCGATTATCTCTAGCAATGATGGGGGATCTCGTAGTGTTAATTTGGATATAAGTGGAGCGGACCTTTCGGAAATCTATAGAGTCGCGGAAGCCTGCTACAGGCGAGCCTTTGAGGTTATCGACAACCCATCCGTTAATTCTACGCCATCGGCGTTGAGTTTGCAGCAGCCAATGGTGGAGATTCGGCCCAATTGGGATCGGGTGGCTGAGCTGGGCTATTCCAATAGTTCGTTTGGATTCACCGTTCGGGCCCTAACGGATGGGGCCTATGTGGACGAGTTCATTCTAGATGGGCGGCGTATCGATGTGTTTCTCTACAGCACGCAAGGAGAGGTCAATAGCCTAGATTCCTTGTCTAATCTACCACTATTTGCGCCGATTGGCGGCGTAGTTTCAGTAAGTTCGGTTGCCGATCTCGTCGAAAAAGTGGATACCGATGCAATCCGTCGCCTCAATGGAGAGCGTACCGTAACCTTGAATATCATTCCGCCGCGATCGTTGGCTCTGGAAGATGCCGTGGAAATCGTGAGGGGCGACATCGTTCGCCACTTGCGCACGCAGGGCGTTATTGGTGGGGGTGTTGACGTTAGTGTCGCTGGAGCGGGGGACCAATTACAGAAAACGAGAGATGCCTTGTTTGGGAATTTCCTCATCGCCTTGATCCTTTCCTACCTGCTTTTGAGCGCCGTTTTCTCTCACTGGGGATTTTCGTGGGTGATTCTAGCAACGGTGCCCATCGGGATTGCTGGCGGAATTGGCGGTCTCTGGTTGTTGAATGCAGGTGGAGCGTTCCTTAACCTGATTGGCTTGGCCCCGATACAGCAGCCCTTCGACATGATCACGATGCTCGGGTTTCTAATCCTGCTGGGAACGGTGGTTAATAACCCAATTCTGATCGTCAGCGGCACCATCGATCGATTGCGTTCCAATATGGAGATCACTGATTCCGTACGAGAAGCTACCTTGGCCCGTATTCGTCCCATTCTTATGTCGACGACAACAACCGTGTTTGGCATCGCCCCGTTGGTGCTTTTCCCGGGCGCTGGAACGGAACTCTATCGCGGAGTGGGTGCTATTGTCCTTTTCGGATTGTTGTTCTCCACGTTTGTGACCTTGGTGTTCCTTCCCTCCTTTCTTATGCTCTGTCTCAAGACAGTGCGTATGCTCAATATAGGGAGCGGAGCCCAGCCATTGCCGGAAGGCCAAGCAGCGATGGAGTCGCGTTAAGTAAGAATGTGTTATTGGAAGTCTCCAATCTCGGATGGGCGGACGTTCATGAAATTAAAGGAGGCCCTGCATTCGCGGGAAGATCGGCCGTTGCCACCAACGCGCTTAGTTAAAAGTTAAGTGAAGCATAACCTATCAAATAGGGCAAGGCTTGTCGGAAAATAGCTGGAGGGCTTTTCGAGCAGCGTATCCGAAATTTCGATCTCTCTCTCGACCGATTGCGAACGCTAGAGAAAGAGTTGGCAGCAACCGAAGCAGGCTTTGTCACAGCCACGGCCTGGTATTGGACTGGATTGAGGAGCCGTTCGAGATGGGCTATGGGGGCGTTGCCCCCGTGGAAGGCGACGTCTGCCCAGCCTAGATCGTCGGCTATTATATAGACGAAGTTCGGTGGATTTTCGTCGATCGCCCTCAATTGAATGATCGTAAGAGCTATCGTTATTAGGGGTAGGAAACGTTTCATTAGGGATGGGAAGAGTCTGGAAAGGCTCTAGAAGGGGATCAATCGAATAGAATCGATGTCCGGCTGGTTAACTTGAACCGGCGACCGCAAATTTAAAGGATGCTCCCGCAGTCCCGGGAGCTCGTTTACTCGAGTGAAATTCAGCTAAGCTTACACCTATCGATGGGTAGGCTCGGCCTCGAGGAGCTCCCCGACAGCGGTCACTATTAACTCGGATTTTTTAGTGGCTGACTGGGCCGAAATGGTCTTCTGCATCGTTGTGGGGCGGACTGAAGAAAGATTTAATGATTGAGTCCAAACTCAGGATTTTCTAGGTAAACCGTCTCTGCTATCTCAGTCGCCAATTGTTGGCGGCGAATCTCAATCAACCGTTTTCTTATGCAAACACGCCGAAATTTTCTCAGAAACGCAACATTGGCGGCGGGCAGCTTTGCCATCGCCAAATCAACCTGGGGCCAAGGGAGCGCCAATGGTGACATCCGCTGCGCGGTAGTCGGTCTCAACGGTCGAGGCAAGAGCCTCATCAGGGATGTCATGCGAACCGATGGAGCCCGTCTCGTAGCGCTTTGCGATGTCGACACCGCCGTTTTGGACGAACGGGCAGCGGCCGTTGAAGAAGAGCATGGCATCAAAGTCGACAAGGTCCGCGATTACCAGAAGTTATTGGAGCGCAAAGACATCGATGCTGTAGTGATTTGCACGCCGAATCATTGGCACGCTCTGCAAACGATTTGGGCCTGCCAGGCGGGTAAGGATGTATACGTAGAAAAGCCCGTTTGCCACTCAATTTGGGAGGGCCGCCGCATGATGGAAGCGGCTTCCAAGTACAACCGCATCGTTCAAGCGGGACTGCAAAACCGCTCCGATATCGGTTTGGGCGAAGCATTTCCTTGGATTCAGGCGGGCAATATGGGCGAGATCACCATGGTTCGTGGCCTCTGCTACAAGAATCGCAAGGGGATCGGGAAACGCGACACTCCATTAACACCCCCTTCGACGGTCGACTACAACACTTGGTTGGGGCCGGCCAAGGATGAGCCTATGTACCGGGAGAAGTTCCATTACGATTGGCATTGGTCCTGGAACACAGGTAATGGCGATATCGGAAACCAAGGTCCCCATGAATGGGACTTGATTCGTTGGGTTTTGGGCGATCCTGATCATCCAACAAAAGTGCATAGTTTCGGTGGTCGCTTTGGCTGGAACGATGCCGGTGTCACGCCAAACATGCAGATCGCCAGCGCCCAATGGAATGACATCCCCGTTCTCTTTGAGGTTTGTGATTTGTGGCTCAAGCCCACGTCCAACGCTGCCGCTAATTACAAAGGAAACCGTATCGGTATCGTCGTTACTTGCGAAGGTGGCGAGTTCCGTGGTGGTCGTGGTGGCGGAATCGTTTACGACAACGGCGGCAAAAAGGTCCAGGCCTTCAAGGGCGATGGTGGCTTCGATCACTTTCCTTCATTCATCCGCGGCGTTAACAGCCGTAAGGAATCGGATCTTGGTTGTACTTTAGAAACTGGGTTTATGTCGTCTTGCGTGCCATTCATGACCAACGCGTCTTACAAGGCTGGCGAGGCGGTTTCCGACGAGACGGTCAAGGAATATGCCTACGACAATGGCCATGTATTCGAGGCCTACGAACGCTTCCGTAAGCACTTGGGCGATTGGAACACCGACTTCTCTAAGGAAAAGTGGACTCTGGGTAGCTCGCTAGAGTTTAATGGACGCCGTGAGCGCTACACGGGTGGCGACAATTACCGTGAAGCCAACGAATTCGTCAAAAGCGATTACCGCAAGGAATTCGAAGTGCCGGCTAAAGTTTAGTTGAATAACGGTATTCATTATTAGATCATTTTAAAAAAAAACGCTCTCGCCAATACGCGGGGGCGTTTTCTTATCCAAAGACCCATGGACTCCTCAAAAAGACCTAACGTCATTCTCATCCTTGCCGACGATATGGGCTATTCCGATATCGGCTGCTATGGTGGGGAGATCGGCACGCCAAATTTGGATCGCTTAGCGGCCAATGGGCTTCGATATACCCAGTTTTACAAT
>NZNM01000070.1 GCA_002694885.1 Opitutaceae bacterium | reverse complement strand
TCCAGTCTTCCATATTGAAAACTTCTTGAGCGGTTTCCACTTGGATAGGGTATCCCTTGCCAGGAATATAGGGAAGAGCGGTCATATCGCGCTTCAAACTGCCCGACTCTCCGATTTGTATTTGCTCTCTGGTGTCGCGTAGAAAAATGCCCGTATCGATCCTTCCCTCGCCAAACTTGAAATCGGCTTGGAAGACGAAATTCTGGTAGCTTTTCGCGGTTTGCAGGATATCGCCTTTTTGCTCCGGGTCGTTGACAGCGTGCAGGATCCCGTCCTTAACCTGCCAGCAGGCGGCATTCTTGTAATCCCAGCCGCTTAAGTCCTGTCCATTGAATATCGAATCCAAGCCGTCTTTATTAGAGGAGCAGCCGTTTATAAGGAATAGGAGTGCGGGGATAAGGATAGTAGGGATCTTCATATATAGGATTCTAAAGCGCTTTCAGTTCGAGAAGTACAGCGATTATCAATGTGTTTGATCCTTACCCGTCACTAGGTGAACATTTTTTTGCTGTCTACCAATGACGGAGGCGAATCTTGAAGTAGCACAGGCATCCTGCCTGTGGGCAGAGGTTGGGGTCACAGATTGCAAGCCTTTGCGACCTCGTTAAAATTAGCTAAAGAAGCGGTGTCGGTAGAAATTCCTAGACGCTGGAATCGGGGCCCTGTTGAATAGGACGTATTGAATTGAGTTCGAACCCGATTCCACATATCCGCAGATAATCGATCGCTAACCCCATGAATACACCCAAGAGAAAGACCAGCATCTTGATTACCGCGTTCTTTTTTTTGTCGTTGCTCCTTAGCGTGGGCGCTTCGGGGCAGAGCGGTGAATTAGACTACAATCGCGACGTGCGTCCGATCCTCTCCGATAACTGCTTTCGCTGCCACGGGCCCGATGCCGATAATCAGAAGTCGGAGTTTCGTCTGGATACACGCGAGAGGGCCATAGCGGATTTAGGGGGCTATGCGGGAATCGTCCCGGGAGATTTGGATGCTAGCGAGGCTCACCATCGTATTTGGGAAGATGAGGTTCTGGAAGATCGGATGCCGCCTCCGGAATCCAAATTGTCGCTCTCGGACGAGGAGAAACGTATCCTGGATCGCTGGATTGCCGAAGGGGCCCAGTATGATCAGCATTGGTCGTTCAAGCCAATTGCCCGGCCACAACTGCCGGAGCTTTCGCCTGCAGATCGCGCTTGGGCGTCTAACGAGATTGATCATTTCATTTTAGACCGATTGAAGGAAGAAGGGTTGGATCCATCTGATCGAGCCTCCAAAGCGACCCTCATTCGTCGGGTTAGTTTAGACCTGACCGGTTTGCCTCCAACACCGGAAGAAGTGGATGCCTTCCTCAATGACGAAAGCGAAGGAGCGTGGGAGCGCCTTGTGGACCGGTTGATAGGGTCGCCCCGTTACGGTGAACGCATGGCTTTGGTTTGGTTGGACGCGGCTCGCTACGCGGATTCAGGAGGCTATCAAAATGACATGCGCCGCAGTCAATGGCCCTGGAGGGATTGGGTGATCGATGCCTACAACGCCAACATGCCTTTTGATCGATTTACCATAGAGCAGCTCGCTGGAGACCTCCTTCCCAATCCGACTCGAGAGCAGCGCTTGGCGACTGCCTTTAATCGAAATCATCGTATCAACAATGAGGGCGGGATCGTGCCGGACGAGTTCATAGTCGAATACGTGGCCGATCGGGTGGAAACGACGTCAACGGTATGGCTGGGGCTGACCATGAACTGCTCCCGTTGCCACGATCACAAGTATGACCCCATCACTCAGAAGGATTTCTACAGCCTATTCGCATTCTTCAACAACATTGATGAACACGGTCAGGATGGAACCATCGCTCCCGCTCCGAACATGGATGTCTATACCGGCGGAACGGAAGTCGAACATCGGCGACTCAAAGATGCCCTGGATCTAGCCGTCAGGGACGTGAGAGAATTGCCGAAGAAACGGTATCAGAATTTTAATGACTGGCTAGCGAAGGCGTCTTTCGATCGGGCGGAGTCAATCGAAGGGCTGAAATCTCTGCCTTTGCCAACTTCGCACCTGACTTTCGATTCAGTAGAAGATGGAGCAATCATGGATGCTCGAGATTCCAATCGAAAAGGGATCCTTGTCGGCCGAACTGAAAAGGATCCGCGGATTGCGGCCGATACTGAATACGGTTCGGGAATCCGTCTAACTAGAACAGGATATGCTCGTCTAGACCAAGCCCATGGTAAAATTTTTGATTCGAGTGAACCGCGCACGTGGCTGACGCATATCCATGCCCCGAGAGCTTTCGCGGGTTCGGAAGGTCCTCTTTTGGCCATGGCTGAGAAAGATTCGCTTAAAGGGTACCGTATTATGCTTGAGGATACGGGTCCAAGGAAGGACTTTCGAGTATCATTCCAGTTAATGCTGAATCTGGACAAGGAACAGGGCATTGAAGTTGTGACAGGGCCTATAGTCGAACCAGACAAGCCGGTTCGTATCGGAGTATCCTGGGATGGAAGCCATAGAGCGAGCGGGGTAGGAATCTATGTAAATGGGGAAGCGGTGGAGACCACTGTCCTCTTGGATAACTTGGAATCGCCGACTACGAGCTCGTTGCCCCTTCTAATCGGAGCCAGGGCAGAAAAAGACGCTAGGGAATTTCTCCGAGATGCGACTTTGAACAATGGAATCATCGATGATGTCCAGATTTTCGATCGTGCGTTGAGCGATTCGGAGATTGCGGCTCTATCCTCTGCGGATCCGGTCGATTCGCTTCTAGCTCATTTGAGCCCATCTGCTCAAAAGGCTCTTGAAATCGAGTGGATTAGCCAGGATGGCGAGGGGAGGGGATTGCTTGAAGAATTAGCAGCCAAAGAACGCGAGTTGAATCTATTCGAATCGCAGCAGATCACTCGGGTCAGCGTCATGGAAGAGACACCGGATTTACGTCCGTCGTACATTTTAAAGCGAGGCGCTTATGATCAACCCGATACCAGCGAAGTGTTGGAGCCAAGATCACTAGAAGCTTTGCCGCCGATGAAGCCAAGTTTGCCAAGGAATCGACTGGGCTTAGCCAAATGGATCGTGGATCCGGAAAATCCACTTACAGCCCGCGTGGCTGTAAACCGCTACTGGCAAATGTATTTTGGGAAGGGCCTAGTGAAGACGGCCGAAGATTTCGGATCGCAGGGAGAGTCGCCGAGTCACCCTGAACTGCTCGATTGGATGGCGTCTGAATTCATTGAAAACGGCTGGGATATCAGAGCGATGCAAAAGATGATCGTAATGAGCTCCACATACCGCCAATCTTCGAGAGTTACCGATGAGTTGTTGGAAAAGGATCCCGAGAATCGACTGATCGCTCGCGGTCCGAGATACCGACTAAACGGTCAATCGATTCGGGACCAAGCGCTAGCGGTATCCGGACTGTTGGTAGAGCGTATAGGCGGACCACCAGTGATGCCCTATCAGCCCGAAGGCCTCTGGGACGAAGTAAGCGCCAAGGGGTATAAGTACATCGTGGGTGAAGATGATGATCTGTATCGGAGAAGCATGTACACCTTTTGGCGACGTACTGTGCCGCCCCCATCGATGATGAATTTCGACAACGCATCGCGAGAAGCCTGCTCAGTATTGACCGCCCGGACCAACACGCCTCTGCAAGCCCTCAATTTGATGAATGACGAGCAATTCGTGGAAGCCGCCCGCTCACTGGCCGAACGCATGTTGCGAGATGGCGGGAGTTCGCCAGACGAGCAAATTGCATACGGCCATAAGTTGGCACTCAGTAGAAATCCAGACCCCGATGTCTTGAATCTTCTTACGGATGGTTATCGGAACTATTTGGATACCTACGAATCGAATCCCGATCAAGCCAAGAAGCTGATCGAAGTGGGGGCCTCCTCCCCAAGTCACGAAATCGAGAGTACTAAACTCGCGGCCATGTCGGTAGTTGCCAACGTGTTACTGAACCTAGATGAAACCCTTACCAAGGAGTAGATCAAGCTGATGGACCCACTCACCGAATCTCAAGTTCTTATGAACCGTCGCCAGTTCTTCGGAAAGACAGCGACCGGTCTCGGAGCCGCGGCTCTCGGCAGTTTGCTTGGTCGAGAGCTGATGGCGGATGACTCCTTGGGCAAGTCGTTTCCCAATTTTCCTCCCAAAGCGAAACGCGTTATTTATCTATTCCAATCCGGAGCGCCTTCCCAGCTGGATCTTTTTGATTGGAAGCCGGAACTACGGGAGCGATTCGCGACGGATCTTCCGGACTCTATCCGCGGGGATCAGCGGGTTACCGGAATGACCGTCGGGCAAAAGCGATTTCCCATCGCCCCGACAATCTATAATTTCAAGAGGCACGGACAGAGTGGGGCTCTAGTCAGCGAACTCATGCCCAACATCGGACGCATCGCCGACAAGCTATGCTTTATTAAATCGATGTACACCGAGGCCATTAACCATGACCCGGCTATCACTTTTTTCCAAACCGGGTCGCAAATCGCCGGCCGCCCGAGCGTAGGATCTTGGCTTTCTTATGGCCTTGGCAGTATGAACGATAATCTTCCGGCCTTTGTTGCCATGGTATCGACTGGAACGGGGCGTCCAGGAGGCCAGCCGCTTTACGATCGACTTTGGGGCAGCGGTTTCTTGCCCACGACCCATCAGGGAATCCGCTTTCGCGGCATTGGTGACCCCGTCTTGTATCTAAAAAATCCATACGGCTTAGATCAGCCTACCCGCCGACGGATGCTGGATGATCTAAACGCCATCAATCAAAAAAAATACGAGGAATCCGGCGATCCTGAAGTGGCTACTCGCATCGCCCAATACGAACTTGCCTACCGCATGCAAACCTCTGTGCCGGAACTAACTGACCTTTCATCCGAGCCAGAATCCACCTTCGAGGCCTATGGGCCCGAATCCCGCAAGCGGGGCACCTTTGCGAGTAACTGCATCTTGGCGCGGCGACTTGTGGAGCGCGATGTACGCTTCGTGCAACTCTTCCACATGGGCTGGGACCAGCATAAGGTCTTGCCGAATC
The DNA here is from genome assembly GCA_002694885.1 of Opitutaceae bacterium. Classification (GTDB taxonomy): domain Bacteria; phylum Verrucomicrobiota; class Verrucomicrobiia; order Opitutales; family Opitutaceae; genus Pelagisphaera. Next base: position 19,985 of record NZNM01000070.1, on the reverse strand, counting down.
AGATACCGGGGCAATGCTACGATACGGATCAAGCATCAGCAGCTCTTATCGAAGACTTGGAAAGACGTGGACTATTGGAAGACACCCTCGTCATTTGGGGAGGGGAGTTCGGGCGCACGGTCTATTGCCAGGGAACTTTGACAGAGGACAACTACGGACGCGATCACCATCCGCGTTGCTTTACAATCTTCATGGCTGGAGCTGGAGTGAAACCAGGCATCACTCACGGCGAAACCGATGATTTTGGATACAATATTACCCAGGACCCGGTGCATGTACACGATTTGCATGCTACCATGCTGCACTTGCTGGGCATCGACCACAAACGCCTGACCTTCAAATTTCAGGGACGGCACTACCGGCTAACTGATGTGCACGGACACCTCATTCGAGAGATTATGGATTGATAGGATTGACTGTGGGAGTATCCGTTTTCGGCGACTACGGGCAGGACTCGCAATTTGGCTGTACCGTTGAAAATGCGCCCAAGCGGATGGTAGGGCTGCTTGCGTGCCTCGCTCGTAGTGCCGCAATTGCGTTACGAAGGCGGGTCCACAAGCAGCCGCGTTGGATGGTCAACAAACTAGGGATTCGGCCGGTTAGGGACAACCGGCCCTACCATTGCGAAGCGATGCGAAAATTAGGCAGGGCTGATTGCGTGTGTCTCGTTAGTGGCCTTGACGAAGGCTGAATCCCAATCAGCCGAACACAAACGCGGCCAATTGAGGACAATTTGGCCCTACCATCATCGACTGACTCACCACCTATTTCGAATCGATCAGTTCTCGCAGCAATTCCAAGGACTTGCGCCAGCCATCGGAGAGCATTTGCTCGAATGCCTCATCAACTTTCATAATGAAGAAGCGCGGCGAGTGGATGATGCTATCGAGTCGCCTATCTCTTTAGCGCAATGCCCCCGGTAGAGGAAAGGCGATTATCCTATAATCCAAATACCTTCTCGGGTCCGTGAGCTATGATTTGCTTGATGATTTCCTTGGACTCCTCGTTTTTATTGATATGGGGAAACGGAGAGCCCATCTGTTTACGGCAACGACGGAGCGTTGCCCTCCAAAAACGCGCCTACCAAACGTCTAATTAGTGACGGCATTCGGCATAGATTAGTTTCCCCTAGACAACCATTTGAAGATTCGATTATCTTTAGGCAGAGTCCGATTTTGGAGATTCGGTGGGACGCTCGATAAGGCAGGTCCTATTTCACCACTTCCATGATTGCGAAGCCGCCTGGGTTCCAAGCAGTGGCCAGAATGTAGAGTTTCTCTACCGATCCATCCTCCGCTAGGAGAGGCTTCCAAGCCGCGTTGTGAATATGGTCAAATAATTCGAGGCCGAAGTCTTTCTTGGGAGTGACCTCGGAGATTACCTTGCCATCCTTGTCGAGAACGTAGCAAGGAGCGGGCGTTTGTCCGCCAAGGCCGCGAAGGCAGCCAACAAGCGTGTACCCATGATGAAAGTCGATGTCGCAAGGGAGGGATCCCGCGGGTAGATTGGTGTTTTCCAAGAAGGTGCCCTGAAAATCGAAATCCTCGATTCGCGAGTTGGCCCGGTCGGCTACCGCTAGGCGATGTTGTAGCGGATCCAAGGTAATTCCGTGCGCCGTACCGAAGAGGCCGTACTCGTCAAGATCAGTAGCTTTTCCTCCGAAATGATCATCGAACCAAGTGGCCGACCAAGGATCGGCAATAGAAATATAGTTTCCCCTAGAGTATCCGTCTGCCACATACAATTTGCCATTTGCGTATTCCGTGTCGGTCGGCTTGAAGTCGCCACCCCTGCCATAGTAATCGTTGATGCGAGTTGGGGAATTCAAGGTGGAGACTAGCTTGCCTTCATCGGAAATGATGTAGACGCGGGCTTTTTCATTGTCGGGCAAGGCTAGGAATCGCTCGCCATCAGCCCGGTAGAGGATGGTTGTATTGTGGAAATTGCCTTCAATGATTTCCGGATCGGTTATGGGGAGGACCTTCTTCTGCTTGAGATCGTTGCTCATCCAAATGACACCCGCTCCTTTGAGACCAAAGAAGACTTCGCCCGTCCGACTATCGACTGCGAATCCGCCGTGAGCCTTGGACAGATGCTGGTCTGTCTCAGAGGGGAGTCCGCTCAGCTCTTCGATGTAGCGGAATTGAAAGGGAGCCGAACCGGCTAGATCCGCCGCTTGAGCGTCGGTAAAGACTAAGCAGATTGAGAGGAAGGCCAGTTGGAGGATTTTCATTTTGTTGGGATGAATTAGTGAATGGGAAATCACAAAAGCCCTTGAGAAAAAGAGCCAGAGGAAAATGCGAGCGCAATACGAAATTGGTCTTGATGGAGAAGGGCCGTCATCGTCCCACTACCGCGTGAGATGCTGTATTGCATGAGTTTTACTTGAACAGTGATTTCGTTGCCGAAATCAAATCACGTCGCGTGGCAGGATCCCGCAAGCGGGAGCAGGTAAGAGTTTTAGATTGAAACCTGTTCGCGAAGCGATCCTGGTCCCGACTTGGCGGGATTTTGCGGAGCAACTGTTAACGAACAATCCATGCTCTTGATCCCGTCGCCATTGACAGCTAAATAGAAGGCCGGTAGAAACTTCCTCTGATGACTAAGCTGACGCGGCGTGAATCCCTGGCGAAGATAGCCTCACTGATGGGCTTGGGAATGACGGGGTCTGCCCTAAGTCGGGCGAATGCGGCCACGCCGAAATCAGGTATTAGCCAGAGGATTACAAGTTACGAAATCATTCCGGTTCGTGTTCCTATGCATGACCGTGTACGCGATGTTTTTGCGGAGGTTTATAGCAAACAAGGTATCGACCGTGACTTCTACGACTCAACATTGGTAAAACTGTACACGGATGAGGGTTTGGTGGGATCAGCCGATGCCCTGCTTAACGTATCGGACTCTTTGGGCTCCGTTCCAAAAGCCGAAGCCATTTGCCGGCGCCTGGTAGGCCGGTCGCCTTGGGAATTTCTGCATGACGACGAACTAGGAGGCATCCTCATGGCTGTATACGATCTAGTGGGTCAGGCAGCGGGCCTACCGGTTTCCCGGTTGTTCTCCTCCCAGCCAAGAGAGCGGATTGTCCAGGCGTGGTGGAGCCAGTGCTTTCCACCCGAATTGATGGCCTCGGAAGCGAAGCTTGGATACGACCTGGGATACCGGCTATACAAAGTGAAGGCTCGGCCATTCGAGGATCCCTTTGAACAAGCGGCAGCGATCCGATCGGCTACCGGTTCCGATATGAAAGTTTGGGCTGATGCCAATGGTACGCTAGGAACGTTGGATCAAGCATTGGAATTTGGCGAGGGGATCGCAAAGTTCCCGCAATACGCAGGGATTGAGTCGCCATGCCCGGGGGGTAGGGTGGATGACTACCGAGCCCTGAAAGGAAGGTTCCCCTTGCCGCTCGCCGAACACATCCCCTCGGATCCTATGCCATTTATCCGAGAAGAGCTGCTAGGAGCTCTGGTTGTTGGCGGTCCAATCGGGAAAACCCTGATGCAACGAGCCCTAATGGCAGAAGTCACTGGCGTTCCCATTTGGCTGCAGCATAGCATTTTCACCGGAGTCGCTCAGGTGTTTCAAGCCCATCAAGTAGCGGCGTATTCAAGCATAACGCACGGCGTGAGCATTACGCATGTGATCCAGGACGATTTAATGATCGAGTCCTTTGAAATGGATAATGGTCTCTACCAAGTACCGACACAGCCGGGCATCGGTGTTCGGTTCGACGACGATGCTATCGAGGGTTATCGTAGGGGGTAGGACAGGCATCTTGCCTGTCTGAGACACAGGCTGGAAGCCTGTACTACTTCATTTGAAGGAACCCCGCTACGTGGTTGCCTGATGCCAGAATCTCGATCAGGTTCCGTTTATGAAACTCAAAGGCAAGGTAGCCATCGTTACTGGAGCGGCATCGGGGATCGGCCAAGCGACTGCCCGTCGCTTCGTGTCCGAAGGGGCTAAGGTTGTAGGCTATGATGTGGACGATGCCGGTTTGGCAGCGCTTAAGCAGGAACAACCAAGTGTTCATACTCGAACGGGGGATGTCGCTGATTCGCGATCGGCAAAGCAAGTTGCCGAAGAAGTGTTCGCGGAGTTTGGCAGACTCGATATCCTAGTCAATTCGGCGGGCATTACAGCGAGAACGGTCGATTCCAATGCGGATCTCGAAACCCGCTGGGACGCGGTTATGCAGGTTAATGCCAAAGGAACGTTGATAATGTCCGAAGCTGCTGTTGCGGCGATGCGAGAATCGGGAGGCGGCTCGATTGTAAACTTGTCTTCGGTCATGGGATTGGTCGGTTATCCAACGGCCCTACCATTTTCTGACGGCTTCAATCCCTATCCTCACAGCAAAGGAGCGGTCGCTCAGATAACTCGGGATATGGGTGTGCGATTGGCCAAAGAAGGCATTCGTGTGAATGCGGTGTGCCCAGGCTTCGTATACACTGCTTTGACGGAGAATGTAACCGGAAATGAAGAAGTTCACAAAACGATGAAGAGTCTTCATCCTTTGGGCCGAATGGGGAAGGCTGAGGAAGTCGCTGCCGTGATCGCTTTCCTGGCCTCCGACGATGCCTCGTTTGTGGTCGGCGCCACTTGGACGGTAGACGGTGGATACACGGCTCAGTGATCCTGATGCGTAACCGTTCGGCAACCGCGTGACTAGGAGTCCTCGTCTTTGCAGAGTCCAATAAGATTCAGCTTTGCTGGATGTAAGGTTTATTGTCCAAAGGTGAATCTCGGTAGAAAACCTATTTGGCGAGCTAGGGAAACATCCTACTTGTTCTGCCTAGCGGGGCATCCTAGCGAAACATCCTAGCTGGGGAGTAGTGACAAACTTTCATATTGTACAGTGATTTCGTTGCCGAAATCAAATCACGCTTTGCGTGGCAGGAACCCGCAAGCGGGAGTAGGTAAGAGTTTTAGATTGAATCCTGTTCGCGAAGCGATCCTGGTCCCGACTTGGCGGGATTCTGCGAAGCAACTGTTGAAGGACGATTGAATGCTTCGAAGGCGCTGCACATTCTAAAACGCCGCAGTTCGCGGTTTTAGCGTCCTTCGTGGACTTTGCGGTTTATATAATGAGCTGATCTGATTTGCAGATTCGAATCGATTCCTGCTGCCAACATATTCCCGAAGAAAGGATTCGCTTAATCGTGGACTAGGTCTTTTTTTCGATGACATGAGCGCAGAATCAAAACTATCGGAATTGAATTTAGAACTCCCCCCGGCTCCGGCCCCGATGGGCGTGTACAAGCCCATTGTGATTGTGGGTGGCATGGCCTATCTTTCCGGTCACGGTCCCTTGCAATTGGATGGATCCTTGATGAAAGGAAGAGTAGGATCGGAGGTCGATCAGGATGCGGGCTATGCGGCCGCTCGCCAGACGGGATTGGCTATGCTGTCGACGCTCAAGGCAGGGCTAGGTTCGTTGGATCGAGTTAAGCGGGTGATCAAGGTTTTGGGAATGGTGAATAGCGACGCGGATTTTGAAAACCATCCCGCGGTGATCAATGGCTGCAGCGAATTGTTCGCGGAAGTTTTTGGAGAGGACAGCGGTGTGGGATCGCGAAGCGCCATTGGAATGGGCTCTTTGCCAGGCAATATTTCGGTGGAGATCGAAGGTATTTTTGAAATCGAATAGGAATTAGATCGATAACCGTATGTTGCTCTTCGATGCCCATTTGGACCTATCCCTCAACGCCCTGTCCTGGAATCGCGATCTGACCCAACCGCTAACGGACATCCGGGAGCGGGAGAAGGGCAAAACGGACATAAAAGCCCGAGGGACCGGGACCGTATGCCTGCCAGAAATGCGGGCGACGGAGATCGGCATTTGCATTGCTACTCAGATAGGTCACAGCGTATCCAAACATTCCCCGCTCTATGGCTGGAATAGCCCCGAGCTGGCATGGTCTCAAACGCAGGGTCAGCTGGCTTGGTACCGGACAATGGAAGAGCAGGGACATATGCGTCAGATTTCAACTGCTAGCGCTCTGGATGAGCAAATCAAAGCGTACCAAGAAAACCCTGACGGTACCCCTCTTGGCTACATCCTCAGCTTAGAGGGAGCTGACTCCCTGCTCACGCTCGAGTACCTTGAGCGAGCCTATAACTACGGGCTAAGGGCCGTAGGTCCCGCCCACTATGGTCCGGGTCGCTATGCTCCGGGAACGGGCGAATCCGGGCCTCTTGAGCCCCGAGGCCGAGAGTTGCTCAAAGCCATGGATAAGCTAGGAATTGCTTTGGATGTAACCCATTTGACGGACGAGGGAATGGACGAGGCTCTGGATCTCTTTCAGGGGACGGTCTGGGCCAGTCATAGCAATTGCCGCGCGATCATTCCTGGGCAGCGACAATTAAGCGATCATCAGATCAAGCGCTTGATAGAGCGCGATGCCGTAATTGGCGTGGCCCTCGATGCTTGGATGCTCTATCCGGATTGGATCAAGGGCACGACGACGCCTGAAGAATCTGGAGTGCTGCTAGATTCAGTTGCCGACCATATTGACTATGTATGTCAAATGGCAGGCACAACTCGACATTCAGGTGTGGGTTCAGATTTGGATGGAGGATTTGGCACGGAGCAGTGCCCCAAAGATTTGAATACGATTAAAGATTTGCAGCGCATCGCGCGGATTTTGGAAGGTCGTGGATACTCTGAAGACGATATCGCGGGAGTCATGCACGGCAATTGGCTGCGAATCGTGAGAACGATTTTAGGGGAATAAAATAGGGTCTTGGTACTCGCTTCCCGTAAAGACAGGTTGGTTCCCCGTTCAACCTAGTCGGCTGCTTAGGGACAAGCAGCCCTACCAATTTGCCAATAATTTAACCTATGGTAGGGCCGGTTGCCCGCCTCGCTCGCAGCCTTGGCGAAGACGGGTCCTCAACCGGCCGAGCCAGTCCTCCTTACCTTTTGGGACTCCTTGACGTGAGAGTAGCAAAGCCTTCCAGGCTGTGTATACAGGCAAGATGCCTGTTCTACTTTTGTGGTCGTCGCGGCCTGAAGTCCGCTGCTGCGTTTTTCTCAACTGAGGATTCGGTCGCGGGCGGTGACCGTCCACGTTCCCGTTGACTCTCCATTTTTAACAACCACGACCTTGTTGTGCAGGGCGACTGTAGGGCAGATGTGATTGGGGATGCCAAGGAAGGCGACGCCTATGGATAGCTCGGAAGCGCGGCTCGTTCGAGCAACCAGGTGCTCCTCGCTATGGCCGACGAACTCAATGTCATCCTCTATTCCAAGTAATTGAACGCGCGGATGGGGCATCTCCGAGGCTACCGCCTTGTGGCCGAGATCGAAACATACGAGATCCTCTCCGGGCTTGCTGATCACGCGGGTGAGTATTAGAGCCGCATGCTCGAAGGGAAGGTCTCTAAAAAGGTCACCGTATCCAAAATCCCAGAGCAAGGTTGTTCCGGGGCTTAGGTCCACATTTTCCCGTTGAGCGTGAATCGGAAAGGTCGGGCTCCCGCCTGCGACCACGCAAGGTACTGGAAGACTTTCTCTCGCGAGTCTTTCGAGCAATTCCTCCACTGGCTTGTAGTCATCGTCGCACCGCCGTTTACGCTCTTGGAAATCGGCGTCCCGGATATGCCCATCGTATACATGGAGACCTTCGAGGTGGATTTCTTCACTCTCGAAAACTCCTCGATAAAGAGCGTCAGCATCTTCCGCTCGAATGCCTGTTCGATTCATGCCTACGTTGATATCCAAAAATATTCCTATGGAGGTATCGAACTGCTGGCAATCGGATTCAATCGCTCTGAGGGAATCGAAGTTATCGACGATAGTGGCCACACGCGTATTCGGATTTTTCTTTGCCAATTTTACCAGGCTGGCGATATCTGGTTCGATTGGTTGTCTAGCGAGAAGGGCTTCCTTGGCTCCGCAATCGACAAGCATGCGCGCTTCCGCGAGAGTGGCGCATTTGAATTTCTGAATTCCCGCATTCATCTGCATGCGGACGATCTCCGCCATTTTGTAGGTCTTAACGTGCGGACGCAGTCGCGAGGCAACTCCAGCGATAGAGATCATTCGATCGATATTGGACTGAACGCGATCGGGGAAAACAATTAGCGTCGGAGATGGAAGGGCTGAAATGGCTTTTTCTGAAAGTGGCATAGTGTGTTGTTCAGACCCACCATGATTCGTAAAAATATAGCGGGGGCAATCATTAGCTCACATTGGCGAGAAGCCTAAATTTCCTTTGATGAATAAAGGCTATTGCCCCGCGGCTTCGAATCGGGTTTTAACGTCGAGGTCTCTTAAGCTCCCAATTAATCGCGTTGCCCGCATCACCATTCTTTGCGCTGGGATCCATTGTGTTTTTGCATCACCTCTAGACCTGTCATATTCGGAACGTGGATGAGCATCACCGGATCCACGCTGGCATCCTATTGGAAAAGGCAGCCGCCCAGCGATCAGCGATAGAACTCCTGACCTGGATCCAGACGGCGGGCTCCGTGGACTTCAGGGGGAGCACCGGTTTCGAGGGCTCCTAGATCGGGGGCTTTCCCATTGTAGCTGTCGTTCACGTTGGGTATGAGGACTCCCGCGTCGACGGCCTTTCCATTGGGGTCGAGTTCGAAATTTAGATCGACTGCGTGGTAAACCGGGCTGGGTAGACCTCTCTCCAAGGCGTGAATCGGCTTTTGCAGATCTTCGAAAACATCGAAATCAATGGTTAGGCTATTTTTCTCCAGGCCACTGGTTCGGCTAAAGCTCTTCAGAGTTTTGAATCCGACGGAATCCCCTGCCGCGTTTAGCAAATTAAATTGCTCTTCCGGACTGTTCGGTCCGCGGTTGGGCCGGTATCCGTTGTAGTCAGAGACAGAGTAGGGCGTGGTCAGGTGCAAGGAAGACACAACGGTCGGTCCATCTGTACCGAAAAATAGATTATTTCTGAAGTTCGAGTTCGGATATCGAGAGCCCGTGTTGTTCTCCGTGATGAAGGTGTTGTGGTAGGCCGTTAGACCGGGAACGCTGCCGTGAATCTTAAGGGCCCCTCCCAGGGGAATGCTGTAAACGATATTGCGGATGTAGTAGGCAGGTCCCCCGAATACGGGTTGAGCGCTGATCCCATTCTCGACCGCGTTGACACCTCGGTTTCGCATGACGCGAATATTGTGCACGCCGCCATCGCCTTCAACGAAATCATCGACCTGTAGATGGAGGTCATTGTTGTAGATATCGATAGAAACCGCTTTTAGCTCCTGTTCGTCCTCCGGGGTGCCGTAGGTGGATACGCCAATGGAGTCGTGGAAAAAAGCTATGGAATTATGAGCAATGACATGTCCGGAGCCGTATACCTTGATGCCGTAGTAGGAATCCAGAAGATGGGTACCGTAAGGGATCAAACCTTCCCGATGGGCAGCCCAGCCTTACAATCGATAGCGATCATCGCTACCAATGTACCATTCGAATCCCAGATTTTGAAGGGTAGGAGGCTCGACAATAAACTCACCGCGTTGGACTCCATTCTGAGCAAATCCGGAAGCGATAGCGATTGAAACGAAACAGAGAGTGGGGATAATCTTCCTCATGGTATTTTCGGGGTAGGTTTTCTTCGTTGGAAGAGTTTTGATCAAATTGTGTGTTAAACCAAGTTTTAAAGAGATTGTCCAAAAAGGATGCATTGGTTCATTTCTTGCGAAAGGCCTTCGCTTGCGAAGCGCCGCGTAGGTCAGGAAATGAGCCTTTTTCACGGTATTACGCGAGCGCCAGCCCTATTTTCTCGACCTACCAGTGGACATTCGCTCAAGACTTGTTCCGAATACCTTGTAAGGTAGCCTCTGTCGCCAGAATCGTCGTTTTTGGAAAAACAATTATGAAGAAAAGCATACCCCTAATAACACTCCTTTTTGGAATATCCGCTTTGGTCGGACAGATCGGTGTTGCGGCAGACGACAAGCCACATGTTGTCTTGGTGGCAGGGACGCTGCACTATTCTCCGGAGTTAACCCTGCCGGTTTTTGCCGAGGAGCTGGAACGATTGGGTTTCAGAACCACTGTCGTTATTGGGGAGGGGGACCCGGAAAAGAAGACGGAAAACGCGCTTCCCGGGATTGGCGCTTTGGCCGATGCGGATGCGGCTATTTTCTTCATGCGGTTCCTGAAGTTGCCTGACGACGAATGGCAGCCTATCGAGGATTACATTACGGCAGGAAAACCCGTTATCGGACTCAGGACGGCGAATCACTCTTTCAAATATCCGAAAGGGCATAAACGATTCGAGTGGAACGATGGATTTGGACGAAGGGTTCTCGGAACGCCCTACATTGTGCACCAGCAAGGCTTCACTGATATCAGCGTTGTCGAACGGCACTTAAAGCATCCGATTATGACCCACGTGGATACGGCGGAATGGAAATCGTTGGGAACGCTCTACCTGACCCGACTGGAGCCTGGTTGCATCCCCCTGATGGCGGGTATTGGTAAGGGGAAAATGCGTGTGCTCGAGCGAAGCTTTGGAACTACGCTCGTTAACGAGAGCGAGGCGGACATCGTCGCTTGGGCATGGGAGAACGAATGGGGAGGCAAGGTCTTTGGTTCTACCCTTGGCCACCCGGGCGATTTTGGCGAAGAAGCCTTCAACCGAATGTTGATTAACAGCGTTTGCTGGGCAGTCGGTAAGCCCATGCTGGATGCGGATGCAGCCGTTAGCACATGGGATATCAAGAGAGCAGATAAGTAGGCGAAATATGCATGCTCGAGCGATCATTTTAATTTTATTATCCTCTAGTTTTTTCCAAACGGCAGGATCAGCGGAGCCGGCCTCTCCCTTATTGCCCGGCATTCGAATAGCCATAGTCGGCAACACGTTTGCGGAGCAATTGCGCTCCCACGGTTACTTGGAGACCTTATTATTGCAGCATTGGCAGGAAGAACCCGTTTCCATTCGTAATCTAGGCTGGGCAGGCGATACGTTATCAATCCGGGATCGGCCCACCAACTTCCCTACTGAAGAATCGACTCTGCGAGACCATCAAACCGATGTCATTATTGCTTGCTTTGGAATGGGCGAGTCGTTTGAGGGCGAGAAAGGTATCGAGAACTTCAAGACGGACTTGAAAGCGTTTATCGCTTCCCATCGTGGTAAGCAATATAATGGCGAGTCCGATGTCCGTTTGATTCTGGTTTCACCGATCGCTTACGAGGATCTTGGGGAACTGACTCCGCGACTTGAAGAGAGGAATAGAGAGCTCCAACTATATACCGACGCTATGCGGAAGGTAGCGGCGAATGAGACGGTGCCGTTCGTGGATCTTTATGGCCCCACAAGCGCGTTGATGTCGGTCCCTGACGCAATACCGCTAACGACCAATGGCATCCATTTGAGCGCATATGGATACTGGGTGGTTTCTAAGATTCTCTACGATGGATTTTTTGAAAGCGAAAGCGCGATCGGAGAACAACCCTGGCGGATCAACGTGGACGCGAAAACCAATATGAGTGAAGCCAAAGGTCTCTCTATTTCAGGATATTCCTTGGATCGCCGCGAAATCAGTTTTCAGGCAACGGAGTTGGCGAACCCGTCTTTACCCCCACCAACGCAACGGAACCTGCCTAAAGCTCTAAAAGCGAGACGGGACACGATGGTTATCAAGAATCTCCAACCGGGGAAGTACGTGCTCACGGTTGATGGCCAGCGGGTCACCACTGCGAGCCACGAGGAGTGGGCAGCAGGTGTAGCGATCGATTCGACGCCGGCGCATCGGGCGGGCGAGGCCTACCGAAATGCGATTAACGACAAGAATCTTCAATTCGTCTACAGCTGGAAAGCCCTCAACCAAGTCCATATCGTGGGCGAGCGGCGTAATTCACCCAGTGGGCGAGCCTTGCCGGAAGAGATACTGGAATTCAACGCACTCGCGAATCAAAAAGACGCCGCTCTAGAAGGTGGAATCGAGCTCAAGACTCGAGAGTGGCGTTTGATACCGGATACAAACTAGAACTTTTAAATGAAAGCATTCCTAACCTTACTCACTGCGCTCGCCGTACATTCGATTTCCCTGTCTGGGCAGAATGCTAGTGGAATAAAAACGTCTAACTTAGTAGGAGCCGATCTGGATTTGATGAATAATCACGATCCGGCTTCGCAGCTCGAAAATTTCGAACTGCTCCCAGGTTACGAAGTGAATCTCTTTGCAGCGAACCCCATGTTCGCCAATCCAGTCCATATGGTTTGGGACTCTAGAGGACGCCTCTGGGTAGCCTGTTCCTGGGCCTATCCTCAGATCAAACCAGGTGATGTGGCCAATGACAAAATTATCATCCTCGAAGATACGGATAATGATGGCGTTGCCGATAAATCCACGGTCTTCGCCGATGGGCTTTATCTCCCAACTGGAATCGAGTTGGCGAATGGCGGTTGCTACGTTGGTCAGTCTCCCGACGTGTTGTTTCTAAAGGATACGGACGGAGATGATGTGGCCGATGTGAGGCAATTGGCGCTTACGGGTTTTGGGATCGAAGACAATCATCACTCTATCAGCGCTTGGCGTCGTGGCCCCGGTGGTTGGATATATTTTCAGGAAGGCATATTTCTCCACGCCCAAGTGGAGACGCAGTATGGCGTGGTACGGAATTTCAATGGTGGGGTATATCAGTTTAATCCGAGAACCCAAGAGTTGCGAATGTTTTGCCGAGGAACGGGAGGCAATCCCTGGGGACACGTATTTGATCATTGGGGACAGTCTTTCATGGTCAATAATCCGCGTATAATGTACTTGACTCCGGGAACGGGCTCGTCGAACGAGCCAACCCGACTTCCGCCTCTCATTTCTACGGAGAAGCAATGTGGAGGCGATATCGTGACGGGGACACATTTGCCCGAGGGAATACAGGGACAGTTGCTGACCGGCCGTTTCAAAAGCCGGACTGTCGTCAGATATGAGTTTATCGACGATGGAGCGGGATTCAGCGCCAATGTGCTTGAGCCGATTATCAAGTCGAAACACCCGAATTTCAGACCAGTGGACGTCAAAATCGGCCCCGACGGAGCCATCTATATTGCTGATTGGTACAATTCGATCATCAATCATGCCCAACATGACTTTCGGGATCCCCGTCGCGATCACAGTCATGGTCGGATTTGGCGGATCACCTACAAAGATCGGCCTCTTGTGAAAAAGCCGAAGCTCGTGGGACTCCCCATTCCGGAACTCGTGGACCATCTAAAAAGTCCAGAGGCCTGGACGCGACATCAGACCCGCAAAGAATTGAGTGAGAGGAATCCAGACGAGGTTCTAGCCGCAGTGGAAAATTGGGTACAAGGTCTGGATCCAGAAACGGATCAGTACGCTCATCATTTGGTCGAAGCCATGTGGGCTTGCCAAAATGTTGAACGGGTCAGCGAGCCGATTCTGAGCAGAGTCATGTCTTCCAAAAGCGGGCATGCTCGATCCGCCGGAGCGCGGGTGATTCGCTATTGGCATGATGAATTGTCCGATCCAATCGGAATGATAAGCCAGCTTGCTAAAGACAATTTCCCGCGAACCCGCATGGAGGCAGTCTTGTCAGCGGGATTCATTCCTCAAGCGGAAGCGGTTCCCGCTGCTCTGATGGCTTTGGATCACGAGCGCGACAAATTTATCGACGTGGCGATTCCTTCCACTTTGAAAGGACTCAGATCGCATTGGGAACCCGCCATAGAGAAGGGAGAATTGGATTTCGCGAGAGCAGGTCACAGAGAATTCGCGGAACAGTTTGCCGGAATCGGGATCGATAAGCGCTTGATTGCCCTGATAGGCAACCCGGATCCGCCTCGTGGCGAAATCTCTGCGGTCAAGAGGCAATTCGTCTCAACGCCAAGCGAGAAATTGGTAAGCTTGGTCGTCAATGCTGTAGGGAAAAATGCGGTACAGTCGGATGCGGTTTCCGTAGAGCTCTTGGATGGCTTGAGGATAGTGGGTGCCCGAACCGAGCTGGAAGCTACCCGGGAATTTTCCACTTTGCTGCCTGCGCTTGCCCACTCGAATGATGCAGTAGCAGTGAATGCGGCGTCTAGCTTCGGATCCTGGCAGGTATCGTCCGCCGGTCCTCAATTGCTAGATCTACTGAGAGATGGAGATAGGGCGCCAGAAGTGCGGAGGGCCGCGGCCATCGCCCTGGGCGATCTGTCGCAAACTAAGTATACAAACATGCTTAAGTCTCTCGCTAGAGTGAGCGATATCGCTACACGCTACCATGCATTAACAGGATTGGTTGCGGGAGACTTAGAGGAAGCGAAAGCCATGATTGGAGAAGTTCTGACTCAGGAACCACTCGATGCTGATCCAGTGGCTCTAGTAACGGAATTCACCAGGATACGAAGAGGGGATACCGTACTCGCCGGATTGCTCGAAAACGTTGCCATACATCCAGAGGTAAAAAGAAGCGTATCGAATTATCACCGACAGACTGGCCAGTTGCCCCATAGGCTGGTGGACATGTTTAGCGACAGCTCCGAGGACTCCTTAAGTCTCGCTTTGGTAAGCGAAAATAGGGAGGCCCTAGCTCAAGACATCGATCGTTTTGGCGATGCGGAAAAGGGGGAGATGATCTTCAGACGCGAATCGCTTGCCTGCATCAATTGCCACGGAATCGGATCTGTTGGCCCCTCCATTGGACCCAATTTGGTTGCGGTTGGGACGGCCGCATCGACGAGCTACATGATCGAGTCGATTTTAGAGCCCAACGCTTCCATAGCGGAACACTACGAAAACATGCTATTCACGATGACCGACAACTCATTGCATATGGGTTCGATCGTCTACCAAGATGATAATGAAGTTATCATCCAAGACTCGGCCTTGGGCCAAGAGGTTAAACTCCCTGTAGGCAATATCCGATCTAAGCAAAGCGTGCCGTCGCTCATGCCAGCCGGACTTGCGGATCAACTGAAAAGCCGAGAGGAGTTTCTCGATTTGGCTAAGTTCCTGTCCGTCCTAGGAGATCCGGGTCCCTTCCAGAATGACGAGCGGCCCTTTATTCGAAAGTGGCGAGTGGCCTCAGCAACAGGTGGGCATCCGCCAAAGGATAGCGAATCGTGGAAGCCCGCTTATAGCAAAGTCAACGGAGAGCTGCCCTCCGCCGATCTTGGCTTGGGAGCCCCTGTTTTCGCCAAAGGATTCGTGGAGGTGCAAACTCCCGGTTCGATCATGCTCAATATCAACCGTCTAGATGGGCTCGAGCTCTGGGTGGACGGGGAGGAAATATCCGACCTGGAGAAGCCGATTGAACTGAACGAAGGCCGAAAGGAACTGATCTTCGGTCTGGACCCTTCAAAGCGAAGCGATCTGGGATTACGGGTTTTATTGCAGCCGGCCAATGGATCGCCGGTAAAATTCAGAATCGAAGGAGGCATTTAGTGAACGTATCCATAAAACCGTTTCTACTTTTATTGGGGGTTTGTTCGCTTCCGGCTTTCGCCGATAGGCCCAACATTCTATTCATTTTCGCAGATGATTGGGGCTGGGGAGACCTCAGTTGCCATGGACATCCCTATGTGAAGTCACCTAATATCGATCGTCTGGCAGAAGAGGGAACGGATTTTTATCGATTCTCCGTCGCCAGCGGGGTGTGTTCGCCCAGTCGAACCGCGGTGATGACAGGCCACTTTCCGGCTCGCTACAATATCGATGGCCACTTCGCCTGGGTGCCCAGCAATGCCAGGCGCAATATGCCAGATTGGCTAAGCCCAAATGCCCCGTTGGTTTCTCGCATGCTTCAAGAGAGCGGCTACGCGACTGCCCATTACGGCAAATGGCATTTGGCCAACAATATGATTCCCGACTCCCCCTTGCCGAACGAGTATGGTTACCATGAATACGGTGCATTTAATTGTGCCGGAGAGCAGATCCCTGTACATGAAGATTCAGAGCAGGTGGTCGCTTTTATCGAGAAAAGCCACAGGGCCGGTAAGCCTTTCTTCATCAATCTCTGGCTGCACGAGCCCCACACGCCCTTCCACACGGTGCCGAAATACCGTTGGCGCTTTAGGGATCTTCCCGAGAAAGACAATATTTACGCATCGGTATTGTCCCATGCGGATGACAGAATAGGCGAGGTCCTGGATGCTTTGGATCGTCTCGAGATAGCGGACGATACCTTAGTGATTTTTAGTTCGGATAATGGTCCCGCCCGCGACTCGAGAGGCGTGGAACTTGGACTGATGCACGATACGGCTACGGGGGCTGGATACAACATCGCCGCGGCCAAAGGAATCACGGGACGCCGCAAAGGATATAAAGCGGCCTTATTTGAGGGCGGAATCGGCGTCCCGTTTATCGCTCGCTGGCCCGGCAAGATCGCCGCGGGCGAAATAGATAGGGATTCTATAATCTCTGCCGTCGATCTGCTTCCTACATTCTGCGCAATTGCAGGAGTAAGTTTGCCGAAAGGCTATCAGCCAGATGGTGTTAGTCAGCTGGATACGCTACTGGGTGAAAAGGCACCGATCCGGAAAAAGCCCTTGTATTGGAAAATGGCCTCGGCTTGGCCGATTCCAGAGAACCGTCCCTATCACTGGGTTTCCTATGCTACGGTAGATAAAAACTGGAAGCTACTGGCAAATCGCGACCTGAGCTATTTCGAGCTTTACGATATAGTAGCGGATCCCCTGGAGAAAAAGGATTTAAAAGGATCGCGTCCCGAAGCGGTTGAGGAGCTCCTAGACAGCATTCGCTCCTGGCAAAGCGAGTTGCCGGTGAAGCCGACTGGCGACGTCTTTTCCGCGGAAAGAGCGGAGTTATAGTAGAGTAGGTTTGGGTCACCGTCCCGCTTCATCGGGACTAGGAGTCCCCGCGTATGAAGGCCATTGACGATCCAGCGGGGCTGGAAATAAGGCTTTCAACTAAGGTCGCTAAAACCTAATTGGCGAACCCGCATTCGCGCATACGCGTCAACTGAAGCTCGCCCGGAGGTCGAACTCCACCTTTTTTGCATTCTCTTCAAGGGTGGAACTCGACGTCCCGGCGAGTTCATTTCCGTATTTTTTTAAACAGGTTGACGTAAATGCGTATTCGCGGGAGAGCGGTGACAGCTTTTCTTATTGAAAAGTCATTTAATTGCCGAAATCGAATCACGCTCTGCGTGAGCAGGATCCCGCGAGCGGGAGCAGGTATAACTTCTAAAAACAAAACCTGTTCGCAAATCGATCTTCGTGGTCCGAAGCAGTTTTTTTGAGAAGCCACTGTTGGGAGGGAAGAAGCGACCGTGGCTACTTTTGTCCAAAACTATTTGAAATGGGTTAAATCCGTAGTATCGATTCGCTTAATCGTTTTTGGGTGATCCCTGACACTATCTCTATGCACCAAGGCTATCGAAAAACCTTCTTTGTTTCGCTGATTCTGGTGGCTGTTCGTATCTCTTCCGTCTCCTTGGGAGATCTGGAGCGTTTTGCCTACGAAGACACCGTGGGCCCGCTTTTCGAAAAGTACTGCTTTACGTGCCATGGACCGGACGAACAGGAGAGCGGGGTGCGGATCGACACCCTGAATCGCGATTTTGTCAATGGTCGCGATGGCGAGACCTGGCATGATATGCATGACGTGCTGATTCTCGGCGATATGCCGCCGGAAGAAGATGACCAGCCCTCGAATCGCGAACGGCAACTGATGATCGATTGGATTACCGCCGAACTCGAGCACGCTACGGCGGTCAAGCGGGAGACAGGCGGTCGAGGGGTCATACGTCGGCTGACACGGTACGAGTATAATAACACGCTGATCGACTTGCTCGGAATTGAGCTGGACTACGCCACTGACTTGCCTCCGGAAACGGCTCCTCGCGGAGGTTTCGAGAATGACGGATCGATTATGGGGATGTCCGGGATGCAACTTGAGTACTACCTCAAGGCAGCTCGTATGGGCTTGGATGTTGCCTTGGTATATGGCCCGCAGCCTGAACGTTTTTATCATTACGGAACCTGTAACGTCGATCGCCGCTGGGATGCTAAAGTCGAGAAGACGCATACCAACAAGATCCAGCCAGGCAACGCCTTCATGACCCGCATGATGGATTATCCGGTGAAGGGTCCAGTGACTATACGAGTAAAGGCTCATGCGGTCATTCCAGAGGGCAAGGGGCCGCCGCGCATGCGGGTTCGAGTGGGTATCCGAGCGGATACCTACATTCCAGGCGGGCAAATTGGCGAGGATATTGATGTTCTGGATACGGAGGAAACGCCCGGCGTTTACGAATTTAGAGGGCAACTCGACCGGTTTGAGAAGGTGTTAGCGACTCCCTCCAATTTCCCTGGCCTGATGATTACCGTACAGAACGTTTACGATGACGGTTCGGACAAGATCGACGTCTTGGACCTCAGGCTCAATGAGCAGGAGCGACAACTAAACGATCCCGATGCCTGCCAGCCATGGATCGTTGTGGAGTCGGTCGAATTCATCGCCCCCGATTATGCAGTTTGGCCGCCCGAGCATCACACGAGAATCCTTTTTGAGGGCTTGAATGTGCCGGAGGAGGAATCGGCCTATGCGGAGGAAGTCCTGAGACGCTTTATGCGACGCGCTTACCGGCGTCCGGCCACGGCTGAAGAAATCCAGCAGCCCTTGCGGTTTTTCGAGGAGATTCGTCGCGAATACGAGACTTTCACCGGAGCGATCAAGGAAGCTTTGGCCATGACACTGGTTTCTCCGCAGTTTCTTTACCTAGTCGAGCCTACAGACGAAAACTTGGGCGCTCGAAAGTTGACCGATTTTGAAGTGGCCTCCCGACTTTCCTATTTCCTCTGGAGTACCATGCCCGATGAGGAGTTGCTCCAGATCGCGGAAAAAGGGCGCCTTCTGAAGAGGCGGACATTGAGTAAGCAGGTCCAACGGATGCTCGACCATCCGAAGTCCGAGAGATTTGTTAAACGCTTCACCGAGCAATGGCTCGATCTGGTGGCCCTGGATCGGGTGGCCATCAATCCCCAGTTTTATCCTGATTTCAACGAGCGAGCGATTGCCGATATGCGTCGGGAGACGGAAGCGTTTTTCGAGGAGATATTGAGGAATGATCTTTCGGCTCTGAATTTCCTCGATTCGGACTTTTCCATGCTCAATGAGCGATTGGCCAAGCATTACGGTATCGACGGCGTGGTCGGATCCTCCATGCAACGAGCCCCGTTGCCCGCGGATTCCAAAAGAGGCGGCCTGATCACCCAAGGAAGTATGCTCGTCGGCAATTCGACGGGCGAAGATTCTCATCCAATCAACCGGGCGGTTTGGATAATGGAACGGATTCTCGATGACCCGCCTCCGCCACCGCCGGCCATGGTGCCGGATCTCGATCCGGAAACCCCAGGTTTCGCCGAAATGCCGTTGAAGGAGCAGCTAGCCATTCACCGCCAACAGGAGAGCTGCAATAATTGTCACAAAAAGATCGACCCATGGGGGATTCCTCTGGAGGAATTCGATGCCACTGGCTTGCGCAGGACAAAGTCGTTGCGCCTGATGGCGAAGGAGAAGGGCGGAGCCCGAACCGAGGAGTTTTACGCCCCGGTGGAAATTTCGGATGTTATGCCTGACGGAGTTGAGATCCAAGGGGCCCAATCCTTAAAAGACTATTTGCTGGAAACTAGGCGCCGCGATTTCGCCCGGGCTATGGTAGCGAAATTGACGTCCTACGGACTGGGGCGAACGCTTGAGTTCTCCGACGAACCAGATATAGAGCAATTAGCTGATCAATTCGAAAAAAGGGATTATCGACTGGATAAACTAATCGAATCTATCGTATTATCCGAATTGTTTCTCACCCGATAAGGACTGATCGTGAGATATTTGTCCAAAAAGTTGATTTCACACCGAACGGAATTCTGTAGGAGCAGCCCACGCCTTGCGGGACCGCGATTGGAGTTCCACATCCCGCTTTGGCATCGCGGTCCCGCAAGGCGTGGGCCGCTCCTACAACCAGGTAGATAATTAGAAGGGCACTCAAATGGCAGACAAATCATGGCATATGGATCGTAGAACATTTCTGAAAGGAACTGGGG
>NZNM01000069.1 GCA_002694885.1 Opitutaceae bacterium | reverse complement strand
TGATCGTGAAGGAGGAGCGCTACCTTACCGCGATGATGTACATCTTCCCATTTATGGGTCTCATGCTAACAGTGATTGCGGGCACGCTCGGCCTCGGCGGAGCAGCGATGTTCCCCGGTCTTTCCAGTGGAGACCAGATTATAGGCGAGGTTATGGCTACGGTTCCAGCCGTATTGGGGGCTTTGACACTCGTCGGAGTTATCTGCGCAACTATGTCGACAGCCGACTCCATTCTCCTGAGCATCGGCTTCATTGCAAGCGAGCAGTGGTACCGAAAAGACAAGAACGCATCCAGCCGTGGGATACTAAAGCTCAATCGGTGGTTTACTTTGTCCATCGCCATCTTTGCATTTATAGCCAGCGTTAGGCCCGAGCTCGTAGCTGAACTAGCTTTCAACGCCTTCGGAGGCATGCTGCAGCTCGCCCCCTCGATGTTTGCTGGTCTCTACTTGCCCTATATTGGAGCGAGGTGGGCAACTGCCAGCGCCGCAGCGGGAGTGCTCGTGCTCCTTGGTTCCAAAGCCGATTGGCTAGGCTCATTGATCCCCAGCGAATTCCCCGGCTACCTGGCTGGGTTCTTGGTCGGTTGCTCTATCGTGGCCATACCCGCCGTATTCAAACTGGATAATAGACGATAGCAGTTGGCGGCTCCGCGACGGGATAGAAGGACGCTCTAGACCAGACCTACACTGGCCCCAAAAACGGGCCTCTTCCAGCGCAGCCGGCTCCAATCGTGCTTATATTTACGCATGTTCTCAGTCGATTTTAAATCAGCGCTGATTTTGTTGATCATCGGACTTTTCAATCCGGTCTTCTCCGCTGATCCAACGGTCAAAAACGTCATCTACGGCATGGATCACGGGAGCGCATTGCTCATGGATGTGTACCAGCCAGAAACGGCAAACGGAGCAGGGGTCGTCTTTATAATGGGTACCGGCTTTACCGCGTATGGCGAATATGACGACGTGCCTTTGAAAGAGCTGGATCTTTGGCTCCTCGACAACGGCGTCTTCAGCGACCTCTATGGAGAAACCAGA
This sequence comes from Opitutaceae bacterium, assembly GCA_002694885.1. Taxonomy (GTDB): domain Bacteria; phylum Verrucomicrobiota; class Verrucomicrobiia; order Opitutales; family Opitutaceae; genus Pelagisphaera. The sequence continues at coordinate 10,853 of NZNM01000069.1, read as the reverse complement.
CAGGCTTACATTCCCCTCATTGAGAGTGGATTCACGGTATTTTCTATCAATCACCGACTCGGCCCCAAGCACCACTTCCAGAGCCAGATAGCCGACTGCCAACGAGCCGTCCAATTCGTCCGGCATCATGCGGCCAAATACGGAATTCAACCGAACTGGATCGCCTCGGTGGGCCACTCTTCAGGCGCTACGATGGCTTCCCTCCTAGGGGTCCTTGATGATATGGCAGATCCAGCGGCGCTAGATCCGGTGAGCCAGCAATCGAGCCGCGTCCAAGCAGCTATCGCGGCAGCCGGGGTCCACGATCTTCTCCGAGCTATGGAGAGTAATCCATCCAACGCTCCTATGCTACTAAGTTTCACCGGCAAAGCTATCACCTACCAGCCTCCGGGCCACCCGATTTTTCAGGCCTACGAGCAAGCTTCGACGGTCAGCCATATCGATGCAGCCGACCCTCCTTTTTTCCTCATACACGGTGATGACGACCCGGCAGTCGACATCTCCCAATCCCGAATTTTGCAAGCATCGCTGAGCATGGCGGGCATTCCTAATAGGCTCCTGATTCTGCCTGGGACCAATCATGCCGAGCTAGGCGAGGCAATCGATCCGCTCCCATTCGACCAAGCGGCAACCTGGCTGATAGAGCATTTTCATCACTCTACCCATTCTCCCTAGCCAAAATCGCCACCGATCTCAGCAGAAGGAGGATATAATTGGTAAGCGAATTGCTGTAGCGAGCCCATGCGCGAATCCCAAAGCTCGAATCGAACCGAGGCCCATATCCTTTACCCTCACAACGCTACCATGCCGCCAGGGAAGGCAGCAATCGCCGCGCTACAGCAAACGATCGCAATGTTTGTCGGCTGTATCACCCCTGCCCTGATCTTTTCTAGCGTAGTGGGTATCGACGCGGCCACTCAGTCTTACCTCATTTCAATTTGTCTACTGGCATCCGGACTTGGCACCCTCCTGCAAGCAAAACGGCTCGGGATTATCGGCTCAGGCCTGCTTTCCATAAACGGCACTAGCTTCGCTTATGTGGACTTATTGCTCCGAGCTGGCTCCGATGGCGGTTTGCCGCTCGCCTGTGGCATGGCCCTGGCAGCGGTCCCACTACAGTTCGCCCTCGCATTTTCCCTGCCAGCATTGAGGTCAATTATTTCCCCTTTGGTTGCGGGAATTGTCGTACTGGCTATCGGGATCGATCTAATCCCCGTATCCGGCTACTACATATCGAAAGATTCCGCCGAAGGAGCGAGCTGGAGCCTAAGCGCTTCGATCGCCTTGGTCGTAGTTATCTCGCTAATCGTTTCTCAGACCTGGAAGCTGAAGCAGGTTCGCATGTACGGACCGATTATAGCCATAGCGCTGGGCTATGTATTGAGCGGCGCACTTGGAATCATAGAATGGCCATCCTGGACTACGGACAAGTGGATAACTATTCCCAAGCCACTGGCCTACGGGTTAGCCTTCAAGTGGGAGCTCCTGATACCTTTCGCCATCATCTACATCGTTTCCTCCATCGAAGCGATCGGAGATCTTACGGCGACTGCCAGTCTTTCGGGAATGCCCACCAAGGGCCTGGATTTCTGGAAACGCATCCGCGGCGGTGTGCTCTCCGATGCCATCACCAGCTCTTTTTCCTGCCTTTTTAATGGGTTCCCGACCGCAACCTTTTCTCAAAACAACGGCGTCATTCAGCTGACTGGAGTCGGAAGCCGCCAGGTAGGGTATTATGTATCAGGAATCTTAGTCATAGCGGCCATTATTCCGCATACGGGCTATTTCTTTAGCGCCATGCCCAACCCCGTCTTGGGTGGAGTTACATTGGTGCTTTTCGGCATGATCGCTGGAGCGGGAATCAGAATGATTTTCCAGGAGCCTCTCAACGAATACAACATGCTTACCATAGCCGTAAGCCTTGGGCTTGCCTTCAGCATCCCTTCTCAAGAGCAATTCGTTGATGAATTGCCCGAATTTCTAGGAGCCATTTTCTCCTCCAAAGTCGCTACTGCTGGGCTCGCCGCAATGACTATGAACTTCATTCTTTCCAAGGTAATCAACAAAGTTAAAGATAAATAGCTTGAGCCCGCGATTCCGCTTAATCTCGAAACAGGCTCAGCCTGAAAGGCAGCATAAGTATAGAGTACGATGAGACTACATTCCACGCTTAAAGGTCAAGGTTTCACACTTGCTCTTATCGGAGCGGTCGTATTGGCCGTCCTGTTTCCTGGTCCTGGGGCTGGGGGAGGAATTTTAAAAACCGAAGTCACGACCAAAGCCCTCGTCGCCCTGACATTCTTGATACAAGGCCTTTCCTTGCCAACCCGTCAGATACTTGGCAGCGCAGCCAAAATCAAACTCCACGCATTTTGCCAGCTAAGCAACTTCGTCTTGGCCCCAATAGCCATGCTCGGCCTGCTCGCCATATTTGGAGGTTACCTTCAAGAGGGGATTTACTTAGGGGCAATTTATCTCTCGGTTCTTCCAGCGACTATCTCCTCGGCCATCATTTTGACGGGTAACGCGGACGGCGATAGTTCCGCAGCACTCTTTTCTACGACGCTATCGAATGCCCTCGGGGTTTTCGCTACTCCGATCCTCTGCTCAATTTTGCTACGAACTTCAGGCGAAGCTGAAATCAGTTCACTGGGAACCTTGATAAGCAAGCTATCCATGCTGGTTCTTCTGCCTCTCGTGATCGGCCAGATAATGAGAAGATTTGTGCGAGACTGGGCCGCCCGATCCAAGTCCCTATTTAAAAAGACCAGCAATGGAGCCATCGTTTTTATTGTATACGCCGCGTTCTGTAACAGCGTCGAAAATGATATTTGGTCGCAGGTTGGCTTCGATACCATTATATCGACCATACTCTTCAGCCTTCTTTTCCTTGCGGTCTTTTCCCTTCTTGTGTGGGTCATTTCCCCTTTAGCTGCTCGCGACCATTCCGAGCGAATAGCAGCCTTTTTTTGCGGCTCTCAAAAGACCTTGGCTGCCGGAGTTCCGATGGCGTCGGTTATATTTTCATCCATGCCAGAGTTAAACAGCTCGGTCGCGGGTCTTATGTTGCTACCTTTAATGTGCTATCATCCCGCTCAACTATTTTTGGCGGGTTTCTTAATTCCAATCTTGAAGAGGGCAACGGAGAATTAGTGAGGGATGTAAAGGCTCGGTTATTTGCCGGACTATCCAATTCGCAAAGTATTCACTCTTTAAATAGAGAGGGTCGACCTTCTGTGGAAGGTCGACCCATGATACCCCTTTTTGCGTACTACTAACTACATGAATTGTTATATTTAAAAGGACCGTCTAACAGAAAACTCATACCGAGTCGGCTGACGGGCCAATATTGATCCGTTTCCGTAACCGGAATTGTTGACGTCCCAGTTTTCTTCGTCAGTTACATTTAAGACCGCTAACTTGTAGTACCAATTTTCCAGCTCGTACGTGAACCCAAGGTCTACCTCGTACTGTGAACCTAGCTCTGCCGTGTTCGCTTGCAGTACATATGGGCTCTCCGGGTCGTTCCAATTTGGCACGGAAAATTCGAATCCGTCATATCCAGATTTCATTCCCTCCCAAAAGAGGATACCAGCCGTTACGCCAAATCCGTTGGCCCACTTGTAGCTTAATAAACCGTTAAATAGATTGTCCGGAACACCAGGCGCGTCCACTATTTCCCCACCCGGAGGACCGCGGAATAAAGGCGATACGTATACCCCGCCAGTTTCATCCGCACGATCTGCGGTGTAAGGAGAAGCAAAAAATCCTGCTGTTCGGGAGGCATCTGTGTAGCTGTATCCAAAGGTCGCGAACAGGTTTCTAGTAGGTTGATAGTTGAGCTCAAACTCGTAAACTTCCACGAATACCGGATCGATCGAACCATCCTGGTTCCTTGACGTAAACTCGCGGTCTACGAAAGCGGTACTTAGGAACAGCTTATCTTCGACGAGACTGAACTTCGCCCCAAGCTCGAATAGATCACTTTCTAAACTATCTCCGAAACTCTGAGGGACGACTCGACCACCCGTGTCAGCGTCGTACGTTTCGCTGTAATTAAAGGTCCCGTACAAAGACGTCTTTTCACTAGGTTTGTAAATTAAACTAAGGTTATAATTCTCGAGCTCTACGCTTTCATCTGCAATAAGACCTTCATCGGGTCCAGCAACACCTACAAACCCTCCGAAGTCAAATGTTTCACCTGGTTTCAAAATCGGATCTCTCGACTCTGCACTGACAAAATCCTTTGTGAATCCTCCGAGAATACTGAATTTTTCGTTTACCTCGTACCCAAACTGGGCGAAAGGACCGACGATGTAGGACTTCGATGCTCCCCCATCTGCATAATACCAATGGTTCAGAATGCCGCGTGGATCTTCATCTGGCACCCAACGGAAAGCCGCGTAGCCGGCGTCTGGGACGCGGCGAGTATTGATGTCGCGCGTCATGTCGTAAAAGTTTACTGGCTCATTGTAGTAATGGTTAACAGCCCAAACGTCGTCCCAACGGAAACGTACCCCCGCGTTTACATCCAGCGATGAACTAGGGCTAAACCGAAACTCAGTTCTGTTATCAACAGCCCAATTGTCACGTAACAATTCGGAGTAATGGTAAGATGAAAATGTTTGACGATCTTTCCACGAAACAAATGTTTTGTTCACGATTTCCAATTCGTCGCTTATATCCCAAATGTGATCCATTCCGAAGGCCGCGAACCGTCCAAAAGAATCATCTCCTGGAGCCGCGAGTTTCCATGATCGGTCGACTGGCACTGTCGTGCCATCTGTAGGTGTGAAAGTTCCAACCCCCGCAAAAAAGCCAATCGTGGAAGCCGTTTCGCCAGGAACGTTTCCAGAAAACCCAATCGTGTCTTCACCGTCCAAGAAATTACCAGCCCCGTCCGTTGGAGCGAAAAATACGTCAAATGGGCTCGCAAAATAAAGAGGGCTGGTTCCCAACGTTGCGTTGTACGCTATGTACTCTTCGTCGGTCTGCGTATTTATCACATAGCGACCATTGTCGACAAGATCCTGCGTTACGCGGTTAATGCCCCAGTTTTCTGTGTAGTCCGCATTGAAAAACTCGAAGTTAGTCTCCATGCGATACCTATCACTAGGCTGATAAGTTGTCGCGAAATAGTACGCTTGCGAATTTTGTTTCCAAAGCTCCCAGAAGCCACCCCACTCCTTAGCTTCAACAGATACACGGTAAGCAAACTTATCGTTTACCGGAGTGCTGTAATCCAAATTTACCGTATACTGGTCATATGATCCTACACTAAAGCCAATCTCGCCTCGTGCTTTGTCAAAGAACGGCTTTTTGGTTATCAAATCAACATAGCCTCCAAGGTAGTTGGTGGTCCCATAGACGACTCCAGCTGGGCCCTTGACAATATTCACAGACTCAACCGCATTGAAATTGACGGGAAGGCCATTACCATTAATTGAACCTCCTCGCCGCATGCCGTTGACGAACAGGTCCGCTTCTTGGCCTCTTAAGTTAGGCGTCGATGGCGAACCGAAATTCGTTTTCGTGTAAGAGCTCGATGTCAGCTTAGAAAAGTCACGAACATCCTTAATCGATATCGCATCGAGCTGCTCGCGCGAAATGATCGTTACGTTCCTCGGCGTATCTAAGATGCTCCGATCGGTACCGTAGACCGAGTTAAAAGGACGAGAGGTGGGCAAGATGTTCTCCTCTATAGGAATTTCTTCCGATATGAAGGCATCCAATTCTTCAGGTTCTTCTTGAGCGACTGCACTTGTCGCAGAGAAGCCTGCTAAAAACAAGCTCATCAAAGAGCTTGGTAATTTGAGTGTTGTTCTTAATTTCATATTAGGATTGCGTTATCGCTGTCCTACCGTTGTGCATTTTCCGTGCCAGCGGACTCTCCAAGTCACGGAAAAATTACGCAATCGTACGCAGTAATACAAAAAACCAATTTTCATATTACTTAGTACCCATAAATTGGGTAAAAACATATTCTAATACCTTTCAAAAAGTTTTCTGACCCTCATTTCTGGCACCAGAACCAACCCTTTGTCGGTCAGCCGAATTTCGGGAATCACGGATAGAGGCAGCAGGTTAAAGCCCATGTACGGAAGCGAGCAGCCAACCGAGCTCCATGCTTCTTTTAGAGCAGTTGTTTGCTGGGCAACCTGAGCTCCTCTATCTTCTGAGAGCAAACCCGCGATTGGCAGGGGAACCTCGGCGAGGATCTCGCCACCCTTGACGACCACCACTCCTCCTCGCAGCTCTTTGATTCGTCGAGCAACGACTTCCATGTCATTCGAAGAAACGCCAGCAATGACCACGTTATGAGCGTCGTGGCCCACGCTGCTGCCAACAGCCCCCCCAATAAGCCCGAAATTCTGCAATAGCCCATAGCCAACTCCCCCGGTCTTTCCGTATCGCTCTACGACAGTCAAGTACACTAAATCGTTGGCATCCATAAAAGCGTCCCAGGAGTGAATCTCAGGGTCAAATTCAGCGGATTTGGAGAGAGTCACTATGCCAGGCAACTCCGTTCGCACAATACTGACCAACGACTTGACCTCGGGAATTTCAGGCAGCAACTCGAGATCGTCCTCATATCTAACAGTCTCGTATGCCTGCTTCGGGTACGCGTATCTCCCCTCGCTCAATTGCTTATCGAGCAACGGTGAAACTTTCCGGTCTTCCACCATCAAGGCACCCCCATACCATGTATTTACTACCGTTAAGTCATCGTCCAGCAGCGTGATGTCTGCTCGGCGCCCGTGCCCAAGAGCTCCCAATTCGCCATCCATCCCAAAACGTGTTGCCGGGTGCAAGGAGCCCATACTCCAAGCCTGCAGCGGACTCAAACCGGCCATGATCGCTTGCCGGGTTACCCAGTCTAGTCCGAACTCGAAGAGATCATCGGCATCCCGATCATCCGTACAAACGCAAACTCGTTTCGTCGCTGCTCCCAATTCAGTAACTGCCTTGATCGCTTCTGGCAAACTGTGCCACGGAGTGGCTGGAGGCCCTCCCCTGAGAAATACCCATATTCCCGCTTCAAGAAAGTCATCGGCAATATCGCGATCGATGGCTTCGTGAGTATCCGTTACTCCGCTCGCAGCGTAAGCAGCCACAAACTCTCGACCATAAATATGGCCGCTCACCGGTTTACCCCGCTTCAAGGACTCACCAATTATTCCGTGAGAACGGGCGTCACCCATGCAAACTGGCACGAAATCCATTTTCTCACCCAGAGCCACAATCTCAGGCCATTTATCGAACAACTCAGCAGCCTTGGCCGGAGTCAGATCGCCTCCACAGGTTTCTAGACTAGCATTTGTGGCCGGGATGGTTGAGGGCAGGGTAAGGAATATGTTGAGGGGCGCCTGGCGAGCATCTTCCAGCATCCATTCGATTCCATCCACGTCGCTCACATTGCCTATCTCATGGCTATCGCAAAACAAAGTCGTCGTTCCGTTTAGCAATGCTCCTTCCGCATAAGCGCAAGCCGTCATCATACTGCTTTCGATATGTATATGAGGATCGACCAATCCTGGGGCCAAGATACCGCCTTCGACATCGTAGCGGGGAGCTTCTGCAAATGGGCAGCTGCCCGCTTTGGCAACCGAGGCGATTCTGCCTCTCGCAATCCAGATCTCCCGATCATCCAGCATTCGCTCGGTATAGACCGAAAGGATACGAGCTCCCGTCAAAACGAGATCTGGAGCCAATCGCCCAGAAGCGACTTGGGACAAGTGGATTGTGGACTCGTGCAGTGGAGCCACAGAAAAGCGATTGATAAAGTCAGGCATCTCCGAATCTTGTTAAAATGGCTAAAAATTATATTGTTAATCCGAGCTTGTCGCGACCGTAGTCATAGGTGACCGCATCGGTCGAGGCAACCACCTCGCGCCAACCCTTTTCCAGGCACCTACCCGCGAACATACTTAGGTCTTCACTGTATTCGCTCACCAACTGCGCCTTCTCTTCCTCATCCAGAAAACTGTGAGCCAAGCTGTTTTCGCCGAGCGAGACCAGTTCCTTCCAAGACAAATTGTACCTGCTCACCGCGACGTAGTACTCGTCCGTCATATTGGAGTGCCACATGCCCCGATCATCAGTGTTTAGACAGACCGGGATTCCTTGTCGCAAGTATATCGGAAACGGATGCTTATCAAGATCCGGCACGTAACCCAGCAACTCATTGCTGATCAGGTTGATCTCAACCAGAAACTTCTCTCCGCGCATCAGTTGCATCGTCTTCTCGTCTTGAAACAAATTGATACCATGCCCAATTCTCGTAGCGCCCAAGCGAATTGTATCGAATATCTGGGTATCTCGTTTTTCCGCTTCACCAGCATGGATTGAGATACCTATCGCTGGGTATTTTCGCAACATCCGATCATATACTTCCGTGAATCTAGCCGCGTACCCACGGTTGTCATCCTCCCTTCCTGCCATGTTCAATCCCACCCAGAAATCGCGATTCTGGTCGATGAATTCGTAGAACCTCTCGACGTCTTTCTCAGCATCGTCAGAGAAACGAAGAACAATGCCCTGAAAACGAACCGTAACTCCCGTGGAAACGGCATCCGGTTGATTCAACCTACGTTTGATTGCCGCATTGGCCTCATCGGCCGATAGCGTATTGCCTCGACCGTCTTTCCAGCCCCAAGGACCCGTCTGAATTTCCAGATAGCGGACCCCCTCTGCAGCGAATCGCTTCATGTTCTCGACAAGCAGCTCCGACATCACGTCGATGCTGCTTAGCAGCTCGTTAAGCCTGGGCCATATGTATTCGAAAAACTCGTCTCGGCCTTCGTATTCCTTGTCTAGGACAACCGACCCAAGCCACTCTTCCTTTTCTTCCTGGTTGAGCCGGGACATCGCTTTGAAGTCAGCCTTGGCGGCCACCGGCAGGCTTTGAAAACTCGATTCCGATATGGTGGTCCAGAACATTCGATTTCTCGAGTCGCGATGGCGGTTGGCATCCGTTTTAAAGTAGCCTGATACACGATACCTCGTATAAAATTCCTGGTCTCCATTACGGCCCTTATCGGTGGCGACATCGAACCACATTTCGGGAAGCATGCCCCCTCCGAAGTGATGATGGATGTCACCGCCTTTGGGCAGGGCGTAAAGAAAATGGTATAGCTCATCCTTGGTAGCATTTCGCTTCAGATCGTCGAACAAAAGGCCGATTCCCTTCAATGGCGATTTCGGTTTTAATATTGAGCTGCCGTGGCTTCGATCGCCAAATTTTTCGGATGAAGGATTTTCGGGCTTGGCTCGGATCTCTTGCGAACCGATTCCCAGAGCGCTTCCAGCCACCACACTAGCAGCTAGAAAACCGCGACGGGAAAGTCCATGTTCATTGGCGCCTTTCTTGTTCATAATAGAGCATAGTAAACAATAAATACAGCCGAAATGATATAGCTTAGGATAGGGGCTTCCTTGGCTCTTCCACTGAGAGCCAAAATAAGTGAATACAGCGTTAACCCGAGGCCAATTCCTTCCGTGATGCTGAAGGTGAGAGGAATCATTAGCATAGTGATAAACGCTGGTACGATTTCGCTCAAATCGTCGAATCTCAGCTCCTTCAAGCCTTGGGCCATAAACGCTCCCACCATAACTAATGCGGGGGCAGTGGCCGCAGCTGGCACGACTAGGATAATCGGCGTGAAAATCAAAGCGACGAGAAAGCAAAGGCCGGTTACCACGGATGTCAGCCCGGTCCTGCCTCCGGACTCGATTCCAGCGGCCGACTCTATGTAAGAAGTTGTCGTCGACGTGCCTAGCAAAGAGCCCGATATGGTCGCTACCGCATCAGCGGTCAGAGCCTTGCCCATCTTGGGCATTGTACCATCCTTCTTAACCAGACCAGCCCTTCGAGACAGTCCTACCAGAGTGCCAATACTATCGAAGAGATCCAGGAGCAAGAGGGTTATTAGCACATCGGCGATTTCCGGAAAGTGCGTAATCGGATACAGTATATCCAGTTTCAGAAACGTTTCCGATATCCCCGAGGGCAGGGACACAATACCATCGGGAATCGAAGTCACCATGGCTCCCTCGCTGGGAATAATGAGGCCAATCAGTGTGAGACCCAAGATGGTGATTAACAGCGCTCCGCTGACTCTTTTAATCGTCAGAAATGTCATCAGCACCAGGCCACCCACAACCATCAGAGACGCCGGAGCTTTTAGGTCCCCGATGGACACCAAGGTCGCCTCGTGATCGATGACTATGCCGACGCTCTTCAATCCAATGAAGGCAATAAAAAATCCGATTCCGCATTGGATCCCTATCTTGACGCCGTTCGGGAGAGACTCAGCCAACTTGCTGCGCAATCCGGTAACGGAAAGAATCAGAAAAATGATACCATTCCAAAAAGTGAGAGCCAACGCCGTTTGCCAGGGCAGGCCGCTGCCGATACAGATTACAAAAGCGAAGTAGCTGTTCGTTCCCATGCCCGGCGCTTGGGCAATTGGATAATTCGTCAAAGCCGCCATCAGAAAACAGCCCAGGGCGGCCGCAATCGCAGTAACCGTGATCAAAGCTGGAACCGGCATGCCGGCATTGCTCAGAATGGCAGGGTTGACCGCCAGAATGTAAGACATCGCGGCAAACGTGGTTACCCCGGCTATCAACTCCGATTTCACCGTGGTCTGCGCTGCTTTGAGCCCGAATATCTTTTCCAGCATAGAGCATTTAGCAGCAGCATCGGCGCCGACTTTCCAGCAACTCGCTTTTTTTTAAAATCGCCAGACAAAAGACCCGATTGGCACGGCTTATGCCTTATTTGGATCATGCGTAAGTTGCAACTAATCCTTTTTACGATCCTGTTGGCCGCAAGCGCGTCCGCCTTCTCA
>NZNM01000068.1 GCA_002694885.1 Opitutaceae bacterium | reverse complement strand
ACCGTATTGCGGAATCCTGGACTCCCTGGATGGTGGGCGCCGGTCATGAAACAGGGCAATGCGCCGTGGCCACTGTCGACTCCTGGAAGCGAAACCCCAGACATGACCGTCATTCGGCTCCGGTGGGCCTTCAGCAGGTCCAAATAAGGTGTCGTTTCGTAGTTAACTCCCGGCGTTTGCGGGAAGAAGTGCTGGGGCAGCAGGCTGAGGCTATTCATGAGAATAACCATTCGCCGGGGCGAAGCTGCTTCGGCGACCCGTTTTTCTGCCGCGTAGACACTCGGCTTCATCACATCCAAGAAAGGAAGGCCTACCGCGACGCCAGACGCTTTCAAAAATGAGCGTCTATCCATAACCTTCCGCAAATGAGGCATTTGCAGCGGCACCGACTCAGATGAGTCTGAAGTCTCAGAGAGTGTTCGATAACTCGATTTCCCAACATCTAAAGGTAGGGCTGGCTGTCCCCAGTCAGCCGAATTAGGAGAAGCTTGCCTGCCCGGCTGACTGGGGACAGTCAGCCCTACCATCTCCAAAGTATTCGAAATGCAATTGATGGACGCTTTCCTGGAGGTATTTGAGGCCCTTTCCATAGATCTTCCCTAACTATTTACGCAAAAACATGGGAGTTTCAAGAATACTCAGAATCAAGCTTCTGAGCCCGTAGCCGCTGGCTTCGTTTGCATCCAGCAGTTGCTCAATAACTTGACGGTCACTATAGGTAGCGACAGCCCCCGTGGAATGCACGAGCAGACGATTGAGAATATTGCGGGCTATCTTCCGGTCCTCTTTCGCCAAGAGCTTCTTGAAATCTTGGATATCTGAGAACGAAGCGTCTAAAACTTCCCCAGAGGGATCGACCGGCTGGCCTTCGATAATCTTGTACTGCAATGGGCCTCGGCGGAGAATCTCTTTGTCGCCGTTCTCCAAACTGCGATAGCGAGTACGATAGCCTCCCATCACATCGAAGGACTCCAAGGCGAAACCCGGAGGATCGATCCCTTGATGGCAGCTAGCGCACGATTCATTGCGACGATGCTTGATCAATTGCTCGCGAACCGTAGTCGCTCCCCGGGTATCCGGCTCGATTCCGCCCGCATCCGGCGGTGGGGCCGGGGGAGGCTCTCCTACGATACGCTCTAGAACCCAAACGCCTCGCTTTACGGGGGAGGTGGTGAATCCGTCCGCTGAGACTTTAAGAATGCTCGCTTGAGTCAGGATACCGCCTCTGGGACTGTTCGCCGGCAACGCCACTTTCTGCAAGTCGCCTCCGGATACGCCATCGATCCCATAGTGGCGGGCCAGTCGCTCATTGAGAAAGGCGAAGTCAGAATCGATCACGTTACCGATGGGCAAGTCGCTACGGATCATCTCGCGGACGAATATTCGCGTTTCCCAAACCATAGACTCCACGAGAAAACTGTCTTCATCATATTCTGGATACAGTCGTTTGTCGGGAGTTGTAGAATAGATATCGTCCAGACCCAGCCATTGATTGGTAAAGTCGTCTATAAATCGATCGGCTCTAGGATCGTCTAGCATACGTACCGCCTCGGCTCGCAACACATCAGACTTTGTCAGGGCGCCTGATCTACCGAGTTTACTCAAACGCTCATCCGGCAACGAGCGCCATAGATACAATGACAGCCTAGTCGCCAACTCCAGGCCAGAAAGCTTACCCGGCTTTTCCCGAACGAATAGGAAATCGGGCGAGCAAAGGATAGCCTTGTAGGCGATGAGCATGGCATCTTGAAAGCAAAGCCCTTGCTCCAATCCTGCCAGAACGCGCTTTTGCATTACAGTGACCTCGCCATTTCTGACCGGGCGCCGATAGGCTCGCTCCATGAAGTTCCGCAATAGCCGTCTGCTATCTCGAGCGGGATTTTCCGATCGAGCGTAATAGAGTTCCTCCACGGATTCGCTGACTTCGCGAATTTTCCCTGTACCCACCAAATTGGGACGCGGTTTCAAACGGCCGCTTTTTTCGCTCCATCTTTCTATAGGCAGATCGCCAAAGAGGGCTCGATGCCCCTTCGGAGGCCAATCCTCAATCAGCGGCCCCTCGATTTCCGCCCACTCGATAACCAAGGCATCCCAGATTTCCGGATTTTTGCCTGAAGCGAACCGGGCGCTCCGCAATGGAAGATCGGCGCAATGTATACGAAGGCGTTCATTGCCATGCAGCCAAACGGTCGACTCGTAGGTATCCGATTCTGGCGTTACATTGAAGGAATCGAAAAACCGGCCCAGTGTGACGCCAAGGGCAACCGTTTGCTTCTTTTCACCAGGAAAAATTTTCGGCACGTCATCACCCACATGCTCCGCCTCGGCAAAAGCGCTGTAAGCCATTCGCCCCGTCCTGGCCCGAAAACGGATTTTATAATACCCGGGTTCCTCAGGAGCAGTGAACAAGCCCCATGGCCCTTGGGACTTCATGGGTTCCTTAATCAGGACCAGCTCATCGCCTACTAGCGTGTGGGCATTACGATACGCTTTGCGATGGGCTCGCAATTCGCGCGGCGCGTAGCGGATCGGCCCGACATCCGGCTTCGGTCGCAAGGCCACCGCTGCCTGCAACGAGGCTTCTGCCGCCTCTAGGTAGAGAGCGATCTGGCTGTAGGCCAACTCCTGTTTGTCAGCGACATTGTCCAGGCCATGATAATTGGGATCAGCCGGCGTGTATTGGGCTGCAGTAAGACCCGGAAGATGGAGCAAGTCGCGAACAGCATTTTCATACTCACTTGAGCTCAAGCGCCGAAAAACAACGCGGCCCACCGAACGCTCTCGTGCTGAATCGAAATCCTCCAGCGCTCCTCCCAGAAATTCGGTAAACCGGTCCCGGTCTTCTTGGGAAAAGCGCCGCTTCTTGGGGGGCATTTCCCCTTTAGATACCCGGTCGTAAACGTGCAGCCAGATCTTAGCCTTAGAAGGATCGGTAGACATGGGGGCCAGATTATCCAAACGAAAATTGCCCTTCTGCTCTAGGTCGTCATGGCAATCGAGGCAGCTCTCTTCTATCATGGACGCGAATTCCGGAACCCAGCTGTCCCAGCTCGCCGAAGCAGGGACGTGGCGGCCCAGCAACAGCGCAGCTGTCGCAATCAAAAAAATCGATCTCTTCCCATGCTTCATGTATCCGCAACATTTTGAATCATCCAGGGCTAGGCTCAATCTCTTATTAAAAACATCTCGCTCTCCCGCTGGACAAATTGACCGCTTACACGATAGCCGCCATGACACTTCCAGTGTTGGGCCGCGTATAACCATGTCTAGTCGAGCTTGGCGAAGTAACGAATGCAGCCTTCTCATGGCAAGGGGCTGGGCTGATTCAGCCCCAACCAGCCAGGCTTGTAAAACCGCTGATGATCGAATAACACCTTCAGCAATAAGGTAGGGCAGGCTTACTGCCTCTTCTACTTTTCGCCCCGAGCTTTCGGGGCTCCTAAGCATGAAAGCCTTTCAAGAAATCGGAAATCCCTTAATCACAATTCTGCCTCAACCAACTCACCTGAACCTATGATCGTCTACCTGAACGGCGAATATTTGCCTGCCGACCAAGCTAAGATTTCTCCGCTAGATCGCGGTTTCTTGTTCGGCGACGGCATTTACGAGGCGATTCCCTCTTACAATGGCCGAGCAGTCGCTCTGCGATTGCATATCGATCGAATGCGAAGAGGGCTTGATGCAATAGGTATCGATAATCCGATGACAGATGAAGCTTGGAAAAGCGTAGCGAACGAGCTAAGCGAAAGAAACGGCGGCGGCAATCTTGGAATCTATTTCCATGTCAGCCGAGGCAATGAAGGCCGGCGCATGCACCGCTTCCCCGCTGGGATCCCGCCAACGGTGTTTGCCACAGTATTGGAAATCGCGCCGCCCTCTCCTTTTCCCGACCGGAAGACAGAAAAAGGTTTCCGAGTAGGAACTGCCGAGGATCAACGGTGGAACCATTGCGATATCAAGTCTACCGCCTTGCTCGGAAATCTGCTTCACTACCAGCAAAGCCATGAAGCGGGTATGGATGAAACCATTCTCTATAATCATGCCGGCGAAATAACGGAGGCCAGCTCCAGCAACGTGTTTGTCGTCATAAATGGAGAAGTCGCGACACCTCCGCTCGACAACCAAAAGCTGCCGGGCATCTCGCGCCATATATGCTTAGAATCCCTGCGAGCCGATAGTTCCCTTCCAGTGAGCGAACGCGAGGTGACTATCGACGAAGCCAGAGAGGCAGAGGAGATTTGGCTTACCAATTCTTCGAAACGCATAGTCCCCGTAGTAGAAATGGATGGACAACCAGTAAGCGACGGGCAAGTCGGCGAAGTATGGGAAAAAGCGTTACGCATCTATGAAGCCGCCCAATATGATTTTTGAACACAACTAGGGTAGCACAGGCTTCCAGCCTGAGTCCGATCGCAAATACGCAGGCAGGATGCGCGCGCTAATGCTGGAACCGAAATCGCGGGCCGAAACTCCGCGCTACCAATGCGCCATTCAATCCGGCAAGCTGAAGGCCATCAGTATTCCGCCATGGACGGGCTTCTTTTTGGCCCCCCCGCAAGAAATGATTACGTACTGTTTCCCATCGATGGCATAGACGCTTGGCGTGGCGTTTCCATCAAAGGGCAAGTCGTGCTCCCATAGCATGTCGCCCGTGTCTTTATCGAAGGCCCGGATCTTACCATCATTCGTAGCTCCAATGAAGATCAAGCCGCCTGCTGTGACCACAGGGCCGCCGTAGTTTTCCGTGCCCGTAATTGGGATACCGCGTTTGGTGAGCTCCGGAACTTCACCAAGAGGCACTTTCCATTTGATCTCACCAGTATTCAAATCCACAGCATTGAGCGTGCCCCACGGCGGCTTGATAGCCGGGTACCCTTCATCGTCGAACCATCTTTGGAATCCTCGGAAGACATAAGGGGGGATGTCATCCCGTCTCGTTCGCCTACTCGGCGGCGTCTCGATACCATAGAGAAAGTCGACGATATCCTTTTGGTCGTTTTGCGAAAGCCGATCGAATGACGGCATGCGTCCGCCTCCATTGAGAATGAAATGCATGACAACTTCTCGCGTTAAACGCTCGCCAACGTCTGCCAGGGCGGGAAAGCCCCCGGCAGGGTTCCCCGACCGGTCCAGTCCATGACAGGCCGCGCAATGAGCCCTATAAAGCAGCTCGCCCGAAGATAACGGTCTTCCATCAGTTTGCCGCGTTGGAATGAGCTGATAGAACCAGGGCATCTCGTTAACATTGACGTAAAGGATTCCATCGGGATCGGCTGCGGAACCACCCCACTCCATCCCGCCATCGTATCCAGGAAACATGACAACGGGATCCAAGCTAGGGGGCGGGAAAGGGCCAAAGTTTCCCGATTGAGCAAGGACGTCCTTTCCCATCAATTCCGCCTTCGGTGAGATATTCGTTATGTCGTTCTCTGTGTAACGCTGCCGGATGAGTGGCGGCGGTTTAACCTGAAACGGCTGCGTCGGCCAGGCCTTCACTCCCGGGATCCGGGATTCGGCGGTGGGTCGCTCTTCGATCGGCCAAAGAGGCTCTCCCGTAACACGATCGAAGACAAATAGCCGCCCCATCTTGGTGCCTTGAGCCACGATATCGCGCTCTTTCCCTTCGTGCATTACCGTTAATAATGTCGGCGGCTGCGGCAGGTCGAGATCCCAAAGGTCGTGATGAACCAACTGCTGATGCCAAATACGTTCACCCGTATCCGCATCCAAAGCCACAACACTATTGGCGAACAGATTCTCCCCGTACCGCTCGCCTCCATAAAAGTCCGGTCCCGCGGTTTCGGTTGAGATGTACACGATGCCTCGCTCGGTGTCGATAGCCAGCCCCGACCAATCCGAAGCGCCTCCCGTTTTTCCCAAGTAGCCCTCCGGCCAGGTTTCCGATCCGAATTCGCCCGGTCGCGGCAAGGTATGGAAAATCCACCTGCGATCGCCGCTACGGGCATCGAAGGCCCTCACCGCGCCCGGAACGCTTTCCGCCACGTTCGCTCCGATGATAATCATGTCCCGATATACGTATCCCGGCGTATTCAAGTATACTCCTGGAGCCCCTTCGACATCCATGTTCTCACCGAGATGGATCGAGCCTTCCGTTCCGAAAGAAGTAACCAATTTTCCAGTACGCGTATCTATGCAATATAGATAGCTTCCCTTATTGGTAAAAAGGCGCCCTTGATCTCCATCCTTCCAGTACATCAGACCGCGTTGATCATTGTCGGAAAGCCCGTTATGAATAGCATCCGGATCGAAGCTCCATAGCAATTTACCGGCAGATCCATCTAGCGCGATCACTCGACTATTCGGCGTAGCCGCATAAAGGATACCGTCGACGACCAATTGATTCGTCTGATACATGTCCTGTTCGCCTGTATCGTAGGACCAGGCGACCTCCAATTGGCCCACATTGGATCGGTTGATCTGGTCCAAGGTCGAGTACTGGCTGCTTGACGGGTGCCCGAGATAGTAGGCCCAATCCGCCCCCGAAGCTTGGGTATCCGCTTTTTTGCAGGATGTAGCTAATAAAACCGCAATGAGGGGGACTATGGCAATGTATCGAGCTAAGGGGATTGGCTTATTCATCTGATTGAGGATGGGCGAGGATAGTTCTCAAATCTGGGTGTAAATATGTCGAGCGTCATAAATTCCGCCAGTCAGTTATCTGAAAACATATCGAACGTTTCAACCGAGACCTGCCTTGCCCGATCCCCGTCTTCCACAATCAAGATCTCGGAATCCGTATAGGCAACCGAAGCCACTCCAGTGAAATCCCCAGGAATCTCCGCTAGAAACATGGCATAGGTAAATGACTGCTTTTCGTCGGCATCGATGTATCGGTAAAGGGGTCGTTCAAAGATCCGGCCCTTGGCAACGAGATCATAGCCCGGCCGGTGTAGGCCTGAAGTGCCGAATTCGAGACCACGAGCAAAGGGCTTGCCGTCTTTAACGTGCCTCCAAATGTTAAGCCATGGATAATCTTCGGTCTTCCAAATGTAGCCAAGCAAAAGGCCATTCTCGGGGCTCGTCGCCGTCACCCAACCGATTTCCTCCTCTATGATGAAGGAGACGACATTCGGGGAAGGATCGTCTTCAAGGAATCGAAGATCGACCTCTGTTCCATCCATCTGGAAAGCCCGCGGCCAGCGCGATTCCGTTTCTTCAGGATTCGGCATGGCTCTCTCCTGCATAAAGCCACGGGTCCCATTCGAATCCACGATAGTGTATCCATCAAGAAAGGGGGGTCCTATTGTCGGGTGCTGCACCATGTTGTAGATCCGGCCAAAAGGATTGTTATTCGTAACAATCTCTTTGACCACTACCACTGGAGAGCCAGATTCCATAAAGGCCCTGCGCTCAACGTTAATCCCTGCCATGGGAAGTTCGGCTCGCATTCGAGCGATTGATTTTCCATCTCCAGTCCCCGAATCGGGCAAGGCCTTCCACCATACTTGAGTGGCTTCTCCATGGTTGGTGAAGCCGCGAGCCTTCTCGGCTTCCGAAGCCGATCCCCACCTGTCAAGGCAAAGGAAATGCCCCATAGAGCGCGGGTCCATTGGCGGTTCTTCATTAGCCCTCGGATTGAAGGACCAGGAATCCCACTGAAGCGGATTGAGGCTATTGGCTTTCAAACGATACTCCGAAATTGAACCGCCGCCCAAATCGACTACGACCTCTGCCTGATCATTCTCCAACTTGAGCGTCGGACGATCTTCTTCCGAGAAGCTAAATGCCCTTAACGCGAAAACAAAACTTATTCCGACCATTCGAAAGGCCCGCGACATCATCATTTCGCTCGTATTCACCTAGGCAAGGTTCTATGAAATTCAGGTCTCGTCAATACACCGAATTCAATCCGTCCCATGCTCAGAATTTACTTGCTGACCGTACTCGTCCTAATAGTGCAAATCGGATGCGACAGTGTTCCGAACGGAGCGCCTCAAGATACGATTCCTCGCCCGGTGATAGATTCGAGCTT
>NZNM01000067.1 GCA_002694885.1 Opitutaceae bacterium | reverse complement strand
TACAACCTCCAGAAACAAGCAAAAATGGTAGGACTCGGCTGATTTTGAAGATTAGGGATACATTTGGAGGATACATTTTGGCGGCCCTCAGACCAATTGCTTGTGGAGCAACTGGTCCGTGAAAAGCTAAATGCGAGAGACTAATTACCCATCACCTTGGGGGTGGCCGCCGCGGCCTATGGATTGTTCAATAGCCCGTTAGCGACCCGAATCCCTACCATCAATTATTTTATTAGAACTGGCCTTCGGGTTAGTGTACGAGCCTCTGTAGTTTTCTCCTGTACTAACCGGCTCTGGACCCATTGCCTCGGACGGAATCCGGGCGATGGCGGAAAGCACGATCGGTACCGCTTGAGCCGCTATGCGCTGGACGCTCGCTTGCATATCGGCGAAACTAAAAGGCCGAACGCCGACAGCAGGATTTGCTATTGAGCAAATTGTTGCCCATCTAATACCCAATTGACGGGCATATTCCGTGCAGGTTCCTACGTTCAAACTGGTGATCTCTCCCCCCAAAATACGCATCGCTCTAATCTCAGCCGCTGTTTCGAATCTCCCTGGATTATTTTGAAAGAAAACCCCCGTCTCCCAGAGCTTACCCGAGTATCCAGGCTGAGCCGCTCTTGCCTCCTCAATCAAAAGACGTCTCAAAGAAGGACTAAAAGGGCTGGCGAAGTTGGGGAAAATTCCGGGTCTTTCGATTCCAGTGTAGTCCAGAATATTTTGAGGTCGCTGATTTTCCATGACCATGAAATCGTCGATTATAACTAAATCATCATAATCCCAATCTGTTCTTATGGCACCGGAACTTGCTCCACCAATTGCATGAGTAACACCGACGCTATAAAGAGAATACCATGTTCTCACATGGACATTGCCGTCATTTTCCCCTTTTTGCTCTGTCTCGTACCCATACATGCGTACGTAATAAAAAGGCACTCCCTGGTAGCTCATTTTGTAAAGCTTAGGCCCCAAGCCTACGGGCGTCTCGACTTGGATAAACCCATCCTCTTCGACCAGTCCTTTGCCAAATAATTCTGGGGCTCCAAACGACGTTCCTCCTACTACAGCTATAAAAATTTCTTTCTCTTCAGAAACAGCCCTAGCTTCTACGAACTGAATCCATAGCAAAATGCAAAGTGAGAAAAACGATGAATAAAATCTATTCCACATAAGGTGAAAAAAGCATTTACTGTGCCAAGGTCTTGCCGCTCTTGTCCGAAAATCGCTCTGAACTGGCCGATTAATTACCGTTAGAAAAATCGCGGTTAATCACGATAAAATAGATGAATTCATAGCGTTGCAGAAGGAAATATCCGAGGCATACGAGAATGCTGGGAGAGGCAGGCGCTGGGTTTGGAGACGAGTATATGGCGAAACGCATACCTTCCACATAATAACCGAAAGCGATAGCTTTGCTCAAAAGGAAAGCGGCCAGCAGGTAATAGGTCAGGCTCATTGGGATCTGTGGCTGAACGCTATGAGTCTGACTATTAAGAGTCGAGAATTGACCACCTCTAGGAGAATGTTAGCGATTCCGACAACGAAGAGACCTAATTTCGTTGCGGTTACACAAAGGACAATCCGAGCAGGAAAAGTTTCCTAATACCTTGGATGGGCGTAGAATAAGTTGATCCCAGTTGTGATAAAGAACGGGAGCAATGGAATGGTTTGGGACAGGGGTCTTTATGGAGGTAACCATCGAAGTGTTACCTCAGGGCGATTCATCAATACCTGGGGTGATTTCGACGAGCCTTTATTGGACCTTCCCAATGAAAAAAGAAGTCAATTGTTCGATGGGCGGGATGAATTTTTTGAAGGAAACGTGGACGGGTATGTTTTGAGGTTCGGAGAAGAGATGAGCACGGGAGGCCTGTAGTTTTTGCAATGCTTCGTCCGAAAAATCAAATCAAACAATTCTTTCGGCACAAATACTGCTGTAAAAGAAAAGTAATCAGAACAAATCGGCATGAAATCCGAGCCCAAGATCATGTAAGACACCCAACCATTTAGAGACGAAACTGTTCCAGTAGCATAGAGCATTGCCCGCGACCCTCGGAGGAGCCAGTCAAGGGGGAGAAGACGGTCAATGGAAAACACCTTTCATAACTGTGCTCTGCGGAATAGGCGGCGGAAATTAGAACGTCCATATGATAGAAATTAAAACAATAGCCGAGTTCCGAGTCAAAGGTGACCAAACAGAAGCATTCAGATCAATGCTGGCCGGCGCTCTCGTTGAAACGCGGTCTTTCGAGGGTTACAAGGGCGTTGACATTTTTGAAGACCAAGAAAAATCGGTTTTCTATGAATTATCGAATTGGGGTTCGCATTCCGATTACGATAGATATCTAGCATGGAGGACCGAACAGGGAATAGGTGACTTGCTTGGCCCCATGCTAGGGGGCGGCTTTCCAGAAGGCTTTGGAGTTCGGAAGTTTGAAAAAGCAGATATCTAATTTGCAGCTGTTCTTAAATTAAAATATCATGATTTATTTTAAGCATTTTTGGATGATCAAAGTCGCTTTAATTGCCGCGACCTGTCCTTTAAAGCTCACCATCGGGAACGACCATAATTCAGATGCACTGCATCTTGACGTTGAGTTTAACGATCGAAATGGAGCAGCATTTCTTCCAGATGTTGTTGTGTTGTCGACGCTACGGGACGGTTTGGGCTTGGGAGAAGGGCCGGTCTGGGATTCCGACAGCGAACGATTATTCTTTTCGGATATAATGGCGAACTCTGTCTACTCTTGGTCTGAATCAGACGGTTTTAGTTTCTTCCTTCCGAAAAGTGGCGAAACAGGCTTTTCGCCTTCGTATCCTGACGGTTTGCTCTTGGGTGCGAACGGTTTGGCGATCAGCAACGGCGAAATGATACTCTGTCAGCATGGGGATAGGCGATTAGTTTCTGTGCCGCTCGACGCTCCTCTGCCGGAAAATTACACTACTTTAACCTCTAATTACGCGGGATCGCGATATAATAGCCCTAACGACTTGGCAATTTCTAAGGACGGACTAATTTATTTCTCTGATCCGCCCTACGGTTTCGCGGACTTGCCACGAAGTGACCCAGCAGCGAAGCGGATCGTTTTCGATTTTCAGGTTCGCGAGAAGGATTTTAATGGCGTTTACGTTTTAGATCCAATCGCAAAAAGTGTTAAACTTATATCGTCCAGTATAGACTTTCCCAATGGTATCGCCCTGGCGGGCGATGAATCATTTTTATATGTCAATAGCTCGAACATGGCTGAGCCGAAAATGATGCGTATTAACTTAGCAACTGGAAGCGAGGAACTATTTTTCGACGGTCCGTTTCCTGAAGACGCTGTAGGCTGGTTTGATGGAATGAAAATGCATTCTAGTGGCAACATTTTTACAACGGGCCCGGGCGGAATATTAGTAATCTCTCCAGAAGGAAAACTTCTCGCCACGATTCCATTGCCCGGCCCCGCGACCAACCTATGTTTCGATGGCTCGGAGGAAAATATTTACGTAACATCATTTGAGTCGGTAGTTCGAATTAGCCTAGATAACTGAGATTTCCGAAAAGAAAAACTCGTCCCAGATAGTAAATTTAAATTCAGATTAGAAGACAAAGGTGAACATAGACAATAAAAGTGGTGGAGCTGACTGGGAAGAGCGAATCTACTTCATGGATAACCTAAGGGCCGTGGCTATGTTTCTAAGTGTAATCGGAAGTATCGATATGATTGATGCACTTCTGGGTGGCGGAGCAGATGTTAGCCAGACCCGAGCCGACGGATTGTCCGCGAATGATTTATATTTCAGGTTTCATGGATCTAGAATTGTTAGCCTTAATTCTGGAAAGATAGACATTGCTGGAAAATCCAGCCTACCCTTTTGATTCACAGCAGATGTTTGGATCTGAATAAGAATGCATGGGAGAAACGCATTCCGAAATCATAAACCCGGACAAGCTCAATAAGTTTAGTTGACTACATATTTTGGCATGAAAAGTGGACTCTACGATTTTGATTTTTGCCTCCAAGTCTCCTTGTGGCTGAGTCCTAAAACTGAAATTTTAATTTAATGAAAAGAACAGCACTTGTCACAGGATCCAATCGAGGAATCGGCCTAGCCACTGTCATGAAGCTCGCTAGCCACGGGCTTAAAGTATTTGCAGGTATGCGCGATCCTCAAACTAAATCAAAAAACCTTCTCAATTCTATCTCAGGCAATAACTTAGATGTGGATGTTGTAGAGCTCGATGTTGATGATGGAGCATCCGTTGAACGCTGTTTTGCTTCAATCGAGTCATCAGGGGAAAAAGTCGACATCTTGATTAATAATGCTGGAATCGAGAGACGAGGATCCGTTGAAAAATGTCCTATCTCAACTTTCGAGGAAGTAATGAATACCAATTACTTGGGGCCCATTCGTTGCATTCAGGCGGCTTTGCCGAGTATGAAAGAAAGTGGTACAGGATTTATAGTGAATATTACATCCGTAGCTGGCAAGGTGGCCGCTTCGCCGCTTGCACCTTACACAGCATCTAAATTTGCGTTGGAGGCACTCTCAGAATGCCTCGCTCAGGAGGTACTGCCGCATGGTGTCAAAGTGGCCATAATCGAGCCCGGTATAATCGCGACAGACATGGCTGCTGACATAAGCAGGGCGGATTACGATCCTGACTACCCGCAACAAAATAGGATGGCGGCTATGTTCGTAGAATCTCTCAAAATCCCAGCATCGACCCAAATTGTGGCTGATGCTATAATGGATATTGTAGCTGGCAATAGGGAAGGTCTACGGCACCCAGTTGGGCCAGATGCTATCCCGTTTCTCGAATGGAGAGAAAGTAAGTCGGATTCCGAATGGGCTAATTGGCATAATGTAACTGACGAAGAGTGGTGCGAGTCCTTGGCAAAAGACTTTGGAATGAGCGTCAAATTAAGTGATTAGAAATCTTTATATGAATCCCAAAACGAAACTTTAGATCATCATGAATGACATTTTTATTAGTTACGCACACATTGACGATCAGGTTCTTACCGAAGGGCAAAAAGGCTGGATCACTCAATTCCATAGGGTTTTGGATGTCCGTTTATCTCAGCTCCTGGGAGAGAAGCCCAAGATATGGAGGGATCCAAAAATACAGGGTAACGATGTCTTTGACGAAAAAATAGTCTCTTCATTCAAAGATGCTAAAGTCATGGTTTCGATCATGAGTCCTCGCTACCTTCGCTCCGAGTGGTGCATGAGGGAACTCAACGAGTTTTACGATGCAGCCAGTGAAGCAGGCGGTGTTGTTGTTGGCGAAAAGTCTCGAATCATAAAGGTAATTAAGACTCCGTTTGATTTAAGCGAGATTCCAGATAGGATTCCACCGATTTTAAAAAGTGTGATGGGCTTCCAGTTTTTCGAGCACGAATCGGAAACAGGACGGCTCGTAGAATACGATGAGAGATTTGGAGAGCGTGCTAGACAAAATTATTTTTCGAGAATTTATGACTTGGCCTACGAAATTTGTGACCTGATTAAAGATTTCGAGGGCCAAAGCGAATCGGGAGATTCCTCAGACGCCGATGAAAACACCAAGCATGATGGATTAACTGTTTATTTGGCTGAGGTGACATCAGACATCTTGGGAGAGCGAAACCGGATCGCAAGAGAACTCAAAGAGCGCGGACATCGAGTTTTGCCAGATAAGCAAATGCCCGATTCGGCGTCGGATATTCGATCTGAGCTGTCTTCTTTGCTAGAAACCTGCGACTTTTCGGTCCATTTAGTCGGTAATCGGTATGGCGCAGTTCCAGAAGATGCGGATAAATCGACGGTAGAACTGCAAAACGAAATCGCAGCTGAAGTGTGTAAAAAGCACGAGCTCGAGCGCCTTATTTGGATTGCAAACAACCGAAGCGAAGACGCTAGGCAAACAGCCTTCCTAGCGAAACTCGAGGAAGACCTCGATGCACAATTGGGTGCAGAGGTGATCGGCGAGCCTATCGATAATTTTAAGGGCTACCTCTTAGAGAGAATAAATTCCAAGAAAGATGCGGATTCCAGCGAGGTCCAGACGCAGGAGCCCTCGGGAGTGGTTGATAGTAAATCAATTTATCTAATTTGTGACGCCAAGGATGAAGATGCTGTTGAACCAATAGAGGATTTTCTTTTCGACCAAGGCTTTGATGTATCGTTGCCTTTGTTCGAAGGTAATGAGGCTGATGTTGCAGAAGCCCATCGCAATAAACTTATTTTCTGCACCTCGGCTATTGTTTATTACGGTGCTGGCAGTCGCTCATGGGTTGAAACAAAGCTTATGGATCTCATTCAAGCACCGGGCTATGGGAGGACTAATCCCTTCGCTGCCAAATGCGTTTTAGTAGATGAGCCGGTTGATCGTCGAAAGCTGCGTTTTAGAAGCCATGTTGCGGAAGTCCTCAACTTAACGGAATCCAATTTAGAAACATCGTTGGCTGAATTCGTTCTGAAAAGTAAAGACCCTAATCCATAAAATTAAAGTGAGTACTTTTAATCCCTTCCCAGGACTTCGTCCCTTCCAACAATCTGAAAAATATTTGTTTTTCGGGCGAGAAAAACAAGTAGTTGAATTAATAACACGCTTGCGAAAGACGCGCTTTATGGCCGTCGTTGGCGTGTCAGGAAGTGGCAAGTCGTCACTCGTTAAAGCAGGTGTGCTTCCAGAGCTGCACGGCGGGACTATGGCAGCAGCGGGCTCATCATGGGAGGTGGCAGTGATGCGGCCCGGAGGAGATCCGCTCGGAAATTTAGCCAGCTGCTTGATCAATGCTGATCTCCATGATCCAGAGGAAGAAGACATACATTCCCATGTTCGAGCCACTCTCTCAAGGAGCGGTATGGGTTTGCTGGACACTATTGAACAAAGTGATCTGGAGGAAGATTCGAACTTGCTCCTTGTCGTTGACCAATTTGAAGAAATTTTTCGTTTCAGGCAGCAGAGCAGGGTTTCCAATGAAGAGGCAGGCCATTTTATAACCCTCCTGTTGGAGGCATCGCAGCAAATGAGGCGGAGGATTTATGTAGTCCTTACGATGCGCTCAGATTTTTTAGGTGACTGTGCGCAATTCAGAGGCTTGGCAGAGGCAGTAAATGAAGGGGAATATCTTATTCCTCGTTTAAATAGAACTCAACGAAAAGAGGCTATCGTTGGCCCTGTAAAAGTTGGTGGATCAGAGATATCAAATAGATTGTTGCAGCGATTGTTGAATGACATTGGCGATGATCCGGATCAGCTGCCGATTCTTCAACACGCTCTCATGCGGACTTGGGACCAGTGGGAGGCGTCTGGAGCCGAAGGGCCTTTAGACCTCGAGCACTACAGAGCTACCGGAGGCATGTCAGAAGCATTGAGTCGACATGCCGACGAAGTCTACGCAGAGCTGCAAACGGATTCAGCAAAATGGACAGCTAGTAAAATCTTCAAGGCCTTAACAGAAAGGGCTGATCAGGATAGAGGCATAAGACGTCCTATGCGTTTTGGAGAACTATGCGAAATAACGGAAAAGGGTCCGGAGGAGGTTGCCACCGCCATAGATCCCTTTCGTATGGCTGGTCGAACATTTCTGATGCCTAGCTCAGACACTGATCTGAAAACAGGCACAATTATTGATATCTCTCACGAAAGTTTAATGAGAGTTTGGACGCGACTCAAGTCATGGGTAGACGATGAAGCACAGTCTGCGAAAATTTATCGCCGATTAGCCGACACAGCAAGTTTGCGGAAAGATGGTAAAGCTGGGCTATACAGAGACCCAGACCTTCAGATTGCTCTCTCTTGGAGGTCCGAAAGCAAACCAAACAAAGCATGGGCCGATCATTATTTTCCGGGATTCGAGGAAGCTATGAGCTTTCTTGATGAATCGCATTTAGAGGCAGAAAGAGAAGCAAAAGAAAAAGAAGCTGCTAGAAAAAGAGAATTGGAACAGGCAAGAGCACTCGCGGTTGCCGAGCAAGAGAAGGCGGAAGTAGAACGAAGACGAGCGGAGGAAAAAGAGAAAGCTGCCTCTCGTATGAAGTCGCTATCTGTCGCTCTAGCTTTTGCTGGTGTGCTGGCAGTTTGCTTTTTAGTCTTTGCTCTTATCGCTAAAGATGAGGTCGAAACGAAAGTTTTAGAGCTTGCCGATAGGAGTGCTGCAACGGCTCTTGATCTTTCAATTGATGGGAAAAACCTTGAAGCACTAGCATGGTTAAATGACGCTTGGAGCCTAGCTAAAAAGAGTAAAGAAAAACAAGATTCATACGAATCTTCATTTTCTGAAATTCTTAAAAAAACCCCGATAGTTACTAAAGCGGCTAAACTAAGCGGAGATGTCTTACAAGCTGGGTTTAATCAAGATGGGAGCAAATTTTACACAATCAACATTGTTGATGACGCTCTCCACGTGATAAATTACGACGCAATAGGTTGGGAGATGATTGATAAAAGCAAACTGCCATTTTCCCCAGAATATGTGAGGGCAATTACTCAGGTTGACAATCTTTTGCTTTTCCGAACAGGCCAAAGAAGCTTCGGTATATACGACTTGTCAGATAACGATATTTTGCAAAGGCAAATTACGGTGGGCGGAGTTATTAGAATGCGAGAAATTGAAGTAATGGAGAAATCTAATCTTCTCGTAATACCGTTTGTTAACTGGCAATCTGTTCCCAGATTACAGGGGCAATTAGCTTTTATAGATATGAAGTCTGGAGAAATAGTAGGTTTTTCTAAGTCTTTCAACGAAACCTTTGAGTCTGCGCTCGAATCTCTCAGCTCGATTGCCGTAGACCAAGAAGAGGAAATAATATATCTGGGAACGGGTTATCCATTGCCTTCCGACAGGACTAGTGCCGGCAAGGGAAATATATATGGATACAAATTCAAAGATAAATCCGTCAACCTTCTTGCAAATTTAGAAAATAATAGACAGGTAAATTTTTTAAAATTCGAACCGATTAATGGGCTGCTTATAATGAGCGATGAGGAGAGATCAATGTTCCCCGCTTCGGCTGATAGCTCGGGCTCGATAATTATCAAATCGATCGATGGTTCAAAAAATCAGAGCATAGGCTTTGAAAGCCGGCCATTGCAGATTGAACCGATCCTTCGCGGTAATCGCCTGTTAATTCGCTCATTTGATGGAACAGTCACACTCTGGGATATTAATTCGAATTCACCGGTTTGGGTAGAGAACTTTGATGCAAGAATCAATACACTGAGTATTTCATCGACTGGAGGTGCAGCATTAATTTCTTTAGATTCGGGCAAGTTGTTGGGAAGAAGCACTCTGGGAACATCACAAAAATTTGAATCTGTGTTTCCAAAACGAGCAATAGCAGGAGAGTTCGGAAAATACAGTCGAACGTTCATTGGTGTGAGTTCTAGCGGACTGGTTAAACAATTTGAAATTCAAGACCCAGAGATTAATAGAATCTTTCCTACTGATATAGTAAGTTCGAAGCCTGCATTTTCAACGAAGCCGCAATCGCTGAACAACTACGTTCTTGGCGACGTTGACACTAGTAGTATTCTCTTGGATGGCTTGGCTATTGACTACCAAAAAACAGCTGAAGCTGAGTTCGTAGATTTTTACTTCGCTAAAGACGAGGGACCTAGCCATTTCCAAATATGGCCGTGGGTACGCAATCAGGTTGATTTGTTTTCCACAAATGCCTTGTTCACTGCTTTTAACGAAGGTGAAGAATTAGTTTATTCTAAACCAGTAAATTTCGCGAGATCAGAATTACTAACTGTAGAATGTGATTCGAAGGAGGTCTCGCGAATCAGAATATCTAGTCTACCCGGAAGCATTACCCGTTTAGGATTTTCTGAAGTTGCCTTTTTCAAAGATAGTAATAATAGTTTCGATTACCAAAACATACCTGCAGAAAATATAGAGAGTTTAATAAAAATAAATTCTGGTTATGAAGTCAACCCGG
>NZNM01000066.1 GCA_002694885.1 Opitutaceae bacterium | reverse complement strand
TTCCAGGTATTAGCGGAGAAGATCAAGGCGTCGCGTAAGCGTTTTGACTGCCAATTGCCATGGTATATCATGACGAGCCACGCAAATCATGAGGCAACGGTCTCATTTTTTGATCAACACGAATATTTTGGATTAGGCGAAGGCACGGTAAAGTTTTTCCGGCAGGGCCGCATGCCGGCTATTGATTTTGATGGCCGCATCCTAATGGACTCGAAGGGTAGCATCGCTACGAGCCCGGATGGTCATGGAGGAGCTTTGAGAGCATTGGATCGTAGTGGAGCTCTGGCGGAAATGAAATCGAACGGGATCGATTTGCTCAGCTATTTCCAGGTAGACAATCCTCATGTGCAGGTCGCGGATCCGAATTTTCTAGGATTCCATATCCAGTCGGATTCAGAAATGTCGAGCAAGATGCTTCCGAAGGCCTACGAGAAAGAAAAGCTAGGCCATTTCTGTTTAAATGGCAATCGTCTTGAAGTCATTGAATACAGCGACATGCCAGACGAATTAATATCATTGCGGGACAAGGATGGCAGTTTACTATTTCTAGCAGGAAGCGTGGCCATACACGTAGTGTCAGTGCCGTTTATCGAAAAAATAGTCGCCCATGGTAGTCCGATTTCGCTCCCGTTTCATAAGGCGGTGAAGAAGATCGCATGCATTGATGCAGATGGTGTTCCCCAGCAGGTTGATACACCGAATGGAGTAAAATTCGAAATGTTTGTTTTTGATGCATTGCCATTTGCGAAAAACTCCGTAATCGTAGAAACGACGAGACTGGGAGATTTTAGTCCGGTAAAAAACGCGACAGGAGTGGATTCTGCTGATAGTTGCCGCAAGGATCAGCAGAAACTTTTTGCAAGTTGGCTTGCTCAAGAAGGAGTAAACTTGGAAGTCGACGACGAGGGTGTTCCAGTTAGAGCGATTGAAATATCCCCGTTGTTTGGATACGATCAAGATAGTTTTAGCGAGGCTTGGAAATCGAAAATGCCATCAGTGGATTTTTCTCAGGACGTGTACATTGCTTGAGGTATTGTAGCCCCATAATCAGTGGGTAGTTTTGAATTTTCGCTCCGTATAAACTATCTGGTTAGACCGTCTTTTTATTCCTGATTAACGCAATTGATTACTTAGCTTCTTGCAACAATCAGATTGCGGGCGAAACTAAACTGCGCAGGATCATATCCCTTATATCTCCGAGCGGTTAGCCGGTATCTATTCGATGGAATCAGATAAAATACAAGCCTTGATTGTCGAGTCGGATTCGACTCGGGCTAGGCATCTCTCTAGTCTGTTGGAGGGTGCGGATGGATTCTCTTTTCAATGCTATACTGTTCATTCTCTAGCGATTGCCCGGAAACGAATTTCTGAGAAGCCTATTGATATTGCCTTAACCGGCTTGGAAATGATCGATGCCAGAGGTTTGGATTCACTAGTAGCTATGAGTCCGACTCGGAACGAGATCCCGGTTGTCGCAATTGTTGAGGGATCGGAACCAGATATTGTGCTGGATGCGGTCAGAAGTTTGTCGGACGACTGTCTCTATTGGTGCGATTTGGATAAGGAGTCCGTCCAGCACTCAGTCATCTACGCTTTGGAGCGACAAACTATGCTTCAGCAATTGAGGGAAGGTCGAATTGATAGAACAAATACAGATTATCAAAAGATACTCGATAGAGTCCAGGATGTGCTCTTTATTGTTGGTCGATCGGAAGGGGCCTTGCTGTATTCCAACTGCAAAGCGAAGGAGTGGTTTGGAGCTAATATCGGGGAAGCTCTGGAAGACGTACTTGAGTATGGTTTGCTAGAATCGAACGAGGTGGAGATGGAGATCACAACTCGCTATCCCTCCGTACCGAGGCTGACTTTGAGATCGGAAAGCATCGAGTGGGAGGAGATCGATGCCTGTCTGATATCGATGAGGGAGATTTCTAAACAGAAGCGAGCCGAAGATGCTTATTTGATTTCGCAGAGAAAGCTGGATTTAATCCAAGCCGGCGCAGGATACTGGATTTGGAACTCATTGTCTAAGAGCTTGTTCCTTTCTGAATCTATCACAGGAAGCTTGGGATTCTCAGTAGAGGATTCTGTACAGGCTTCAAAGCCACTCGAGTCGCTAGTTCACCCTGAGGACAAAGAGATAGCGGAATCTTTTTTCGGGCGATTAGAGGGAGGCCCGCGAGCCGAGAAGGAAGTTATATTCAGAATACGTTGTGCTGACGACCTGTTTGTAAAGGTAGTGATTCGAGGAGGAACGGAACTGGGGGTTGGTGAATCTGGGCATTTTGTGGGAGCGATATTCAGGGTGGATGAAAAACGGGAAGCTTTTCTAGATTCGATTATCTCAATTGCCTCTGAAGAAACCACTGCGGAGAGCTCAAAGGCTGAAAAGTCTCAGTCGAAGAGCTCAAGAAAAGTTGCTTTGATCGTCGATGACGAAGAGGTGTTGCGGAAGGCGTTGCAGACAATCCTTAGTTCCTATGGCTACGAGACTGTGCTGGCCGAAGACGGAGCTGAAGGAATTCTGGAGTACGAAAGAAACGCCGATAGCATTGAGGTAGTGATTCTCGATGTGAATATGCCGAGAGTCGATGGAAGTAAGGTTTTCGAACGAATACGTTCGGATGGAAACTGTATTCCCATAATAATGATAAGTGGCAATGACGACCTACAGGCACTACCCTTTGAGGATGGTGAAAAAGAAAACTGCGACTTTCTCCTCAAGCCATTCGGCTTGGACGAAGTTAAGCGTGTTTTGGACCGCTTCTTTAAAGAAACGGATAACCTGACCCGCTTTAGCTAGGCGATTCCAGGAAAGACTAAATGAACATCAGAGCTGGCTGCTCGATGATTTTCTTGATGGCCTGCAGGTACTGAGCCCCAACTACGCCATCAACTACACGGTGATCGCAGCTGAGGCCGATATTCATGATCTGAGCGGCTTCGATGCTGCCATTGTCTCGAACTACAGGTCTAGCAACGGTTGTACCCACTGAAAGAATACCGGCATTGGGAGTATTAATAATCCCGTAAAATCCCTTAACTCCAAACATCCCTAGATTGGTGACGGTGAATGTACTGTTAGCCATTTCATCAGGAGATAGCTTTTTCGACCGGGCCTTGCCGATCAGTTCTTTGGCTTCGGCCGCTATGGTAGTTATTGGCTTGGCCTCAGCATTTCTAATTACAGGAGTTAGTAGACCATCTTCGATCGCAACTCCAAAGGCGATGTCGACCGTGGCATGTTGGCGAATAGTCTTGCCTCCCCAGGAACGATTCATGGCTGGAACGCGGCGGAGCGCTTCCGTAGCTGCCTTGAGGACGAAATCATTGACCGAAATTTTGAGTTCTGGCTG
Source organism: Opitutaceae bacterium (assembly GCA_002694885.1). Lineage (GTDB taxonomy): Bacteria > Verrucomicrobiota > Verrucomicrobiia > Opitutales > Opitutaceae > Pelagisphaera. Next base: position 5,919 of record NZNM01000066.1, on the reverse strand, counting down.
GCCAGTGGATGATTCGGCAAGTTCAGTGTTCAACTCTTTTCTCAATTCAAGAAGCGGACCGACTTCGATTTCGGACTCAAGATAGAAATGTGGAGCATTGGTTTTGCTTTCCTGTAATCGTTTGGCGATTACAGATCTCATTTGAGAAACGGGAATGTCTTCAGCTTTGGCAATGCCAGTACCGGCTGAGCCAATTTGGGATTGGGCGATTTCTCCGGATTGGTTGGACTCAGCTCCTAAGACATCTTTTTTGAGAATACGGCCATTAGGGCCTGTTCCAATTATAGACGAGAGATCGATGCCTTTTTGCTGCGCCAGTTTTCGGGCGAGCGGAGAAGCTTTGATTCGAGATGAATCAAAATTCTCACTCGTCGTTCCAATATTGGGATCAGATTCGAAATTCTGGTTCTCATCTTGCGATGAGGAATTCTCTGAATGTTCAGGGCTAGAGTCTGGCTGAGCTTGGGATGCAGGTGCGTTTACTTCTGCCACGTCGAATGTTTCTCCTTCTTCGCCAATTGCGGCAATCGGTGATCCAACCGGTATTTGCGATCCGGTGGCGGCAATTTGCTTGATCAAGATTCCATCTTCAAACGTCTCGAGCTCCATGGTCGCTTTGTCCGTTTCGATTTCTGCGATCACATCGCCTGATTCGATTCGGTCCCCTTCGTTTTTCAACCAGTTGGCGACGGTCCCTTCGGTCATAGTGTCGCTCAACTTAGGCATGTCGATTATAGTGGCCATAGTCTCTGGAATATTCGTTGGTTAGCGGATGGGATGCGTTAAGGAGTTTAGCAAATCTCCAAAGCTTTTTTTATCACTACGTCGGCCTTAGGAAGCTGCTTCTTTTCCAACGGCGGACTATAAATAGCGGGAGCGTCTAGAGCGGATGCTCTCTGAATGGGCGCATCGAGATAATCGAATGCCTGGCTTTGAATGGTATGGGAAATTTGAGAGCCGACTCCGCAGAAAGGTTTGTTTTCCTCGACGAGAACGGCGCGGTTTGTCTTTTTTACTGAATTGATTATCGTTTCCTCATCTAAGGGTCGAATAGATCTTAAATCGACGACTTCTGCTTCGATTCCATGCTCGGAACTCAGGACATTTGCCGCTTCCAAACAAACGAGAACCGAAGGGCCATGGGCGATTAGAGACAGGTCTGAACCCTCACGTTTGACGTCAGCTTGCCCAATAGGGACTACATAGTCGTCATCTGGAACCTCTCCCTTGTCGTTGTACATGATAGTGCTCTCCATGACGTAGACTGGATCGTTGTCTCGGATAGCAGATTTCATCAACCCTTTGGCGTCGTAAGGGGAAGCTGGGCATACGACCTTAAGCCCAGGAGTGTTGGCTATGAAATTTTCGGGTGTATGCGAGTGCGTGGCTCCGACTCCAGTCCCTCCATTGGCGGGTCCGCGGATAACGATGGGCACGTTGATGAGACCACCGGACATATATCGTACGCTCGCGGCGTTGTTGATTATCTGGTCCCAAGCCACGTAGGCAAAGCTCCAGAACATCAGTTCCATCACAGGCCGGATACCTAGCATAGAAGCCCCGATTCCCATTCCGATGAACCCAGCTTCACTGATGGGAGCATCGACAATTCTTTTTGGGCCGAATCTTTTTAAGAGACCTTCAGTGACTTTATAGGCTCCATTGTATTGGGCGACCTCCTCTCCGATTATGACCACATTCTCGTCTCTCTCGAGCTCGTCGATCATCGCGTCTTTGAGTGCTTGGCGGTAAGTGATTTCTGGCATGGGAAATTTCCGGAGTCAGGAATTGATCGGTATGTTTTTACGATGACGGGATCTGGGTATTCAATCGTTGAAGAAAATTCGGCCGCCCGACGTCTTTTGGTCGGGGTTATCCTCTTCCCAGTAAACGTCTTTTAGGATGTCTTCCTCGGGAGGAAATGGACTTTCTTCTGCGAATTGGGCTGAGGCTTCCGCTTCCGCTTTGGCAGCTTGATCGATTTCTTTCACCCCCTCTTCGTCCAGAAGCTTCGCGTCGATCAGGTAATCCCTATACAGAGATACCGGATCATGGTTTTTCCTGTAGTCCTCAATTTCCTCTTTAGTGCGGTATTTCTTGTGGTTGGCATCCGCGATAGAATGCCCCTGATACCGATAGGTATGTATTTCTAGCAGGGAGGGTTTAGAATCCGACTTCGCTAGCTTCATCGCGGCGCTAACTCCTTCTCTGACGTCGAATATCGATTCGCCGTTGATATGGGCCCAGTTCATTTTGTAGCCCTCCGCCCTGGCGGCAATCCCCGCGTCTGGATGGGCACTGGATCTCTCTTGAGATGTACCCATAGAGTAACCGTTGTTCTCAACAATGTAGACGACCGGCAGATCCCAAAGAGCCGCCAGATTTAGCGACTCATGGAATGCGCCCTGATTGATCGCTCCGTCTCCTAAGAAGCAAAGCGCGCATCCTTCGATTTCTTTGTATTTCAAGGCATACGCCAGGCCAGCGCCCAGTGGAGTTTGCCCCCCAACAATTCCGTGCCCACCCCAGTAGCGTTTGGAAGGGTCGAAGTAGTGCATCGATCCCCCTTTGCCTTTAGAGCAGCCGGTTGCCTTTCCATAAAGCTCGGCCATACACTCGTCCATGCCCATGCCGACCGCGAGCGCGTGCCCATGATCACGATACGCAGTAATTATGTGATCATTCTCATCCATGAGGGAAACGCAACCAACGGCTATGGATTCCTGGCCAATGTAGAGATGTAAAAACCCGGCGATTTTCCCTTGCTGGTAAGCGCGAAGCGAACGCTCCTCGAATCGGCGAATTCTCACCATGTCCGTATAAAACTTTGTGTGCTGATCTTTGGTCAGATCCGCGTTTACTGGAGATTTGGCTTCGCTCGAGAGATCCGCCTTTTCCGGTTTCTGACGCGCGCGTTTTGGTTGAGCTGTCGTTTTCGTCACGTTGTGGGCTTTCTAATGTTTGAAATGCGGGGAGACTGTTTGGAAATTTCAGGATTGATCAAGGCCATACGTAAGCGGCGCTCTTGGATTCTCGTTGGTTGGCGTTCTACTAAGCAGGATCGGGTCGGATGATTTGCTCATAGACGACTTCTAATGGCCTGGTAGGCGAACAATCGGCCCGAATAGAAACGAAGCCGTCATTGTGTTTGTCGTAGATGTCCCATAGGCATTGTCGATCGGTCTCCGGAATTTCCAGGGAATCTATTGCATCGCGAGCAAAGAATGAAAATGCGCCTTCATTGATTGGCTCGGGCAGTTGATCGAGCGGTTTCATGCACTTGAAGAGAAACATGAGCCAATGCCCGGCCCCTTCGTAAGCCTTTTCAGAAATCAGGCAAAATAGGCGCAATTGCGAGCGATCAACACTTAGGCCAATCTCCTCCTTGGTTTCGCGAACCGCGCAATCGTAGGGCGATTCCCCAATATCCATATTCAGTTTGCCGCCGATCGGACTCCAAAGGCCTTCGTTTGGCGCTTTTGTCCTTTGAAGCATTAGAAACTCTCCAGCGGAGTTTTGTACGAATACGAGGACGCTTATCTTGTATTGCATTGACCTTGGCTCGGTTTAGGGGTCCGAAAGATGGTCGTTGGTCAAGGTCAAATCGGAAAATTCATGTGATGGCGCAAAAGCAATGTCTTGCGTTGTTACTCAGTGAAAAATTAGATTTTGCGAATGATTGCGTCAATCCGAGCATGCTTGGCTATCGTCATCCTGTCCCTTACGGGCAGTGAGGCTCTTCTGGCGTCGGTTACCGTGCGCGAGATAGAGTTCCGGAAGATCGATGAGTTCGCTAGCGATGGGGAGTGGCTAGAATGCTCGCTGCAATTGGAAGTTAGAAGAGACTCGAGCGATCGGAATCGCAGGAATCCTGATTTTATCGATGGACTGGTAGTGAATCTGATGATTGGAATCGAAGTGGAAGGTCGATCAGGCAATCAAGATCGATTCGATTTCTACGAAGCGGAAGCCGCGTTGGTTTCCCTCCCGGAGGGAAGGCATGCCGTTCGATTCTATCTGCCTCCCGAAATTGTTGAAAGAGATCGGATTGGCCAGGAGGCACATTCCTATCTCATACGACTATCTCGAGAAGATCGCACTCTACATGAAGTAGTTTCGCGAGAATTGGAGAGGTCAAATGTCCGTGAGAGTTTTCTTACTCGAGTAGATTCGGATGCTCCCAAGAATGACGGCATACTGCTCGCTCAGCCGAATACTCCTTTCGTGCTCGCCTACCCGAATGATACTCCTTCGTTCCGGCGCACCAGGTAGCCCGAAGGATTGATAGGCCCATTGATTTAGAGAGTTGGCTTATGAGCGCTAGACTCTATCGGGAAGCCGATGATCCATTTCTAAAATCATGGCCTACAGCCGCCTAGGTTTAATCAAGAATTTTTCATAGGGTTTTCCTTGATATATACTAAGTATTAACTCCCTGTTATTCAGCGATTTTTCTTGTGCATAGCGGGAGGATTTCAAAAAATAGTAAACAAAAATGGGATCTCCTCAATACCTAGTAGTAAGCTGTGGTTCCAGCCAATTGTCCGCGGTTCATTTATCGATGAACTCAAGCGGTCGGTGCGAGCTATTGAATTACTGGAAGAAGGAGATGGATCATGCGTTGAGTGATCCCCTTCTGTGGCTTAAAGCGGCTTCGCAATCATTTGGCGAAATCCGTTCGAGATTCAAAGGGGACATGCCGGTCGGCTACTCGCTTCCGGGCAATCTCGTTCTCACGAAGTACCTAAAGATTCCCCAGTCGCCCAAAAACAAGCGCGACAAGATAATCGCGTTCGAGGCAAGACAGAATATCCCTTACTCGATTGGGGAAGTCGCTTGGGACGATCAGTTGATCGATGAGGACGACCTGGACTTTGAAACGCTGATTGCCGCATCTAAGACCGAGCTCGTGGAGTCGCTATCGCTTTACGGGAAGCAGGCGAAGATGGATCCGGATGTTATCTCGCCAAGTTTTATTGGTTTGATAAACGCCTATCGGTTTAACGAGCCGCAAGTTCAGGGATGCGATTTGCTCCTTTCAATTGGAGCCAAATCGACGGACGTAGTATTTATTGATGGGGCGAAATTTTATTCGAGAAACGTATCCCTAGGAGGGAATTCAGTCACTCAAGAATTGGCAAACAGTTTGGGTTTGCCTTTCGAAGAAGCGGAAAAGATCAAGCGTTTATCGCTTTCGGGGGATCCTATCCCGACTGGAGAGCATGCGGCCTTCGTGGAAGCGAGAAATGCCTTCCTGAAACGGCTAAATACGGAAATTAGCCGGACATTGGCTATTTATAAGAATCACGGATACGAGAACGAGCCGGTTCGTTGTTTAATAACCGGTGGCGGTTCGGTGTTACCGGACATCGAGCGAGATCTTTCCAGTCGTCTCGGAGTGGAAGTCAAGCGACTCGATCCACTAAAGGAAGTTCGAGTTTCGGAGAATTGTTCTGCGAAAGCCTTGCCAATGGATAAGGTTTTCCTAGCAGAGGCCATTGGAGTTGGTATTGGAAGGTTTCTACCGGATTCCTCGCAGATCGATTTACTGCCGAGAAGCATTCTTTGGCAGCGACGTTTTAAGCGGCAGCAGCCCTACTACTTAATAGCGGGCCTTGTGGCTTGCGCGGCCGTTGCCCTGCCCCTGATTAACTCTAAAATCGCCATCCAACGATACGAACAGGAAATCCAAAATTTAGATACAAAGCTGATTCCTCTAAGGAATCTGAATAGCGAGATTATCCAAAGGACAGAAGAGATCGAGAAGATCAAAGCGCTGATTGAGGAAACCCATGTGGTTGCAGATGCCCGCTCGAATTGGATTCATTTTCTAAACGACATTCAAGGGAGGATCGCGGAAGTGGAGGACGTGTGGCTCGATCGCATTGAGGTTCTGAGACGGTGTACCGTTGAGAGCAT
>NZNM01000008.1 GCA_002694885.1 Opitutaceae bacterium | reverse complement strand
GTATGGCAATGAGCGGCTGCTTAGGGATAAGCAGCCCTACCTATCATACTCGTCTAGCGGCATAAAATCAATTGGAGGACCGTTTTCGTAGGAGCGGGTTTATTCCGCGATCAGCGTCGACTGTAAGGGTGTATGCCTGCCTATCGAGTAGGCCTTAGAGTGGCGGGTTCGGCCGTCAGGCGCTCCTTGACTTCTTCGCGGGACAATCGGCCATCTTGATCTGTAGCCTGATCCCACGTTTCGAAGTTCGCGTTCACCAATGAGCCAGGGCGACTGGCCTCTTCTCGGGTAATGTACCCGTCGTTATTCGCATCGAATCGGGAAAACATTTGCGGAATGATTTCAGGGCCCCAAGTTCGGCCTCCTCCTGAGCCTCCGTCTTGCCCGTTTCGGCTCCGCTGAGCGATTTGCCGTTGTCGCCTTTGCTGCTGATTTATTTGCTCGAATTCTTCGCGGGTCAGCGAATCGCTTGGCGACCGGGATGCTTTACGCAAGAATTCGACCGCGAAATCGCGATGCTTGGGATCGACTTCGCTTGCGGTCATCACATCATCATTGTCTGTATCCAGAAAACTCCACAATAGTTGCGGTTGCTGGGCGGGGCCCCTTGTTTGTTTCGGCGAAAAAGGCTTTCCCGTTTCGGCTACGGCTCTGGCGATCTTGATTTGCGAAGCGGTGATGGGTTTTGTCGGGGTGGGAACTCGCTCGGGCCCAGAACCCATCATCAGATTGTTATTCTTCTCGAAGATCGTATGCGGCAGCCCCAGGGCGTGACCCAGTTCGTGGGCTAGCACGGCCGGTGTTTGATCGCCTTTTGGCCCTCTTTTGGCGTAGAAGACGATGCCCTTTTCCTGCGGAATGAATACGCCACCCATGCTCTTTTCATAGTCTTCCGCGATGAATACGTTGAACCCGCTAGGCAGTAGATCGTCTTCTGAAATATTGGATACAAGCGCTCTGGCCAATCGGCCCCGAGGGTTCTTCATAGCTTCGGCGAAGGCTTTAGGTTGCTCCGCCCTAACGTCGACGATCGATTCGATTGCCCAGACGATTTTCGCCTGATTCCAAGTTCGATTGACCGTAGCGAACTGCTCTCGAATTTCAGCGTCGCTTAACGAGCAATCCAACCGGTGATCGATTTCGGAGTTCATGCGAAGGACGCGAACGGGTAGGGTAATGATGTCCAAGGAATTGGATTCGGCGAATCCGGAGAATGGAGCCCCTATAGTTAGAATAAGCGCGATTGAGCAAATGGATTTGGCAGGGAGGTATGGCATTGGATTCCAGGAAGTTGGGTTGAAATATGATTTCTTTCGTTGCGAAAGGATTTGCCGGTCTAGAAATGCCTCGTACCTGAATACCTTTCATTCCCTGAATGAAGTCGAGCAGGAATTCGCTCCTGGAGAACGTCGGGCATTGCTTGGAAAGCGGAATGCAGATTCAAGGCTGCTCGCTGGTTCTATTTTTGGCGGCAAGCCCGTTTACCTGAGGAAAATCTAACGCCCCAATAAGGGATGCCGATCCGGTAGTTGGGTCGACGGAATACAAGGCGTCGGAGTTGGTATCGGTTAGGAGCAATTTCCCTGAGGACGCATCGTAGGCCAATCCACAGAATGACGTGTTGATCCCGAGTTCGCCAATTAGAGTAGTCTCGCCGGTTGAGGCATCGATGCTGAAGAGCGAATCGGTCTGTCCGCTAACACCGTAAAGGGTTTCCGTGGTTGGATCAAAGGCAAGACCAGGGATGTTGACTCCAAGTGGCCCTGTGGAGGTTGCCCTTCCAGTAAGTGGATCGATGGTATATAGATTCGCTGCTGCCCCGTTGCTGGTAGCGTAGAGAACGTTGTCTACAGGATCATACGCTAGTCCGGCAGTATTGGGAAAATTGATGCCGGTAGGGCCCACCAGTGTTAATTGCCCGGAAGACGCATTGATCGCGATCAAGGAATTCGTGGCTACGTCAACGCCGTATAGAGTGTCTGAATTCACATCGAACGCGAGACCATTGAGGCTGGGGAGGGCGGTTTCTCCAAGAGAGACCGAAGATCCGGAATCCGATGATATCGCGATCAACTCGTCTGTCCCGGCGTCTGAGCCGAAAAGCCTATCATTTGGTAGGGGTAGCAAATCTGCCTCTAGGGGATCGGGGCGTGGTGGTAAATCCGGTTGTGTGATAGGCTCACGTAATGATACGAAGAATACGTTTTTAAGTTCGCTTACTTCCTTCAAGGAAATTAGTTCTATGAGTTCTGGCGATTGAGTTGCTTGGCGGGTTTTTAGTTGCTGCCATAGCCTCAAGTCGCTTGATGCTCGGATGTAGATGAGCTGGCCGGGATCGGCCTCGATCTGAGCATGGAGGCCGAGCGATGTCATGACTGGTTTGATGTTTTGAGGTTCGAGAACAGAGCTCGTGAACGAATCGATAAAGTCGATATTGAGAGGGGCCGAAATTCGAGTATCTCTAGAGAATTGTCCCCAAGTCGCATTCACGGTGTCGTCCAAATCCGCATTCGGAGATCCGTTAAACCGAGTCCCGCCACTGACCACCCCTGCAATGACGTATCCGAATTGGTTGGCTACAAAAATGGGAGCGCCTGAATCTCCGCTTGAGGCATAGACTTCGTCATCGCCGAATCCAAGATCCGCTTTACCGAAGTGGAACCCGAAGCCGTCATTCGCTTCGAGGCCACTGTCGAAATCAGAGAAGAGCCACAATTCATCCTCGATCCCACCGACAGTGGCTGAATTGATCGATGGCGTGTCACCCGTGGCCTCATAAAGATTTCGACCACCGCGCTTAGCTCCGTCCCTCGTGTCGCGACCTGTTCCAGCATAGCCGGTAACGCCGTAGCCGAAAAGGACATTGGGATTATCGATTTCCGTGCCTAGAGCTCTAAGGGGACTGTAGCGTGGTATTTCAGTTGGAGCCCTTTCTGATAGAGTGATGATCCCTACGTCAGTTCCAGAAATCGATCCGAAGTCAGGATGAGGCTGCCAGAGATGGGCTTCAATGTCGATTTGCCCAGACTCCAGTGTGAACCGGACAGTAATAGTGACGACATTGGCATTATTGACGCAGTGCCCAGCAGTAAGAACATGCATGCCTCCTTCGAGAAGGGCCCCCGTGCAGCCGAAATTCCCGTTCATCAAGATTTGGGCGACGCCATCGTGATTGATGCCAAACATCTCTTCTCCAGGTGTCGTGACATGAGTGCCGTAGTCATCAGAAGTCACGACGGCAAAATTGTTCTGAATAGATGGGTCTGCCCAAAACATGAGACACGCGAAGACGAAAAGATTCAGTCTTATGTATCGAGGTACGGGGTTTTGAGTCATGGGGAAGTCAAAGTTCCTGCGATAGGGGGAAGCACTGCGGATCTGAACGGCAGTGTTGTGCACATGAGTTGGTGGATGGCTACAAGAATTGGATACGATTGCGCTTTGGTCTAATTACTCGCACGGTAATCGGGATGGCGGCGTTTTCGCTCGTCTTCCAATTTCTCAATGATCTCTCCAGAAACGCTTCCCCAATCCTTTGGATGGCTTATTATGGGAGCGGTCGGATATATTGAGCCGGTAGAGCGTTGCAAGGATCCGGGACGCATGAATTCTCCCAATTCACGACGGGTCTTCTGTGCCAGTCCAAGGATTTCCGATACGACTTCGGGATTTGAATCTGCGACATTTTGGCTCTCTCCAGGATCGGTTTGCAGATTGTACAGAAGCGGCTGCCCAAACTGGGAGACTTGCTTGTTCCGGTCCCAAAAGGGGATCTGTTTTTCTTCTCTTGGTAGGTGCAGTTTCCACTCACCCATTCGCACGGCCTGCAGGTTTTCACAATTGTAGTAGTAGAAAGGCGCATCAGCCGATCGGTTTAGGGATCCCCCATTGATCAGAGGCAATAGGCTTTCGCCGTCAAATTGGCGATTCGATGGCAGTTCTGTCTCTATGATATCGGAAAGAGTTGGAAACAAGTCCATAGCGTGTATTTTCGCTGAAGATACAGACCCGGTTTTGATTTTCTCGGGCCAGCTCAAGATAAACGGTACCCGATGCCCTCCTTCGAAAGTGACATACTTGCTTCCCCGGTAGGGTTGGGCATACTCGTTTTTAGTCGGTCCGTTGTCTGAGGTGAAAATCACTATAGTATTTTCGGTGATTCCGGTTTCTTCGAGGGCGCCCATCATTTCGCCGACGCTCCAGTCGAGCTCCTGCATAATGTCGCCACGGACCCCATCGTTGGATGATCCAACGAACGCTTCCCCAGCTTCGTAGGGCGTGTGTGGATAGTTGTGAGCATAATAGAGGAAGAAGGGGGCTTTGCGTTTGGCGCTATCACGAATGATCGCCGTGACTCGTTGTGTGTAGAGTTCGGTCAACTTGTCTAGAGGTGTTTCGGCGTAAATCTCCTTGTCGTCGTCGAAAAACTTTGTCGAATGGGCGAAGTTGCAGGGCATTCCGTAATAATGGTCGAAGCCCTGCTTTCTGGGTAGAAACTCCGGTTCGGTCCCGAGATGCCACTTTCCTACAATGTACGTTTGGTAATTCCGCTTTTTGAATTGTTCGGCGATGGTGATTTCATCCGGATGGAGTCCGAGAAACCAATGCTGATCCCGCTTCGGATTGATACCCATATAAAGCCCGGCTCGCTGCGGGTAGCCGCCAGTAAGAAAGGCTGCTCTAGAGGGAGAGCAGATGGATGCGGCTGTATGGAAATCGGTGAAACGAATTCCGCTAGCCGCTAACTGGTCGATGTGAGGCGTATCAACTTTTTGGGCTCCATAGCAGCTGATATCCGAGTAGCCCAAATCGTCCGTTAACATGAATATGACGTTGGGGGGATTAATATCCTCGGCCTCGAGGGCAGGTATCGTGAAAACGGAAAGTAGAATTGTCCCGACCACGAATGTGGCGAAAGTCGAAAGTAAGGATAAGGGTATATGGGTTTTCATGGATTAGGGCGACCTGAAAGGGGAAACTAAAGGGAGTGTCTTGCGGGGCAGCATAGTGAAGACAATTGACCAGTTGCCCTCGGGATTCAACAGGGATCTGTAGCAGGATCGAGCTCGCTAGGCTGGCCCGAAGCTATTTCCGCAGAGGTTTGGGTTCGATAGAAGGGTCGAACCTCCGCTTACCGTCCTTGTCGAAGGTCCAAACGTTACTTGTAGATTTGCGATCCACCAGGTTCTCGTCATCGCCTCTGGACCTAAGTTTGTTGGTATTGATTCTGCGATCGCGACGATTGGCTAGTCGCTTATCCGCTTTCTCCGATCTCGCGGATGTGATCGAAGCATAAGGCGACTTCTTTTTTGATCCACTCATGCGCTTGAATACGAATTTCCCGGTCTACCGGCTGCGCAATTTTGACAGGAGTCTGAGAAGCTCGATATAGAGCCAGATCAGCGTGACCAAAAGTCCGAACGCGGCGTACCATTCCATGTATTTCGGAGCTCCTCGTTGAGTGCCATTTTCGATGAAATCGAAGTCGAGGACCAGGTTTAAGGCGGCGATCACCACGACGAATAGGCTGAATAGGATCCCAATCGTACCGCTTCCATGAATGAAAGGAATGGATACGCCGAAAAATCCCAGGACGAAGGTTACCAGATAGATGAGGGCGATACCGCCGGTGGCCGCGACAATTCCTAGCTTGAAATTTTCCGTAGCTTTAATCAGCCCAGAGCGATAAGCGAATAGCAGGGCGAAAAGAGTGCCGAAGGTCAGAAGAATCGCCTGAAAAACCAGTCCCGGAAATTGCATTTCGTAGAACGCTGAAAGAATCCCCAAAAGGATGCCTTCCACGGCTGCATAGATGGGAGCAGTGATCGGGGCCGCCGTCTTTTTGAATACCGTTATCATCGCGATAACAAATCCGCCAATAGCGCTGCCGATTAGCCATGGATAGAGTGCTCCGGGATTGATCGCGCTATAGGCTCGATCCCAGCTGAAAATCGCAGTGAACATGAGTATGCACAATAGAATACCCGTACGATTGACCGTGCCATTGATAGTCATGGCATCGCCAGTGGTGGATGGCCTAAGATCGAAGGCCTTATCGTTGAGGGCTGGATTGGAAGTTCTCATAAGGATTGGCTGGTTGCGGTTTGCGGTGTTCGGAAGCGTACTACAGTAATAAGAAATTCGATTTTGCGATTGGAAGTCGCGGCATTGCCCAAGGGCAAACCTTACGAAGAACTGGGAATGTAGGGCTCGAGTTTGCTGGATGCCGCAGGTATGCGGATTATGGAAACAGGTATTGTGAAACGCTTAGCTTAACGGATAGTTGTGTCGAAATCGATGAAGTAGACCTATTTCTAAAAATGCTTGTCGGCAAAATCTAGATACTGCTCCCAGTCATAGAGAGTGACATCGTGTTTGCCGGTGCGAAAATGGTAGCCGACATGGCCACCTACTGGCGTATTCAACGGCGGCTGGGTTTTAGCTCCAACGCCCTTCAAGCCGAGAAGCTCGTAGACAGGGCTAGCGGCCTTAGCGGATAGGAACTCTCCATTGGGATCAGCCCAAAGATCCTTTTGAGCGCTGGCGACGTAAACGGGACGCGGCGCCATGAGGGCGATGAGCTGATGCTGGTCAACGGGGATAGTGGCTTCATTGTCGTTGTAGGATTTGAAGATTCGATTGAACCAATGGGGAAAACTGGTGTTGATGCGTTTGACGGTTTCCCCGAAGGCTCGCCGACTCAAAGCGGCTCCACCACATCCGGAATTGTTGGAAATCGTGATGCCGAAGCGTTCATCGGTAGCCCCGGCCCAAAGTGATGTCTTTCCCAAGCGGGAATGTCCGATTAACGCGATGCGCTTGGCATCGATAGCGCTTTCGGTTTCCAGGTAGTCAACAATGCGGCTTAATCCCCAAGCCCAGGCGCTGATAGCGCTCCAATCTTCAAGCTCCAAAGACTTGCCTTCCTCGTCTGTTTTGTAGTGGGAGCGAATACCATCCTTCCAGCCTTCGGAGTGGTCGGGTTCAATGTCACCATAGTAAGCGGTAGCCAAGGCGTAGCCACGTTCTAGAATGCGTTCGACGGGCCAGCGTTTGGAGCTCTTGCCGCGAGCTTCGTCGGTGGCTTGATGGTTGATATTTCCGTTACTGTTGGTTCGCATCCAAGAAGTGGAAAGATGGATACTGGGATCCGTATGGATCGTGTGATTGCCATTGAAATTGTATCCAACAAATACGGGAGCGGCGCCTTGGATGGAATTTGGAATATACAATAAGACGTGGAGTGCCTGAGGAAATGCGTTCTCGTCAAATCGAATGGTGATCTGCTTTCGTATGGCTTTACCGCCTAAGGCATTGATCGATTCTGAGGTGACGGTGTAAGTTGGGTTCTCCGGTTTGTCAGGACGGCGGCCGTAAACATGGTCTTCGAACAAAGCCAGGATCTCGGGACGGCGCAGGTTTTCCCAATCTTGAATCGATGTGATCGGATTACCGCTCTCTGAAACGAGGGGATCGGGGAGCTCGTATGAGGGTACATTGGCCTCGTCGTAGTTGAAACCGGGTCGTTGAGCCATGGCAAACGGGATGGATAGAAAAAGGATGCTTAGCGATAAGAGGCATTGAAAAGAAAAGCTTTTTGGGCGCATGGGAGAAAAGTAGGAGGGATGAAGGGTCAAAACAAGCGTGGAAGGCGGTATCCGATCAGGTATCCAGTTCTATTGGCCTGCCCCAAGTTGCTGGATGCCTATTAGATCAATTCCTGGGCGACCGATAGACCCCAACACTAACAGCAATCGGGCAGCTTTTTAGGCTCGCTCACATTCGGGCCTCGATCATTGCCGCCACTTCGGCAAAACCTCGTTGACGAGCGAATGTGGCCGCGGTTTCGCCATCGACATCCTCTGCCTTGGGATTAGCCCCATTGCTCAGAAGGTATTGCACGACGTCACGGTGTCCTTCGGCTGCCGCGAACATTAGAGGCGTCCAGCTTTCGTGGGAGTCGATGTCGTTGATATTGCCGCCTCGTCGATGAAGGAGAGTAACGAGTTTTAGATTGGGACCTGTGCAGGCGAACATGAATGCGGTGCGATTCGTTGAGTCGCGCAAGTCTACCCGGGCTCCCGCTTCCAGCAGTCGCTCAGCGATTTCCGTATGCCCGTTGAAGGCGGCTAGCATCAGTGGGGTGCGACCATTCTCGTCGGTTAGATCGGGATTGATGCCCGCCTCAAGCGCGAGCGCGATGGCTTCGACGTTCCCTTTCAAGGCCGAATCCATTATGAATTCTATCGGTATAGGGGGCAGCGCTTCAACGGGAGCTCTATCCGAGGAGGAACTAGATGCAGTAGGTGCTGAAGCTGAGGCAGTTGCGTCGGATGCGGGATTCGACGAATCGCTGCATCCAAATAGGGAAAAGAGGGCGAGAATCGCAAAGAGCTTGGCAGATTGGATCAAAGACATCGATCCATGACTCGGGAAACTGGGCGAAAACGCAAATCAAAGATTTAGCGGATCCCGTTCATGTTTCTGGCCAAGGGGTTACTTGGTCAGATTGATGGATTCTAGGATTGAGGAGTGGTACTCTGAACTACCGCAGGAGCGACTTTATGCCGTGATTGAACACTTAGCATATCGCGGGATAAACCCGTTTCTACACATAGACCAAGGAGTCTCGGTTAAGAGGCATATAGCCCGCAGTCAAAATGGCATATGTCGCAGCCTAAAGACAGCGCCTAAGAAGTCTTCTTCTCCTTCAGCGTTCGATCGAAAAATTCTACTAGAATATCCAAAGCCGGATCAAAGAAAGGGTGGGAGGTCCAAAAGGGATGGGGGCCGTCCTTGATGATGCGCAATTCGTGATGAATACTAAAAGTATCCAGCTTTTTGATAATGCTCGGATAGCGTTCTCCGGGCCGGTCGAATTCGCCATCCATAAAAAGCATGGGAGGGGTCCGTTGGGATACATGAGTGATTGGCGAGGCGTCGATGTAGTTCTGTTTAGCCGATTTCCAGGAGCCTCCCATAAACGTTTTCATACGTCGTCGAGGGTCGGCATTCGCGGATCGTTGGGATTCCTCGTCGGTCAAATCCATGCTGCCGGCCATGACAACGCATGCTTGGATTGCAGGCGAGTAGGAGGCATAAGGTTCATCGCTTTGATTGAGTTTACGCGAATAGCCGCTGGTCCCCAAGAGCCCAGACAGATGTCCTCCGGCTGAACCGCCCACGGAACCGATGCGATCGGGATCTATGCGGAAGGTTCGAGCATTGGCCCGAGCCCAACGAACAGCCGCTTTGCAATCCTCGATCGCGGCCGGGAAAGGGGCTTCGCCAGAAAGGCGGTAAAAAATATTGAGAGTGACGTAGCCTTGGGCAGCTAGCTGCTGAGCCATGGCGGTATAGCTACTGGGGTCTCCCTTGTACCAGCCGCCTCCATGAATGAAAATGACGGCAGGCAAAAGCTTGGTGTCATCGTTGGGCCGATACAGGTCTAATGTTATCTCCCGATCTCCGTGTTTCGTGTACACGAGGTCCTCATAGGCGCGAACGTTTTTAGGCAATGCGATAGGTACCTGGGTAGCCTTCACGGCTGGTGGAGCCGTTGGCGGCGCTTTAACGGAATTGCCGTAAACCTCGATCCAATCGATGCGTGAACTCGATTTGCTGCCTCCTCCGGCTTTTTGGTCAGTGAAGCCGATCTGCTCGACTTGGTCTAGCGGAGGCGCATCCACTTTTTCTTCGGCTAAAGCTTCAATGATGCTGAAGTGCCTCCAAGTGAGATCGGCTACCTTGAATTCGTGTTCGTGCCAATCCTGTCCGCTATCGCTTTGTTCGCTAATGAACCAGCGTTCTCCAGGCAGCTTGACCAGCAGGTGCAGGGCATGACCCCCACTTTGCCGACTTCTCCAGCACACCTTGGCATCAGGCCCGGAAAGATCGGCTAGATGACCCATTTTCCTCAGAGAAAGGCCCCAACTCATCCAGCAACGGCCCGACCAAACGTAGAAAGGATCATTGGGGATATGATCGTGATGGGACTTCTTAATGCCAAGCTTGCCGGGTCCATGGACCTCCATGCGTAGTTTCGAATTTCCCAGATGTTCCGGTGTAATCGGCAATGCAGCGGGAATCTCTCTCCAATCTTCCCGGAAATATAGTTCAGCAGCTTGGGCTTGGGCGGAAATACAGGAAAGAACCAATATGAGAGCGCTTGCACGGAAATAGGGCATAGCAGGATCGTGCCACGAAAAGGTGCCAAGAGTCACGAAGAGAATGTCACGGAAGGTAGGGAGGATTCGTCTTTGTCCGAGGCGCCGCCAATGCTAGCGGGCAAGGTCCTCCAGCAGGGTTGCCAGATCGATCGCGGGCTAAACCCGCTCCTACCAAAAATGGCTGCTTCGCCAGTAGGAGCGGGTTTATCCCGCGATTGGTGGTTGATGTTTTCCGCGGGCTAAAGGCTGTACCTACTTCGATTGGAAAATCGCGCTTTGGACGCAGGCATGTATGAGGGATCGGAATCCGTATTCGTCCGTTTC
Organism: Opitutaceae bacterium; assembly: GCA_002694885.1. Taxonomy (GTDB): domain Bacteria; phylum Verrucomicrobiota; class Verrucomicrobiia; order Opitutales; family Opitutaceae; genus Pelagisphaera. The sequence continues at coordinate 2,115 of NZNM01000008.1, read as the reverse complement.
CGCGTCCCTAACAATCTGATCGATTTCCCGCCGGTCGGCGAAGGTTGTGCTGGCTCCCGTAGAATAGGTGAGGAGCTTTTCTACCATGTTGCGAGCGATCTTTTCTGGGCGGCTGAGGACCATCGCTTTGAATCCATCGATGTCATCGAAACCTTCTCCATTGGTCAGATGATAGCTCGGATCGACTTCTGGGCCGTCCTTCCATCGGCCTTTTTCAGGAAGGGCGCGATAGTGTTGTCTCCAGCCTCCAATAACATCGTAGCTTTCCAGAGCAAAGCCAGGAGGATCGATTTTCTGGTGGCAAGCCATGCAATTCTCAGTAGACCGGTGCTTGTCCAGTTGATCGCGAATGGAGGTGGCTCCGCGAATATCTGGTTCCACCGCCGGCACGTCGTCAGGGGGTGGAGAAATGTGTTCGCCTAAAACCCGTTCAAGAAGCCAGACACCTCGAATGACAGGCGATGTAGTGGTCCCATTGGCGGAAACTTTGAGGATGCTCCCTTGAGTGATAACGCCGCCGCGCCGGTGCTCTGGATCTAAGGAAGTCTTTTGGTATCCATTTCCTCTGACTCCCTCGATTCCGTAGTGTTGGGCAAGGCGCTCATTGAGCATGGTGAAACTCGAATCGATAATATTAGTGACGCTCAGATCTTCATCGATCAATTCCCGAATGAATGCCCGTGTTTCGCCGAGCATCGAATGCTTCAGTATGGAGTCGAATTCCGGATAGAGTTTGCTGTCGGGCGTGGTGAAGTCGATTTCGATTAGGTCGAGCCAGCTATCGGTGAAATTCTGGATGAATGCTTCCGCTTTCGAGTGATTGAGCATCCGTTCCACCTGGCTTCGCAGCGTGGCGGGATTCGACAGCCTTCCATTTTCGGCCAAACCGAGCAGCTCCTGATCTGGCATCGAACTCCAGAGAAAATAGCTAAGCCGAGATGCGATACTAAAGTCATCCAGGCGCCCCGATTTTTCTGTGAAGTAAAGGAAACGGGGCGAGGCTAGAAGGGCTCTGTATCCAGTTTTTAAAGCATCTTCGAAGCTAGCTCCTGAATGGAGCTTCATTTGGGCGAAATCGATGTAGCGGGCAATTTCTGTATCGGATACCTGACGACGATAGGCCATATTGGCGAATCGAAGCATAAGGCGCTCGAGATCCTTATCGGGATTCTTGGATACGACACGTCCATCTTCAAGCTCGAGGCCACCGAAAAGCCGATGACGCAATTGGGTCTGGTCCATGCCCTTGTAGATGCGCTCTATTTTCACCCATTCCATAGCGCAGGCGGGCGTATCAGCGAAGGCTTCTCCGCTTTCGACGTATTTAACCGAAACCGTCTTAAGCATTTTATCACCGGGTCTCATTTCCAGTTTATGCCCTTCCCGCATCCACGTCTCAAAGGTGAAATTCTGTGGCTCGGGCATGGCCTGGAAACTGCCCACCCAATACAGCGTTGGGGCGGAGGCGGCGGCGACTCCGCTACGAATTTGGGTCCATACGCCGCGACCCGGTGGCGGGTTGTGGGCTTTAGCGCGCACCGTAATGCGATACCACCCGTTCTCGTCTACCGTGGTTGGCTGCATGCGTCCTTGATAGTTCCCCGATGTAAGAAACGATAGGGCATGGCCTTCGTATAGATGAGGGCCACGACCGTTTTCACGGGTTTCTGGATTCCAGGTCACCTCTTCGGGGAACAAGGTTCGAGAGAAGAGAGGTTTCTGAAAGCGGGCTCGAGAAAAGGCCTCGTCTAGAGAGATGTCTATTCCTTCCAGATACTTTTGCAGCAAGTGGTGGGATATTTGCTGGGCGTGGGCGATATTGCTAAAGCCATCTAGGGAGGGGTCCTCCGGCAAATTGTCTTTTATGGGAATGTCGACGCCAAGAAGATCGTGTATTGTATTTTCGAATTCGATACGATTCAGACGTCTAGATCGTGCTCTACCGAATTTGGCCTGGACTTTGGCGGATTCCGTGTGGAGAGAATTTTCGAAACGAGCCAAAAAGTCGGCTCGCTCTCCATCCTCTACGAGGCTATCCTCTTCGGGCGGCATTTCCCCATCTCGAACACGATCGTGTACCAGTGACCACAGGGTCATTGCTGCAGCATCATCTGG
>NZNM01000065.1 GCA_002694885.1 Opitutaceae bacterium | reverse complement strand
AAGCCTGCAACTGCTTCCGCATGCGCTCGGCCAGGGATGCATGCCGTTCGATGATATTCGTTGTCTCTCCCGGATCTTCGAGCAAATCGTACAGCTCCCATTCCGCCACGGGATTCGTTCCATTGTCGTGACGTTGCCGTTTCTTGCTAGGATTATGAACGAGTTTGAAGCGATTGTCATTAAGCGTCGCTAAACCGTGGCCTTGAAATCCGATTGGCGATGGTCGAGCAAACCGCTTGCCTTCGAAAAGCGGAACCAGGGAGACTCCATCGTAAGGCCGGCGAAGGTCTTCGGGGAGCTTGTATCCAAGTATATCCAACATCGTCGGAAAATAGTCGCTCGTCACTGCTGACACGGAAGTTTCGCTTCCCGCTTCTATACGAGCGGGCCATTCGACCAGGCCCGGTACCCGCACGCCACCCTCGTAAAGCGATCGTTTACGTCCTCGGAATGGCTCCGCTGAACCTTGAGAACGGCCTCTTTTTCCTGGATTCCCTTCTGGACCATTGTCCGCGGTAAAGCACACCATGGTGTTGTCCGCCACGCCCCACTCGCGCAGCAACGATCTCAAACGACCCATCTGACGGTCCACCGCCGTGATTACCGCGTAATAGTGCTGAGTGTTTTCATCTAAATCTGGATACATAGCCAAGAACTCCGGGCCGCCTACTACCGGCAAGTGAGGAGCGTGAAACCAGATGACGGCGAGAAAGGGCCGGTCGTTGCTAACCGCGTCGTCCATGAAATCCACCGCCTTGTCCATTACCAGTTTAGCCGTGTCGCCAACCAAACCCTCTGCAGGACCATCCACAATATTCCTCCCATTGTGATAGAACAAGACCCTCGGATCTATAATGCCGTTGTGGGCGTTCTCCGGACTGTAAGGATCCCATGTGGAAACGGAATATTCCGTGCTGAACCAGTCGTCGAATCCCGACATTCCAGGCGTCATGTAGTTCTTTTCCGGCTTGCGGTTGTTCTTCCCCGAATAGTCGGGAGCCAGAGTGCCCAAATGCCACTTGCCAAAGTGCCCCGTACGGTAGCCATGCATTTTCAGCACTTCAGCAATACTGATCTCATCTCGGTGCAAGTGTCCCTGGTTCGCCGTGGGGATCCCATAGCGAGTCGGATGACGCCCGGTAAGCGCGGATCCACGAGTCGGGCTGCAGACAGGGGCGGCCGCGTAGAATCGATCGAATCGCAATCCCGACCTAGCCATCTCATCCAGCTCCGGCGTAATGACAACGTCGTTACCATTGAACCCTACATCGGCCCATCCCAAATCGTCCGCCATGCAAAGAATAATATTGGGGCGCTCAGCCAAACAGCATAACCCAAACGTGAGGAAAAAGAGGCAGAGGAGGTTTTTCATAAATTCGAGCTAATGAAACCGAGCAGATCACGCAAGCCATCTATGAAAGCGTCCAATAGTGGCGATTCGAATATATCGTAGATGGTAGGACTGACTGTCCTCAGTCAGCCGTGTTGTTAACCGCTCACCCTTGCGGCTGACTGAGGACAGTCACCCCTACCATTTGACCCACCGTAAGACTGATCGAAAACTCTCTGGATTGCCGAAAACGCAATTTGGAATCGGCAATCGCGAAACGAACTTCTCATTTGCTCGCGCTCACCAAAAACCGAACCGCTTCAGGCAGCCAACCACTATCCCAACGATGCTCTCGCTTCGGCTCATACAGGTAGCGATGCGGAACACCGGCTTCCACTAGCAATTGGTGAATGATCGCTCCACCTGGGCCCCGGTTTCCTTCCACATTATAGTAAAAGAGACGCGTTTCCTCGCCAAGCGCGCTCCCTCTCGACCGTATCAGCGACGAAATCCGATACTGATCAAAATTCTCCGCCGTTCCCCACTCGCGAGCGATCCGCTGCGCTCGATCGGATTCTTCTATGGGCCCCGCGTCCACCCGAATTCCTATGTCCCAACCGACAACTCGGTGGAAGACATCCGGGTGTCGCAACAACAAGGACATCACGCCCCAACCCGATTTGCTAAACCCAACCAAGAGGCGACCTTCCACACTATTTTGAGCGGGATAATGGCTTTCGACGAAAGCTAAAACCGTCTCTAGAAAATGGCTTTCATCTCGCTTTTCTGGATTCAAATCATGATCGGCAAACCATGGCTTGCTCGTGAATGACGGAGCCACGCAAATAAGCCCATGCTGATTGTGGTACCCCGCCTTTCGGACCTCCTCTAATCCATCCCCATGCCTAAATAATCCATCTTCATGTACCGGAAGAATATACAAGACCGGGTATCGTTTTCCTTCCTCAATTCTATCTGGCAAGAGCACCCGCAACGTCGTCTCCCCTGCCTGATAGGGCGAATCGAGACGGTGCACGATAAAGCTGCCAGATTCCCCGGTTTCAGTTCCTACCAACGCATTCCCCAGAAAGAAAAAAAGGATACTAGAGACAACTGCCAAAACCCTAGCCACCTCTTATCTCGTCCCCTTCATACCTAAACCTTCATCCTTCAACCTTAAGCCTTAAGCCCCTATATCTCCGGCTCCTCCCAATCGGGAATACCGCGCTCCCGTTTCTGCTTTTCGTACCTCACCCATTGCGGCCGCTCCTCCGTATACGGCTTGTCTTCGTGCACCATTAATGGGCGCGTTTCCTTCCACCAGGCATCATAGGCTTTTCGCAATCGAGCCACCACTTCTGGGTGCTTGCCGATCACATTCTCCTGTTCATAAGGATCGTTAGAAATATCGTACAATTCCGCATTGTTGACAAGTCGCCAGCGGTGCGTGCGAACCGCGCAATCCTGCAACTTGTGAGTATTCGGTTCGACACCCTTCTCCCAACGTCCTTTATGAGTGAAGAGATAACGATCATCCCAATCGGCTTCCGGATTCTCCAATAACGGTAGCAAATTTCTTCCATCCAGTTTCTGGATACCGTCAGGAATCGTCGTTCCCGAAAGACTTGCGAAAGTCTTGAATATATCAATATGGGCTGTCAAAGCCGAGATATCGACTCCTTCCCCGAGTCGCCCTTTCCAACGCCAAAACGCTGGCACATGCGTACCCCCTTCGTATGGAGACCCCTTCCCTGTCTTGAAGCCAGCCGTGAACAACGTAACCCGTTCCCCGTTCAATGTGGCGCTGCGACCTGCCTGGCCATTGTCCGTCATGAAAATGACCAAGGTATCCTCCCATAGTTTCCACTCATCCAGCTTCTCCATAAGCAGGCCAAAGTTATGGTCGATATTTTCAATCATACCATAGCGGCCGGCTGTATTCTTATCATAGCCAAGCTCTAGAAAACGCTTCGTAAAAGACTCGGGTGCGATCATCGGACCATGAGGGGCGTTTGGGGTAATGTAAGCGAAGAATGGCGTATCAGCGTCAGCCCGCTCTTTCATCCATCCCAACGCCGCTTTGAAAAAGATGTCCGTACAAAAACCTTGGGTCTGAACGATCGTGTCATTGTGGAGAATGACATTGTCGAAGTACCGATTCTCCTTGTTCGGCGGAAAGTCCGCGCAGCTGCCGGGAAAGGCCTGACCGATTCCTCCCGCGCCATGAATAAAGGTTTCGGTGAATCCCCGGTTATAAGGCTGATAAGCATCTTCATCTCCCAAATGCCACTTCCCGAAGATTCCTGTTTCATAACCATTGCCGCTTAGCAGGTCGGCGATGGTAGTCGTCGAGGCAGCCATGATTTCCCGTTCCTTGATTGTATGGGTCACTCCATTACGAAATTCATGTCGCCCACTCAACAGGGCCGCTCGCGTCGGGGCGCATGTCGGACTGACATGAAAATCGGTAAAACGCGTCGATAGCCCATAAAAGCGATCCAAGTTTGGCGTTCGCAAAACCGGATTGCCCAGGCAGCTCAAGTCTCCCATTCCCTGATCGTCCGTCATGAGCAGTATGATGTTGGGACGCGTGCCGTTCAGCGAATCCGCCATCAGGCTTGTCACTGAAATCAGAATACTTACAAAAAAAGTAAAAATCGATTTTCTCATATTTCGGCGCCTCAACTAAATTCAAGAATGTAGGACCGGCTTTACGCCGCGATTAAAAAGATGGTTCGCAGACACAAACTCGATATTTTTTTGGGGAGCGGGTGATCTCCGAGAGTCTAAAATCTCAATTTCCAAAATGGGCGCTCGGAGATCGCCCGCTACCTGATTGATAAAACTACAAAGCCTCACTCCAACTCGACTGGCCGGTAGCCACCACCCTTCTTGTAATACAGGAACATACCAAAATAAGCGACGAACAGGAATCCCGGAAGCAAGGCTTGGCGGAAGAATGCGTCCTTCTTGTTGGCATTGATGATCGCTCCTAGCTTAGCCGCGTTCACCTCATCTAGCGATTCCACAGCTTCCATGTTCAAACTCGGGGTTTCGCCAAACATCCCCGATCGCAAACCGCCATCCACTATCTCGTAAAGGGCCGGTTCTTGCTCTTTCAAGTCAGCATCGATTCCCGTGTCCAGGAAAAGACCCATCAATGGTGTGCCCATAATTCCCATACCTAGCACACCAACAGCGGATACCCCATTCAACGTGAGAGCTCCACCTTTCGGGAACTGCTCGGAGACGACCCCCAGTGTGGTAGACCACAAAAACGTTTTACCAAAAGCGTAAACAATGGCTGCGATGATCATGATCCCAGCTGGAGCCACTCCGAGGAAGATCAAGCCCACGACTGCTAAAGCCGCGCTAAGAACCAGCAATCCGATGGGCGAGAATTTGTGGACAATCGGTCCTGCATAGAATCGCAGTATCGTCATGATAATGGACACCATCACGAAAATCCAACCGGCAGCCTTTGGGAAATCAGCAGCTAGCAGCTCCGCCATCCAGGTATCGGTTCCCAGCTCCGTAGTAGCCAGAAATGGCATCGTTATGAGTATGACAACAAACATCGGGTTCCCAAGCGATCCCGTGAAAATGAATGCGCTCCCTGCTATTAGAAGCGAAATGACCAACGTCACGCTAACGGATACCGTGACTGGATTGGATACGATCGTATTGGCGACCTGGATAAGTCCCATAATCGTCAACCACGTGAGGATAAAGAAGCCCAAGGCCCCGACCTCCCGAAGCATATCTTTATAGCTGACCCCGGCCGCCACCCGCTCCTGCACGGGAAATCTGCAGGGAAAGATCATTGCCGCGTAAACGACTACAGGAATCAGGCAGACACCGAATTTCACCGTCAGACTTAAGCCGCCAAGCAGAATGCCAGCCGCTGCTCCCAATGCCAATCCCGCTGGCCATCCCGCATGAAGAATGTTCAGCCACTTCGACTTTTCCTTGTTGTATATAGTCGCTACGACGGGGTTGATGAAAGCCTCCACTGTCCCATTAGCGATCGCTACCAAGAACGTGCTCCAGTAAAGCCAAGAAGCTGATTTATCGATCACTGCGTATACCGTGCCAATCACCGCCAAGGTGTGAGCGATGATAGCGAAATATGCGCTCACCTTGTATCCAATCTTATCGATGATGAGACTGAATATAATGATACTGAAGGCGAATGGCCAGAGGCCGACCCCCAGGATTTGTCCAATCTCGGCTTGGGAGAAGTTGAATTCGGAGACCAATTGTCCCACGACCACAGACCTCAAGCCAAAGAAAAATGAGGTGGCTACTAAGGCGATGAAACAAGCCCAGAAAAGTTTCTTATTTTCCAATTCGTTAGTCATAGGGAGGAAAGAGGGGGTTGAGATGTTATAGGGAGACCCAAGAGTCTCGCCAACCCCGCGCCCGTTTCAAGCGCAATCAAAAAGAAGTAGCACAGGCTTCCAGCCCGTGTCCGAGGGCCCAGGCTTATACCAAAAAATTGGTCAGAGTCTGAATGGCACTTATCCGGCTTGATCTAATGGTTTCAACGGCTAGGTTTCTTACTTGGAAATCCAACCCTTAAATGCCCTATTTAGTACCCAGGGAGAACATTCGCATTAACGAACGAAATCTGCCCCATTGGAGTCAAGAAGGGGTAACTTATTTCGTTACCTTCCGCCTTGCCGACTCGATACCTTACGGGAAATTGAGGGAGCTAATGAGGGAAAGAAAGACGTTTCTCGAACATTGTCCGTTGCCTCACAACTCCGATCTGTCCGTGAGATTTCATGGCCTCTTTTCTGATAAGATCGATAGGTGGATGGACAATGGAATCGGCAAGTGCTGGCTGAAGAATTCGAGATTTTCGGAAATTGTAGCGAATGCCCTTAATCGCTTTAATTCGGATCGCTACGAGCTCGGCGAGTGGGTTATTATGCCAAATCACGTGCACTTAACCATAACTCCCAAACTGGGATTCAGGTTATCCAAGATTCTTCACTCCTGGAAATCTTACTCTGCGAATAAAATAAACACGTAACTAAATCGCTCCGGTAAGCTCTGGCAGGACGAGTCTTTTAACCAGATCCTCAGAAGCGAACAGCATCAGTGGAAAGTTGAGGAATACATCCGAAACAATCCATCCAAAGCAGGTGTTAGCGTGCAGCACGCGTCATTTCTCTGAGTTTACACAGGCTGGAAGCCTGCGCTACTCCTGAATCAAAAGTAGAACAGGCTTCCAGCCTGTTTCCCTCAACTAACTCAACAGGCAAGATACCCATGCTGCTCCAATCCAGCCCCGCTACCGCTCTCTATATCTCCCCGCGCCTGCGCATCTCTCGGGCTTCTTGCTTGAGTTTCTGAAAGTCGGGATCCTCGTCAGGCACTTGATACTGCTTGCGGAGCTGATTCAATTCCTGGTTCAGGGATTTCACGATACTCGCGTATTCTGGATTATCATACACATTATTGAGCTCGTTGGGATCCTTTTCAATATCGAACAGTTCCCATTCACCCTTCTGGTAATAGTGGATGAGTTTATGCTTCCCATTGCTCACGCCGTAGTGCCGGGCCACGCTATGCCCACCAGGAAACTCGTAATAATGATAATAGAATGAATCCCGCCAATTCCCAGGCGTCTTGCCTTTAAAAATCGGTACCAAACTAGCGCCCTGCATATCGCTAGGGCTACGAACTCCGGCCAAGTCCAGAAAGGTCTGAGCGAAATCTAGATTGGACACGATATCATTGTTGATCGATCCCGCCTCGACCACGCCTGGCCATTTCACTAACAACGGCGTCTTCAGCGATTCCTCGTACATCCATCGCTTGTCGAACCATCCGTGCTCACCAAGGTACCAACCTTGATCAGACGAATATATGACGATCGTATTTTCCGCCAAACCGCTATCATCCAGGTAGTCCAGCACCTCGCCGATTCCGTCATCCACTGACTTCACGGTACGCAAATAGTCCTTAACATAGCGCTGGTACTTCCACTGGATGATCTCCTTTTCGGACATGCGGTCCTTATTATTAAGATACACCTCATTTTTCGGGCCGTAAGCCGCATTCCAATTAGCTAGCTGTTCAGGCGTCAAATTGGGCGGCGCTGTCAGCTTCAAATCGCGCTCATTTAAATGCGCCTTTATTTCCATCGCTTGCTCATAAGCCGGTGTGGCTCGCGTCGAATAATCGTCGTACAATGTTTCCGGCTCGGGGATGGCCCGATCGTCTAGCCAAGTCAGATACTTTGGTCCTGGCTGCCAATTTCGATGCGGAGCTTTGTGCTGATACATGAGCATGAATGGCTTCCCATCTTCGCGCCCATTCTTAAGCCAATCCATAGTTTTATCGGTGATGATATCCGTCGTGTATCCAGTGTGTTCGCGGGTGACGACTTCTCCATTCAAGTCCCGCGTTCTCATCGGTGGATTGTAGTACGGTCCTTGCCCGATCAATACATCGAAGTAGTCATAGCCCTGAGGCGTCGAAGCCAAGTGCCATTTGCCAACTACAGCAGTTTGGTATCCCGCTTTTTGTAGCAGTTTTGGAAACGTCTGCTGACTCCCATCAAAGACCATGCCGTTGACCGCAAATCCATTGAGGTGACTATGTTTGCCGGTTTGTATAACCGCCCGGCTCGGCCCACAAATGGCGTTAGTCACATAGCATCGATTGAACTTCATTCCTTGACTGGCGATCCGATCCATATGCGGCGTCGTCATTCGACTAGGGTCATACGCGCTGAGCGCTTGCTGACAGTGATCGTCAGTAAATATGAATACGATATTCGGACGATTGGCGCGTTGAGCCTGGCTGTCAGTAGCCAATATGAAACCTGCTGCCAAGAGCAGTAGGCTCAATGTTGCCTGGAAAGCGAATGAAGGATAGGCGGGCGAACGAGTGATTTGCGACATACCTAAGAAAGATTGCATAAACTTGACTCTGAGATAAAGCATTTAACGCCACCTCAATCCGTTCGCTCCATATCCAATTGCCGGATCCCCATCATCCTATTTCCCATAAGCCCAATCGTGTTTTCCTTAGAGGGCCTCGCAATCGAGAAAAGTTCGTTAGTCTCGAGACCTAGAATCCATAATTTTCTAATTCACGAATAAGCTAATAAACGCCCAGTATCACACCACTGGTCAATGTTACCGGGTTTGTTCCGGCGGAGATCCGCTTGGACAAACGACTCCCCCATAACCATAAGCCGTCTGATCGACGGTAAACAAACTACGTAACGTTAGGATGATCAGCCGAACAAAACAACCTTACCTGGCCCCGCTGTGCCCTGTCGCGATGACGACTTTCATGGGCCCGGAAAGTATTCGGAACGGATCTTAGAACTCAAACCCCAGAATTTGGACAATTTGCCGGACTACTCGGCAATCTGTTGGGACCGTTTCCGCAACTCTGCTAACCAGGGACTAACCCCTTTCGTTTCAGAGCGAAGATCGGTCGCATTTCCTACAAACGCAAACGACTGATTAAATGAATAATCTAGGCAAAAAACACCGAACCAGAGCTTCGCTCAGCTTTGCCTGCGCGACCTTTACGGGTTGGGCGCAGGAAGACGAGAAGGAAGTCTTCGAGCTTTCCCCATTCACCGTAGACGCCGCAGGTGACGAAGGCTACTACGCCTCGCAAACCATGGCCGGCGGACGCCTTAGCTCTTCATAGAAGGACACCGGGGCTGCCGTTCCTCACCGTCAGAGCGCAACCAAGTCAAAAGTATCAAGGCAGCCTATCGCGCCGAACATAGTCCTGCCGAGGCGCGTTGATGTCAATTCGCCGAGCAAGATCAGCCCTACTGTTTCGAATTTCCTAAAAAACCTGTCTAATCCAAAGAAATCAAATCTCCAACCGGATGCAGAGCAAGGCCTCGCGACATGCGAGCGGGCAGAGATTTGAGGATGACGCACACGCGATCGCTGACAGGGTCGATTTAAGAAAAAATCTTCTTTTCATGAATGGAGAGTTTCTTTTTCGAAACTAGCACCAATGAGCTCCTAGAGCTTCCGTATACACTGCGTACAGACTTCGGCTCGCTGTCATGAAAAGACGGTTACGCCGCGGTCCGCCAAAGCAAACGTTGCTGCATATCTCCGGCAGCACGATTTGGCCAATCCGCTGACCCTCGGGAGAAAAGATATGGACGCCATCATAGCCTTCTCCCACCCAGCCCGCGCTCGACCAGATGTTTCCGTCGCGATCGCAGCGGATCCCGTCAGCTAAGCCAGCCACCGTTTCGCCATTCAAGTCCAGCTTCATTGAGGCGAATTCCCGTCCATTCCGCACTTTGCTCCCCGATACATCCCAAACCTTAATGTTCTCGGGAGCGTCTGGGTAATGGGATGCGCCGGTATCCGCTACATAAACCTTCTTGTAATCGGGCGAGAAGCATAGGCCATTAGGCTTATAAATTTCATCTGTGACCATCGCGACGCTGCCGCTTGGATCTATTCGATAAACGGCTTCTTTCAACTCGAGCTCCGCTTTGTTGCCCTCGTAATTCCCTAGACTTCCATAGCCCGGATCGGTGAACCAAATGCTGCCGTCTGGATGCTCCACGCCATCATTGGGCGCGTTGAATGGCTTCCCGTTGTATTTATCGGCCAATACAGAGATTGTTCCATCGGGCTCGTACCGGACCACTCGACGGGCTCCATGCTCGAAAGAAATTTGCCGGCCTTGCCGATCGAAGGTATTCCCATTGCTATTGCGAGCGGGCTTGCGTAGCACAGTCACTTCATTGTCGTCCAAGAGCCAGCGGTGCTGGACGTCCTTGGGAATATCGCTCCATACCAAATAGCGCCCCCAGCCACTCCAAGCCGGACCCTCCGCCCAGTACATGCCCGTGTAAAGGCGCTCGATGGGCGTGTTGCCGATCTTGTACTTGCCGAAGGCGGGCTCCAGCACCTTGACATCCGGTTCCGGATAACGGACAGGTAGTGCTCCTGGGCCATAGTCGCGAGCGACTAGTGGGGCAGCCGCGGCGGCTCCCAGAGTTGACAGAAAGGTTCGACGATTGAGGGGCGGTTTTTCCATTCTCGAATTTGGGTTAGGGCCTTGGCCTTTTGGGATAGAGGCTCGAGTTTCCTAAAATTCTCCCAGCGCTTTCAAGCGTGGACTTCGATGAAGATACAAAATTGCGGGCTTCTATATGCCAAAGGATTGATTTCCAAAAGATATGACGCTGAAATCTTCCTACATCCCCAAACTTGTTACCGAAAGCCTATGAAAGCCATAGTCGTAATGTTTGACACATTGAACCGGCATTTCCTGCCGAACTACGGATGCGATTGGACCCATGCCCCCAATTTCGAGCGCTTGGGCCAGCGGACGGTAACTTTCGACAATGCCTGGGTGGGTAGCATGCCGTGCATGCCGGCCAGACGGGATATGCACACGGGTCGTTTGAGTTTTCTTCATCGAAGCTGGGGGCCTATCGAGCCGTTCGATGATTCTCTTCCGGAGATCCTCAAGAATAATGGCGTGTATTCTCACTTAGTCACGGATCATTACCACTATTTCGAAGAGGGAGGAGCCACCTACCATACGCGCTATTCGAGCTGGGAATTCAACCGGGGCCAGGAGTGGGATCCCTGGAAAGGCGAGGTCAAGGATCCAGACATCCCTGAAATTCAGCCGGGGCTGGAGCGGCAAGCCAATCGGCAAAATTGGGTCAATCGCAAATACATGGATACACCTGAAAAACAATCCATCGCCCAGACCTTCAATCAGGGTATCGCGTTCATAAATACCAATGCGAATCAAGACAATTGGTTTCTTCAGATCGAAACTTTCGATCCGCACGAGCCCTACTTCACCCACCAAAGGCACAAATCCCTCTATCCTCACCGCTACGAGGGCGAAACCTACGACTGGCCGGAATATCGACCCATCGTGGATACCGATCGCGACACCATCGAACATGTTCGATACGAATACGCCGCCGATCTAAGCCTTTGCGACGAGCATCTCGGCCGAGTGCTGGACGCTATGGACGAACACAACCTTTGGGAGGACACCCTGCTCATCGTTTGCACGGATCATGGTTTCCTCCTAAGCGAACACGATTGGTGGGGAAAAAACCGGATGCCCTTCTACAACGAGATTGCCCATATCCCGCTTTGGATATGGGATCCCCGCTGCCGAAAGAGAGGAGAGCGGCGACAATCGATCGCCCAGCTCATCGATTTCACCCCAACGATCTTGGACTACTTCGGTTTGGATCCAACTCCGAGTATGATGGGGCAAAATCTGGCCCGTGTCGTTGAACAAGACGAAGGCGCGCGCGACACGGCGCTCTTCGGACTTTTTGCCGGGCGAGTGAATATTACCGACGGGCAACGCGTTTACATGCGAGGACCAGCTAGCGAAGAAAATGCTCCGCTTTTTCAATACACGTTGATGCCCACTCACCTGCCTCACACATTCGATGTTCAGGAATTGCAGGACATTCAACTACAAGAGCCCTTTTCGTTCACAAAAGGCTGCCGGACGATGAAAACCGCTTCGGGGACGCTCCACAAATCTATCCAACACGAATTCGGCACCCTCCTTTTCGATCTGGATAACGATTATGAGCAAAAGGAGCCAATAGAAAATGAAGAGACCGAGGCTATAATGAAGAAACGGCTCGTACAAGAAATGGAGAAACTAGAAGTCCCACCGGAACAATACGAGAGACTGGGGTTATAAAAGTATTCATTTATCTTATAACAAACGAATTGCCTACGGTAGGGCTGACTATCCCTCGTCAGCCGAACTACGAGCGATTCACCTTGAACGGCTGACTAGGGATAGTCAGCCCTACCCTTTAAAATACGGAGAACGACTTATTTTGCGCTCTTTGAAAAAATGAAGATTAAAGACATACGATTGCTGCCCCTTCGAGGAGCCACTCCAGATGGCGGCTGGGACGAACGCTTCCTAGACGAGGAAAACAATCTCCACACCTTGGTTGAGATCATCACCGATGAAGGGATCACAGGTATTGGCAGCGTCTTTACATCAGCTACGCTAATCGAAGGGGCGATAAATGTTATCAAGCCGTTCTTGATCGGCGCCTCAGCCCTCGACCCCGCAGCCACCAGTGAGCGGCTTCACCAACAAAGCTTTTGGCAAGGGCGCGGTGGAGCGATCACCCACGCGGTCTCAGGCATCGACATCGCCCTCTGGGACATACTGGGGAAAGTCTGCCAACAACCGATTAGCCGGCTTTTGGGCGGTCGATACCGCGAAACGATCAAACCATACGGCTCCATCCTTATGGACGATATGGATATACTGCGGGCCCGCTTGGAGAATGGCATGGCTCGCGGATTTAGCGCCTTCAAAATCGGTTGGGGACCATTTGGCCGCGTGGACAGGGAAACCGATGAAGCTCTCGTGCGGACAGCTCGAGACACCGTCGGACCCGATACGAAACTCATGGTGGATGCGGGCGGATCCGACGCGTTCTGGCCCCATGGATACAAATGGGCCCTGCAAACGGCAAAGATGCTAGCTGACTACGACATCGCCTGGTTCGAAGAAGCCCTTAGACCCGACGATATCGAGGGCTACATCAAACTTACGGAGAACGCCCCCATACCCATATCCGGATGCGAGGTCCTCACACGACGACAATCCTTTATCGATTGGATCGAACGCCGAGCCGTCGATATCGTCCAGCCAGACGTCACCAAAGTTGGTGGAATCAGTGAGGAGTACCGAATCGCTCAATACGCCGATGATCATTCCATACAATTTGTTCCTCATGGTTGGAACACCGCCATCGGTCTCGTCGCCGACCTGCAACTCGTAGCCGCCACGGCCAATACTCAATGGGTTGAGTACATCACTCCGGCGCCCTATATCGAAGAGCTTCTCGCCAATCCTATTGCCCTCGACGATGATGGCTGCATCTCCATACCCGACGGCCCGGGGTTGGGCATGGAGTGGAATCCCGACGGCATCGCCAAATTCACGCGTGGCATGAAGCTAACGTCATCCAGTCTTTAAAACCTCGCCCGTCCTTCCGATCCCATTGTGACCGTACATAATTGATCAATGGAACCTAGATGAATCATAAAATCCCGTGCCGAAACTGAATACCGCTACGAAAAGCTCACTTGGCCTGAGATAAACGACGCTATCGAATTAGGAAAGGTATGCATCCTTCCCTGCGGGGCCATCGAGCAACACGGTCCTCAGCTGCCACTCGATCCTGACGTCCTGTGCTCCTCGAGTATCGCCTTCAGGGCCGGCCAAGTCGAACCCAGTAATACACTCGTGTTGCCTCCAGTGAATTATGGGTACACAGGGCACGTGATGGATTTTCCAGGCACCATAAACAATGACTACCGCCACTTTGTTGACCATGTTCTCGACATCGTAAAATCCCTAGCCTACCACGGTTTCAAGAAAATCATCCTGCTCAATGGACACGGCTCCAATATGCCCAATCTCGACCTCGTAGCCGACGAGCCAACCTGGAGACTGACGCCGAGTGTATTCTCACCGCCTGGTGGGACCTTCTGAAACTCGATCCGGAATTCATGTCTAGCTGGCGGGAAAGCGAATATCCCGGCGGCCTGGCCCATGCCTGCGAGTTGGAAACTTCGGTCTATCTCTACCTGGACGAAGGCAATGTGCGCAAAGACCGGATCAAAAGCGGAAACGTTTCCTTCAACTCGGAAAGCAGCCCATTTAACTACGTGGATCTGATGGGGGCAGGCCCGGCCACAATCGTTTCTTGGACGAGCAGCTATTCCGATTCCTGCGTCCTGGGCGCCGCCGAGCTAGCGACCGCTGAGAAGGGCAAGCGAGCCTACGATGAAGCGGTGAAACAGCTCACGAGCCTCGTTTCCTGGTTCAAGGAACGTCCCAAAGATAAGCGTCAGGACCGCCACCGCGTTCCACCGACAATGCCCATGCCTTGGGGACAGCGATCGTTGTGACCGAAAACAATCTAATTGCCCTGCGACGCTTTGCGTCTACTAGTTCCAATCGATACAACTATCTCCCTTAAAAGGTAGGGAAGACTGGCTCAGTCCTCCAAAACAATATCGAGACGGAGGACCGGGACGGTCCTCCCTACCCATTTCAAGCACAAAAGCCTCCAGCAAACTTAACCGCTCCACCCAATGAAAATTTCCAATGTCACTCCCTACGTCGCTTGGATCGGCTTCCGAAATCAATTGCTAGTTAAGGTCGAAGCCGAAAACGGCCAATTCGGTTGGGGCGAGTCCGGACTCTCTGGGAGAGAGCTAGCCGTTGAAGGGGCGGTTAAGCATTACCGGGAGTTTCTCATCGGCAAAGATCCGCGACAAATCGGAGGATTGTGGCAAGAGATGTATCGCAGCCAGTATTTCGAAGGTGGGCGCGTGCTGACTGCGGCTATCTCCGCCATCGATATCGCCCTGTACGATCTGGTAGGCAAGGAACTCGGCGTGCCCGTTCATCAACTACTAGGAGGCTCCCAACGCGATCGAATCGAATGCTTCGCCAGCTATCCGGGAGAGACGGCCCTTAAGGACTACCCGGCATTGACTCTAAAACTGATGAACGCCAACTGGAATTCCTTTCGAGTCAACATAGTCGCGCCACCTGAAGCTAGCTACGAAGGCAAGGAAGGGGGGATTTTTGAAACCCGTAAGGCAATCGAGAATACTAGCCAAGCCATTCTCGCTTGTCGAGAAACTGCTGGTCCAACGGCGATGCTCGGCTGCGATGCTCACCACCGACTATCGGTGGCCGAAAGCGCCACCTTCTTGCAAAGAATTCCTTCGGGCGCCCTAGACTACATTGAGGAGCCGATCCGGGACGAATCGCCCGAAGCCTACGAGGCTCTGCGGAAACTCACCGACGTGCCTTTCGCCATCGGAGAGGAATTTTCCAGCAAGTGGGCCTTCAAGCCCTATATAGAACGAAATATCCTCCAGTACGCCCGAGTCGATGTTTGCAATGTAGGGGGCTTAACGGAATCGGTAAAAGTGGCCGCTATGGCAGAAAGCAACTACATCGATCTGCTCTTGCACAATCCCCTCGGCCCCATCTGCGCCGCCGCTTCCGTCCATCTCGCCGCCGCCGTACCCAATTTTTCCCATCTAGAATCCCGCGAATCTCCCGTCGAAGAGCTGCCAGTAGCCGATACCGATGTCTTTACTAAGCGCCTGGAAATGGAAAGCAACGCCTACCCCACTCCCAACGAACCGGGTCTAGGTGTCGATGTCGACGAGGAGGTCCTAAAAGAGATGTCCATCAAACTCTGGGAGCCTCCTCGTCTATGGAAAACAGACGGAAGCTACCAAAATTGGTAAGTGAAAATTGGTTACTTTCACCATTCAATCCTCATCCTCAAACCTTGAGCCTCACACCTTAAACTCCCTTCTTAATTCATAATTCTGCCTTCCTAATTTATTTAGATGCCCCTCCCTGCCCGCAAACGCTTCATCGTCCTCGCTCTCCTTTTCGGCTGTGTCTGGATCAACTACATGAACCGGACCAATATCTCTATCGCCGGCACCACCATGCGGGACGATCTGGGGATCGACATGATCAAGATGGGTCTGGTCTATTCAGCCTTCAGTTGGACCTATGGCTGGCTGCAAATTCCCGGTGGAGCCCTAGTGGACATCTTCCGAACGCGGCCCTTCTACGCCATCATCATGTTCCTCTGGTCGGCCGTCACCGTGCTGCAAGGCTTCGCTAATTCCCTGTTCAGCCTCATCGGCCTTCGCCTATCACTGGGACTCTTTCAAGCGCCTTCCTACCCGGCTCACAACAAGATGGTGACCCGATGGTTCCCAACCGACGAACGGGCCTCGGCCATCGCGGTTTATACCTCAGCCCAGTTCGTGGTCCTGGCTTTGATGCCTCCAATCTTCGTTTTCTTGCTCAACACGGTCACTTGGAGAGGGCTTTTCATCATCACAGGAGCTATCAGCATTCTGGCATCGCTGGCTATGTATTTGATTTATCGCGACCCCAAGGACCATAAATCCGTTAGCCAGGAAGAGCTCGATCATATCCGATCTGGAGGAGGATTGGTAGACGACGGAGCGGACTCCGAAGCGGAACAGGAAAAAGCGAAATTCAATTGGGCTGACCTGCTCGAAGCCTTTAAATATCGAAAGCTCTGGGGCGTCTATATCGGGCAGTTTTGCTTGGGGTCCCTTTTCGTTTTCTTCCTTACCTGGTTCCCATCCTACCTGAAGGACACTCGCGGCCTAACCCTGCAATCCATGGGTTGGTGGGCCACGATTCCACCCATAGGAGCATTTTGCGGCGTATTGCTTTCCGGATACATATCCGACAAGCTCGTCAAGAAGGGTGTCTCCGCTAGTGCCGCCCGGAAGTTGCCCGTACTCTGCGGCATGATCCTCGGCTCTTCAATTATAGGAGCCAACTACACCGATAGCACCGGAATGGTCATCGTCTTCATGACCATTGCTCTGTTCGGCAACGGCCTGGCATCCATCGCTTGGGTTTTCATTTCCTCCATTGCTCCCATCCGCTGTATGGGCCTTGTTGGTGGCGTCTTCAACTTTATCGGCAATCTGGCAGGCATCAGCCTTCCCATCATCATCGGCATCCTAGCCCGTGATGGAAACTTCGAGCCTGGTCTCATATACATCGCTATCGTGTCCATCATCGGTTTTTGCAGCTACCTGTTCCTTGTCGGCAAGGTGGAGCGTATCGAGCCGAAATCGTAAAACGTTACGATTTAGCAAATTTGGTCATTCAGGATTTTATCCATCTTGAAGGTCACGAAATTTACAGGCTTACTTCTTCGATCGAGCAACCGGAAGATTGTGAAGTCGTTTATCACACCATTATTACTATTCTCGAGCCTGGCTTTACCTGAGCTGTTCTCACACTATCCTGAGAATTTCGAGAGACCACTAACCAAAATCGCTTTGGGGTCTTGCAACCGTCAGAATCTGCCTCAGCCGATTTGGCCTGTCATTCACAAGACTCAACCGGATCTTTGGATCTGGAGCGGGGATTGCGTATACGTCGATAGCCCGAACGAAACGGTAATATCACGGAAGTTCGACCTACAGTATAAGAATGCCAATTACAAAGACTTCCGAAAAGCAATTCCAATCGTAGGGACCTGGGATGATCATGATTTTGGCGAAAACAATTCGGGCAAATGGTTTCAAAGCAAAAGCATTACTCAGTCCAAATTCCTCGATTTTCTAGACGAACCAGTCGATAGTCCGAGACGCCAGCAAAAAGGCGTCTACACCAGCTATACGTTTGGTCCAATTGGCAAGCAGGTCAAAATCCTCCTCCTCGACAATCGCTACCATGCTTCCATACCCGGCCCCGATGGGGATATCCTCGGTGACAGCCAATGGGACTGGCTCGAAGATGAGTTCGATGAAAGCAAAGCTCAAGTCCACCTTCTTGTATCCGGAACCCAGATTCTTCATGAGGAGCATCGCTACGAAAAATGGTCAAATTTTCCACATTCTCGCAATCGGCTCTTGAAACTGATTAAGGAAAGTCAAACTCCCGGAGCCATTCTTATCAGTGGTGATCGGCATATCCATGAGATCGCAGTTAAAGATGATAGCGAAACGCCGTATCCACTATACGAAGTCACAAGCAGTGGCCTAACTCATTCCTATTCCTCATTCCCGGGCGAACCCAACAAGTACCGAATGGGCAAGGTTTTTTCTGAAAAAGGTTTCGGAATGATTGAAATCGATTGGGCAAAGCCAAAAGCGTTGATTAGCTTGCAGATACGCGACGAAAGGAACGAAGTGAAAAGGGAAGTGACTATACCTCTCGACGAACTCGCGAAACCTTGATTCCCTTAAGCGCTAAAGTTTTAGCATCGATATCCTTAACAATAAGCTTCTCCGCATTGTACGGGGCAAGTTTCGAGGGCAATTGGACCATTGCAAAATCGCCAGTGGCGTGGGTTATTACCGATGCATCTCCATACCTCGCCAACTCGGCTGTCGAGCGCTTCGAAGTCGTCAACGAACTTGTCAAGCGAGAGCTAGAAATCGAGCCAATTGAACCGGATCAAGCGCTACGCCCTCATTACGCGCTCATTACGGATTCCAAAGATCTTTTCGACAAGCTAGCTCCCTTCCAATCAAAGAGCCGCGATTCTCGGGCCAGCGGATTCTATCTCCAATCCGACTTCAACCCACTAGTGCTCGTTAACGGAGCATCCAGTTCCGAAAACTGGGAAATCGTGTATCACGAATTCACTCACCACATCCTAAATACTCATTTTGGCAGATTGCCCGTCTGGGCAGATGAAGGGGTCGCGGAACTCTTTTCCACAATTCGACTAAACGAAGCTGTTGCCTCAATCACTCGCTCCCGGCACCGTACGCTAAGATACAGAACCTCAACTGCGTCCTTCATGGAATGGGAAGAATTTTTTCAGACCTCGCGCGACACGTTAAATAGTTGGATCGAAAAAGATGGGCTTAAAGCTCAAGCCTACTATGCCCAAGCAGCTTTGCTGGCTGAGTTGACCCATTTCGGAGATCCCGAACTTAAGAGCGGCTACTGGAAACTAATAGAGCGAAGCTCGTACAAGCCTATTACCGAACTGGATTGCCAAATCCTTCTAGGTTCCGATTTCCGAGAACTTCAACGTGCAATTGAGGAACAACTACAGGAATCGTTCAGGAAATCGATTCCCCGTAAACTATCGGGCAAAAAGCGCTCAACAGAGATTGTTACGGCAAAGGAGTCTTCCATCGCCTCCATGATCGCTATCGCCCTTTCCCGTGGCGACAAGGTCGCCGAAGCCAGATCGCTTATCGCTAGGAATGCTGACGAGGAGAATCCGCTATGGTTGGCTGCTAATTCAGAAGTTTCCATAAAACTTGGAAATTCGGCATTGGGACTGGATTACGCCGATCGAGCGCTTCAACGATCTCATCCTGATCCTTTTCTTGCCAGCCTATCCGTTATGCGCTCGGTCAATGAAGAGCGTCTTGATTCAAGCTGGGCGATTGAATCCCTTGAATGTGCCTACGAGCGAGGAGACTCCTCGCGATTATTGTTCAATCTGTACTTTGAAATCTCCCGAAACTCTGGCGTCCCTTTCGAAAATTTCACTGCCCTTGCCAAAAAAGGCATTATTATATATCCAGATATCGTATACGCTATCGAATTCAATCGATTAGAAACCGAAAGGATCTTAAGAAACTAAGCCAGAGCCTAAAAAGGAAAAATATCTGGTTTCCAACCTTGAAATAGGGAAGTTCTGAAAGATGCTCTAAAAAGATGAAGCTTTTCAACCCTGCCGTCCCCGTTCTCATATTTGTCATCCCGTTCTTCTCATTCGCGGACAAGCCTAACATTCTCCTCATTTGCGTCGATGATCTACGGCCCGAACTGAATTGCTACGGAGTCGATTACATCCATTCGCCTAACATCGATCGACTCGCCTCCGAAGGACGCGCGTTTTACAAGCACTACGTTCAAGCCCCGACATGCGGAGCCTCCCGCTACACACTACTGACGGGAACCTATGGTGGCGCCGGAAATTCCGCTCTCTTCGATCGGGCAAAGGAGCTCGCGACAGATCCCAAGGCCTTTCCACCTAGCATGCCCGCCTGGTTTCGACAGAACGGCTACACAACCGTATCCGTTGGAAAGGTGTCTCACCATCCTGGAGGTTTTGGAGGCCCAGACTGGAATGACGAATCCATCATCGAGATGCCCAATTCCTGGGATCGCCATCTGCTCAACGCCGGAGCTTGGCAACACCCTCGTGGCTGGATGCATGGCCAAGCATTCGGCGAAATCCGAGGAGACGCCACCCAGATGGATCTCCTGCAAGCTTACGAGGGTCCAGATAGCATTTACCCAGATGGCATCAGCACGGACCAGGCTCTCGAGCAACTCGACTTGTTGGCGAAGAATAAAAACGGCCAACCCTTTTTCCTAGCCTTCGGTATTCTTCGGCCTCACCTGCCTTTCGGAGCTCCTAAGAAGTACCTCGATCTCTACGCCGATTCCGAACTCCCCGTCGTCCTTCATCCCCATAAGCCCAAAGGACGCACCACCTGGCACAAGTCCGGGGAATTCTATAAGTACAAGCGAGATGGGATGGATCCCAACACCAATGCCGACTACTCGCTGCAAGTACGCAAGCACTACGCCGCCTGCGTCAGCTATGCCGATGCCCAGGTAGGACGGGCCTTGGACCGGCTTGATGAGCTGGGCATACGCGACAACACCATCGTCGTTCTTTGGGGCGACCATGGCTGGCATCTGGGCGAACACTCTATATGGGGCAAGCACGCCCTCTTCGAAGAGTCGCTCCGATCGCCGCTCATCATCAGCTACCCAGGAATTTCCAACCCCGGCAAGCTGAGCCACTCCATAGTCGAGACCATCGACATCTTTCCGACCCTCGTCGAACTATCTGGCCTTCCGAAGGCTAAATTCGCCCAAGGCGTATCTTTGAAGCCAATACTCGATTCGCCAAACGCTAAAGGACACGACGCATTTGCCTACAGAAGCTACGGCTATACGATTCGCACAGAATCGCACCGCTTGATTGCCCATAATGATGGCTTCGTTGAACTCTACGATCATCGCACCCTCGAAGGCGAAAGCCGTAACGTGGCCGAGGAGCAACCGGAAGTCGTCGCCGAGCTGAAAGCCAAGATCGAAAAGCGTTTCAAGTAGCGTAAGCGACACGCAATTACCCAAACTCAGCGTCCCATTGACCCGAAGGGGCACGTATTTGCCGCAAAGCGGCAACAACCGAAGCGATGTTAAAATCATTCCTCAATACTTTCGTCACGAGAGTCCCCGTCCGGCTAATGCAAGACGGGGTAATATGTATCCGCATTGCGGATATTAGGTTTGATTTCAAATTCGAGCGTAAAGGAAATTGAAACGCAAATGATTCATATTGGGCGGAGCCCATCCTGTTGCCGCAGGCATCCAGCGAGACCGAAAACGGGATCGCGATGTTCAATAAGCGATTTCCCTACGCTCCTCTTGGCTTGGGCAAGTAGTCGACGAATTCTCCGTCTTTCTTACGAACTTCATCTGCCGCTTTGCGGCGCAAGCTCCGCAAGATGCTGTTGTATTCAGGATTCACGGATAAATTCGTCAGCTCTTTCGGATCCGCTTCCAGATCGTAAAGTTCCTCAATCGTGTCTTCCTGCATATGCCGGATATACTTGAATTTGCCATCTCGCAGCATCAGCCAAGCAGGCTTGGGCTCCTGGCCAACCCACTCTCCATTCTTGATATGCTCCAGAAAAGTCTCTCCGTAGACACGGGCGGTATGCGTAAGTAAAAGTGGCTCGGTCAGTTTTGAAGAAGGGTTCTTAAGCAACGGCGTCATATCCCTGCCGTGCATTTTCATCACAGGCTCGATACCCGCCAATTCGTGAAACGTCTGCACAATATCGAGGCCATTAACGGGCTCTTCGCATACTTGCCCAGAAACTACAGTGCCCGGCAAGCTGACAATCAGCGGAGCTGCGATGTTGGCATCGTAGGCCATCCACTTTTCGCGCGAGCCATGTTGCCCCCAAGCGAAGCCTTGATCAGACGTATAAACGATTAGGGTGTTTTCCAATTGCCCGGTATCCTTGAGAGCTTGAATTAAGGCTCCTACACCATCGTCTAGAGAGGCTACGGCCCGATTGTATTTCTTAACCTGGGCATCGAGTTTGGCAGGTTTCCCGTCGTCGTCTCGCTTCCAGCGCGTATAGTCGACCAGATGCTTGGGCTTAGTCGGCCTCGGACCGAACACGTCTTCGGGAATTTCTGTCTCCAGAGCATCGGCATAGAGTCCCTTATGGCGGTCCGCCTCCGTGTAGGGACCATGCACCCCGCCATAGCACAGCCAAAGAAACCAGGGCTTAGCGTCTTCCTGGGATTGGTTCCGAATATAATCGACCGCTAGCTCCGTGTATCGATCTGTTGAATACCCATTCAGAGGGACTCGCTCGCCTCCATTATAGCGGACGAGAGTACCATAGAAGTAAGCGCTCCCGTTTTCCTTGGGCCCAGCTCGATCCCATATAACCGAATAGTCCCAATCGCGCCCGTGCCCTACATCTTCCCCGAGATGCCACTTGCCGATGCATGCGGTCTTATATCCGTTGACCCTGAAGTTCGCGGGCCAAAACGGTTGAATTTCCGGGTCGTAATCGCATTTTGGATAACGGGAGGTATCGAAACTCTTGATGGCGTGCTGAAATCGGCCGGTCATCATCATGGAACGCGACATTTGGCAGGAGGCTCCCGTGTAGCAGGTTCGGAAACGCATCCCAGAAGCCGCTAAGGCATCGATATGCGGGGTATTCACCCAATCATGAGCCTCTTCGTAAGCGCTCACCGAACGCCGCGATTGATCATCGGTAAAAATATAGAGGATGTTGGGACGGGATGAATCCGCCATAAGGGCGCAGGCCAACAATGGCAAGCCTACCAAGACGAGAGGATGGATATAGAAGTGAATTCGCATTTAATCGAAAAAGGCTGACAAGCAATAGCCTAGAGAAAGCCCCCAGTCAAACCATGGATCAACCGTAGGGCGGCGCTTTCGCCCCGTTTCCGACACTCAACCCCTCTAAAGAGCAACTAGATCTCTGCAATAAGTCGATATTCCGGTGTAAAGCCATTCCTGCAAATCGAATTCGTAACGATTAATAATTGTCACCGTCTTATCGATGCACTCGAATCAACATCTGTAAAATCGTTCCCCTCCATGCCCAAAACCAACCCATCTCGTCGCCAATTCATCCAATCCGCATCAGCCGCAATTGCGGCGCCAATGATCGCCCCATCTTCGATTCTCGGCCAATCGCGACCTGCTCCGAGCAACCGAATCACAATTGGAGCCATCGGAATGGGCTCTAAAGGCATAGCCAATCTCCGGAATTTTCTCTATGAATCGGACGTTCAGGTCGTGGCGGTATGCGATGTACACGATTCCCACTATCGAGATGCCAAGCCCGGAGAACGCTCTCCACTTGGGCGGGAGCCAGCAAAGCAAATAGCGGAACAGCATTACGCCAAAACTACGCGATCAGATAAGTTTGAAGGCTGCGAAGCCTACGAGGACTACCGAGAGCTCTGCGCCCGTGATGACATCGACGCTATCATGGTAGCTACTCCAGATCACTGGCATGCTCTTTGCGCCCTAGAGGGATTGCGCAACGGCAAAGACGTCTATGGTGAAAAGCCGATCACCCATCTTTTCGCGGAAGGCCAAGCTCTCTATCGAGAGGTCGAGAAACGTGGAGCCATTTTTCAAGTGGGCTCTCAGCAACGCTCGCAAACACGATTCCGCATCGGAGCCGAAATCGTCATGAACGGCCTGCTGGGCAAAATTGAGAGAATCGAAGTCGGCCTCCCCACAGGGCATTCCCAGCCCGTGAACGAGCCTTCTATGGTTACGAAAATTCCCGAAGGCCTGGACTACGATTTCTGGTGCGGTCCCAGCGAGAAACTCCCTTACATATTCGCTCGGCATCATCGGTATTGGCGTTTTCATGACGCCTACGGTGGTGGCCAGATTATGGACTGGATCGGACATCACAACGATATCGCTCATTGGGGAATCGGCGCAAACTACGGAGGACCCCTAGAGGTGGAGGCCATCGGCTGGACCTTTCCAGAAACGGATGTTTACAACACCGCCGTGAACTACGACATCCGTTCCCGATACAAAAACGGGGTCATTTCCTCTATATCCGACAAAAACGCTATCGGAGTTAAGTGGATCGGCAAGGACGGCTGGGCGCATATATCCCGGAATTCAATGAGCGCCTCCAATCCGGAGTTTCTTCGCGAATCCTTCAATAGAGGCAAGATCAGGGCCGCTGTATCCAATAACCATACACGCAATTTCATTGAATGCGTCCGATCGCGTGAGGCGTGTATTGCCCCAGCTGAGGTCGGTCATCGTTCCATCACGCCCGGCCACCTCGGCATCGTTTCCCAAACGGTCGGCAGACCGCTCAGATGGGATCCTAAAACGGAGACTATCATTGGCGACTCTGAAGCAGACGCGATTCTCAAGGCAGTTCCTTACCGGAAACCTTGGACGCTAAGTTGAAACAGAAAGAGACATTTGTGCTGGGCGCCTAGCTCTGGGATAGTAGGGTGTCGCTTATCACTCGCATGATGAGATTCTGGATAGGCCGATTCGCCCTTTTCTTGCTTGCCGCTCAACCTGGTTTCGCTGACGCGAAACGGGCCCGCGATTGGGGCATTCCATTCGAGGGCACGCCTGGCAAATTCAACGCCATCACGGATGTGGCCGGAGTCGAAGTCGGGCACTCCACGATTATAGAAGGCTCCGGTCGCCTTCAGATCGGCAGGGGCCCTGTCCGAACCGGAGTGACCGCTATCTTGCCAACGGGACGCGACTATCGACCCGTATTCGCCTCCCATTCTACTCTAAACGGAAACGGCGAGATGACGGGTACTTCCTGGATCGAAGAATCCGGGTTTCTGGAAGAGCCAATCTTGTTTACCAACACGCACAGTGTAGGCGCCGTATACGAAGCTTCTATACATTGGAGGCGATCGAGAGGCTTTCACAATTCGAATAGCGAGACGGGATGGGCTTCGTTGCCTGTTGTCGGAGAAACCTGGGACGGGCGCCTAAATGACATACACGGACACCACGTCAAACGAGATCACGTCTTCGAAGCCCTCGATGGGGCCCGCGGCGGTGCCGTGAGTGAAGGAAATGTTGGCGGCGGAACGGGAATGCTCTGCCATCGATTCAAGGCAGGAATCGGGACCGCTTCCCGTGTTACAGAGAGTGGATATACCCTCGGAGCGATCGTCCAAGCGAACTACGGTCGGCGGAAGGACCTGACCATCGCCGGAGTTCGAGTTGGCCTTCAATTGACCGATCTGATGCCCGAATTTGATCGGGTGAACTCGAGCGGTGAAGGAAACTCTATCTTGGTCGTCATCGCCACCGATGCCCCGCTTTTGCCGCATCAGCTAAAGCGCCTTTGCCAACGCGTACCGCTGGGCATTGGACGCACCGGCGGCTACGGAGCGAATTCATCGGGCGACTTCTTTCTCGCCTTCAGTACTGCGACTGTTCCGGAACCTGACGACCAAAAATTACGACGGGTTACCATGCTCGGCAACCATTCGATAGACGAATTGTTCAGGGCCACCATACAAGCGACTGAAGAAGCTATTCTCAATGCTTTTTCCGCAGCAGAAACCATGGAGGGGATAAATGGCAACATAGTCTATGCGTTGCCAATGGAACGCGTGGCAGAAATGCTTAGAAGCCCTAGCAAATGAGCGATCCACCTAGCGAATCGCCCACCGCTCTGCCACCACTCTGGGTGGCTCTGATCCCGATAGCATTCCTGCTGGTTTCCATGGGGGTCACTATAATTGTATTTGAGAAGGATCCGCATATTCCGCTGATCCTAACTGCAATCGTAGCCGGTCTTGTTGCCCGCTGGCAAGGCGCTCCCTGGTCAGCCCTGGAAAAAGGAATGCTACACGGCATCGGAGTTGGGACCAAGGCGATCATTATCCTCATGGTGATCGGTGTCCTGATCGCCGTATGGATGATTGCCGGCGTCGTTCCCTATATGATTTCGCTCGGACTAGAGCTTCTCAATCCACGAGCCTTTTTACCTGCCGCTTGCGCGATTTGCGCAATAATATCCTTATCGACCGGCAGCTCTTGGACCACAGCTAGTACTGTGGGCGTAGCGCTTATGGGCGTGGGCAACGGTTTAGCATTCCCGCCCGCTATGGTAGCGGGTGCCGTCGTATCGGGAGCATACTTCGGCGACAAGATGTCGCCGCTAAGCGACTCAACGAATCTGGCTCCTGCAGTCACCGGCATCGAGCTCTTCGACCATATTCGCCACATGGTCTACACCACAGTTCCCGCATTCGTTATTTCTCTGGTCTTATATTCAATTATAGGATACTTCAGTGACCTTTCAGATGCTACGACCGGAGAAGTGCAACGCATGCAAGAAACCCTCTCCAATCAGTTCAATCTGAACCCTCTTCTGATTCTTGCTCCAGCTGTCGTCATCGTTTTGAGCGTAATGCGATTCAGCGCTCTACCTGCGCTAGCGGCTGCTGTGGGAGTTGGCGCAGTTCTCGCCACGACTCTGCAAGATACTCGTCTCTCTGAGCTCATTGGCGTCATGCATTATGGATACGAATCCTCGACCGGCCTGGAATCCATGGACGAGCTCCTATCGGGCGGGGGACTCGACAACATGATGTGGACGGTTTCGCTAATCCTCTGCGCATTAAGCCTTGGGGGCATCATGGAAGGAGCCCGTATACTCGAGTGCGTTGCTTCCGCCATTTTAAAGGGGGTCAAAGGAGCAGGAAATCTGGTCGCTGCCACCATAGGAACTTCGATAGCCACCAATATCGTAGCTCCCGACCAATACTTGTCGATTATCGTTCCTGGGCGCATGTATCGTGACGCCTACAAGCAACGGAATCTGAAAGCCAAGAATCTCTCTCGAACCATCGAGGATGGGGGCACGCTGACTTCTCCCCTCATTCCTTGGAATACCTGTGGCGCCACCATGATGAGCGTGCTCATAGTCAACCCCCTCGCCTATCTCCCCTACGCATTCTTCAACCTATTGACACCCTTGATTGCCGTGCTCTGGGCCTACCTGAATATTGGCCAAACGAAATTGAGCAATAATTCCGCAAACGAATCGTCATCCCCTCGCCAATCATAGCCATCGGCTAATCAAACGGATGCTCTACCAACGTTTCTCTCTCAGCTTGATTAACTATGCTGCACTAACCAGCATGCCAACGAATGGAAAAAGACGCAGAAAAATCCTCCTCAACTAATGTGCCAGCTGGGATCGGCTACACGGACCGGCTACTTTCAAACGACGAGATCGCGTCCGTATTGGATGACGCTTTCGCCAACTGGGACCTGGACGACAAGAAAGTGTTGATCGCGATTCCTGACGGCACGCGTACCTGCCCCTTGGATGTCTTGTTTCCCATTATTTACGATCGGCTAGCTGGACGCGTCGAACTCCTCGATTTCATCATCGCCCTGGGCACCCATCTTCCTATGAGCGAAGAGCAGATTTGCGAGCGAGTCGGCATTCAGCCCGAGGAACAGCAAACGACCTACTCGAAAGCCCGATTTTTCAACCACGCCTGGGATGATCCAGATCAGCTTACTGAAATCGGCGTGATGACGTCGGAAGAGATCAGCGATATCAGCGACGGTCGCTTCGAGCAGACCTTGTCGGTGAAGTGCAATCGCATGGTCCGCGATTATGACCTGTTGCTCATCTGCGGTCCTGTCTTTCCCCACGAGATCGCCGGATTCTCTGGCGGGAACAAGTACATCTTCCCCGGAATCGCAGGCGCTGAAGCGATCGACTTTTCCCACTGGCTTGCCGGTCTGGCGACCTGCTACGAAACGATTGGGCGCAAACGGACGCCCGCCCGAGCAGTCATTGACCGCTGCGCATCCATGGTTCCAATCGAGCGCAAGGCCATCTGCATGGTCGAAAACCAGGGTGGCTTGGCTGGTTTGTATGCTGGAGTGGTCGAGGAAGCTTGGGCCGAAGCAGCCGATCTGTCAGCTCAGGTGCATATCGAGTACCGTGACAAGCTCTTCGACACAGTTTTCGCAGTGTGCCCAGAAATGTATGACGATATGTGGACGGGTGGCAAGTGCATGTACAAGACCGAACCGATCGTTGCCGAAGGCGGCCAGGTCATCATTTACGCCCCGCACATTACACAGATTTCGGCAGTCCACGGTGAAACCATCGCCAAGATTGGATTTCATTGTCGCGACTACATCCTCGCCCACTGGGACGAACACAAAGACTACCCTTGGAGCGAGTTGACCTATGTAACAGTCGTAGCCGGTCGCGGCACTTACGAGAACGGCGTGGAATCTATGCGAGCTAAGGTTTTCCTAGCAACCGGAATTCCAGAAGAGGAATGCCGTCGCATGAACATCGGCTACATTGATCCGGCAACGCTAAATCCCTCTGACTACGAGAACCGCGAAGACGAAGGTATCCTCTTCGTCGCCAAAGCCGGCGAACGCCTCTATCGATTAAGAGAAGGGTAGATTGCTCTAGAAACGATGAATTTTAACATCGCTATCGCTTGTTGCCGCTTCTCGGCAAATAGGTGCTCCAATGGATCAATAGGTTCAGACGAAAAGAGTTCCGCGCAACAAATACTCTTCCTTGAATGATATCGACACGCTCAAATCGCGCGACGTTCTGTCGAAAAGTTAAAAGAGAAACCTGCGGCAAGACCGCAGTTAATCTTCTAGCGGATTCAAACCTGTTATCCGCGAAGCGAATACCTATTGGCCTCGCGGCGCGAGGACACTAGCGACATAGGTCGCGATGTTATTACGAATCTCTCTACTTTTCGTTACTTTTCGAGATATTCAGCCAGTACTTGACTATTTTGGGAGTCGATAACCCAGTCGAATGGATCCGGCGCCCGGCACTCTTGAATGTCGAGCAAAGCGCGTCGGAGCGTCGAGGCCATCTGATTAACTTCCGGCAGAGGATATTCTTTGCCATTCGATTCTCCGATAGCCGAGATCGGGCAAACGATGGCCCCCGTGCCACAGGCAAAGGCCTCGCTGCAACGACCTGATTCGATCGCTTGCAGTATCTCATCGATGGGTATGTCCGTATCCTTTGCATCGATACCACTATGACGGGCGATCTCCAACAACGAATCCCGCGTAACTCCATCCAGTATAGAACCGCTCAACTCAGGTGTCCGCAGGGCCCCATCGACGACCGCCATGAAGTTCATAGCGGAAAGCTCTTCGATATTGCACCGCCTTTTCGGGTCAAGCCACAGGGATTGATGAAAGCCTTTCTGGATACATCTCTCCGTCGCCAGCAAAGAAGCTCCGTAATTGCCGCCGACTTTCTCAGCTCCCGTACCCCCTACAGCCGCCCGACAATCATCGCGCTCAACCATGACCCTAATCGGATCGGCATAATAAGCATCCGATGGACTAGCCAGAACCAGAAACGCGAATCGCTCCGAGCTTTTCACCGCAAACTGCGGATCGAGACCAAAAAGCGTTGGTCGGAGATAGAGAGACTGTCCAGGCCCGCCTGGCATATGCGGCTGCATGGCATTGGCTATGCTGCTGAGCGCTTCGGCAAAAAGCGCTGACGGAACCTCCGGCATGCAAAGCCTGCGAGCCGATTTCTGGAATCGCCGGAAATTTAGATTGGGCCGGAATAGCATCGGATGATCCGATTCCACCTGATAGGCCTTCATCCCTTCGAAGCATTGCTGGCCGAACTGCAGAGCCGTCGACGCGGGATTGACCGAAACATCGGCGAATGGGAGCAAGTCTCCACTCTTCCATTCCCCATCGTAGTACTCAGACCGATACATCACCGGAGCCATTTCCACACCAAACCCAAGCGTTTCTGGCAAACGGTAGTCAGCCAGCGCCTGGGATACTTCAGGTTGTAGTTCCGCAATTCTGTCTTCTCGACCGCACATGTTCAATTGTTGAGGAACGCTGGACCGGGATCTCTAACCGATCAAGCTATTACTGGGCACTTCAAATTGCATTGCCTATCCCCCCTGCGAATCTATTGGTCGGCTATGGATTTCACGCATACGTCCAAAAGAATTGCCAGGTTT
>NZNM01000064.1 GCA_002694885.1 Opitutaceae bacterium | reverse complement strand
GTACCAGTGACCACAGGGTCATTGCTGCAGCATCATCTGGGTTGAAGGGCAGGGAGGTCAGGTCCAAACTGCCTTTTCGATCGACGTCATTATGGCACTCGTAGCAATTGAGATCCAGGAACTCGATGATTCCTGGATCAAATGATGGGAGCCCATCAACGCTCGCGTAGGCAAGGGGGGCCGGTGCCCAGGTGAACGTGGCGAATCCAAGAATTTGGAGCCTCCTTGCGGGAAGGCTGCAAAAACCGGTTATCGCCCACGCGAAGCGAATGGAGAGACTCATTGGGTAAACGAGTCCGATTATATATAGAGACCTTCGTTCCCGAGCGGTAGCGAGCGTACTCGTTTTCCGGATGCGGCGTACAGGGCGTTGGTAATCGCTGGAGTAGCTGGAGCGATGGGAGGTTCGCCGAGACCAGCGGGATCGTTGTCGCTTTGCACGTAGTCTACCTGGATCGATGGAGCTTGATTGATACGAAGCAAATTATAGTCCGCGAAATTACTTTGATCGACCTCGCCATCGGTGAACGATATCTCGAGGAAGGCGGTGCTGAGAGCATCAATGACGCAACCTTCAACCTGATTGTCGGCTCCGCTGCGATTGAGGACGGGTCCGACATCCGCTGCTCCATAAACCTGATCCACTCGGAACTGGCCTGACGGTTGGGCAGTCACTTCTGCCACATAAGCCACGTAGCCGCCGTGATCGAAGTGGAAAGCCAAGCCTTGGCCTTGGCTGGGCCCCATTTTACGTCCCCAGTTGGCATTTTTAGTCGCCAGCTTCAAGGCTGCCGCAGCTCGTTCGGTCACGAAGTCCGTCTTGCCGAATTTCTTGGAAAGCAGGTCGATGCGGAACTCTAAAGGATCGCGTCCACCCGCTTCGGCAATCTCGTCCATGAAGCTCTGGAATGCGAAGCAATAAGCAGAGTGGCCTGGGGAGCGCCAAGGGCCTGTTGGTACCTTGAGATCGATCATGGATTGGCGCAGACGGAAATTAGGAGTTAGTCCTGCTGGATAGTGACCGCCTGACAAGCGGGCTCCGCTGGCGGTACGGCGACCATCCCCGAAGGTGATGAAGTGGTTCTCCCATGCCGTCATTTGTCCATCCTTGTCGATGGCGGCCTTCAGATTGTGCCAAGCAGCAGGGCGATAGAAGTCATGCCGCATGTCATCTTCGCGTGTCCACTGCAGTTGGACGGGGCGATCGATCTTGCTCGCGATCCAGGCAGCTTCGACCATGAAATCCGAAGTTAGGCGACGACCAAAGCCTCCACCCATTCTCGTGAGGTTAACGTGGATACGGTCCTCGGGGATGTTGAGCGTGCTTGAGATCAGCGATCGACCCGCTTTGGGGTTCTGAGAAGGGGCCCAAAGCTCCATTTTTCCAGAGGGCTGTAGGTAGGCCGTGCAGTTCTGGGGTTCCATGTTCGCATGGGATACGAACGGATAGTAGTACTGGGCCTCGAGAACTTTGTGGGCCTGGTCGAATGCCTTGTCGATGTTACCCGCTTCGGCTACGGTTTGGCCCTTTTCTTTGCTCAAGGCTTCCGCCTGTTGCTGGTAGTCGGCAGTAGAGTCTGACTGTATTGTCTCCCAGTCAACACGCAGCTGCTTTCTTGCGGATTGGGCTTCCCACCAGGTCTCAGCAACAATCGCTACGCCCGGCATCAGGCCTTTCAGGTCGTCGGTACCCTCAACAACGAAGGCATCGACGACTCCAGGGAAACTCTTGATTTGCTCAACATTGGCTCGACGAACCTTGCCTCCAAAAGATGGGCACTTTTGGAAGACAGCGTAGACCATTCCGTCAAGGCGCGTATCGCAACCATAGATTAGCGAACCGTTGAAAATCTTCTTGTTGTCCACTCCAGGGATACGCTTTCCGAGAAGCTTGAAGTCTTTTGGCCGGCTCTTGAGCTTTAGGGAATCCGCATCGGGCGCGGATTGCTTGGCGGCGAGTGGAGCTAGTTCGCCATAGCCTAACGAGCGACCTGACTTTTTATGGACGATCGAAGCATTCATATTAGGTTCGCATTCGCTGGCGGGAACGCCCCATTTTTCAGCGGCTGCATTCTTCAGCATAGCCAAGGCTCCCGTGCCGGCGATCCGAAGATCGTTCCATCCGTCTGGCGTGCCTCGACTGCCGCCTGCCACTTGGCGGCCGTAGCGATCGTCTAGCGGCGCTTGCTCGACGTGAACGTCTGACCAGTCAACCTCTAGGCATTCGGCCACAATCATTGGCATGGCGGTTTTGATGCCCTGGCCAGCTTCTGGGTTTTTACTGATGATGGTGATTTTGCCATCGGGATCAATCCGGACATATAAATTGGGGGCCCAAGTCTTCGCTTTCTTGCCATGGTGGGCAGCTCGAACGGTCTCGCGATAACCGACACCGATCAAGAGAGCCCCGGAGGCGAGGGCGGACACTTTGAGGAAAGCGCGACGATTCACAGGTGATTGGGTTTTCATCTTAAGCGTCTCCTTTCTTGATTTCAGCGGCCAGCTTGACGGCTTTTCGAATTCGGTGATAGGTGCCGCAGCGGCAGATGTTTCCTGAATGGGCTGCATCGATATCAGCGTCGGTGGGATTGGCGTTCCGCTCGATCAGGGAAGCTGCGGTCAAGATCTGACCGCCTTGGCAATAGCCGCATTGGGGAACGTCCACCTTGTGCCAAGCTTGTTGCACGGGGTGTTTGCCATCTTCGCTGAGCCCTTCGATGGTGGTGACTTCTATCCCGGCGACGCTAGCCGCGGGAGTGATGCAGGAGCGCATCGGCATACCGTTTATCAGAACGGTACAGGTGCCGCATTGACCGATTCCACAGGAATACTTGGTCCCGGTCATGTTTAATTTGTCTCTCAATGCCCAAAGCAAGGGCATGTCGGAGGGAACGTCTACGGTGTGTTTCTCTCCGTTTATATTTAGCGTGATTTCACTCATGTGGCGTGACGATTTTTGATTGGCGAATGTTAGTATCCCTAAAATTGCTACAGATTAGCTCATCTCTAATCCTGTCATTGTTCCAGTGCTGGTAGCGAACTTGTCGACTTCCAAGCCTTGGCGTTGCAAGGCGCTAACGAATAGATTCGGAAGCGGGTAATTGTTTTCCTTGTCGAATGCGATGTGCTGGCCATGGCGAAAACCTCCGCCGGCGAAAAGCACTGGCATATTCTTGTTATCGTGAGAACTCGCATTGCCGAGATTCGATGTTAGCAGTACGTTGGTTTTTTCCAGGAGAGACGTATTCGATTCCTTTGTCTCTTTGAGGGAGCGTACGAAGCCACCCCAGGTTCTCATCAATTCGGTCTCTACGCGAGTGAGCTGCTCGATCTTGTCTTCATCGAGGCCATGGTGGCTCAAGCTATGGTAGCCTTCATTGATACCCTCGATAGGAATGGTGCCTCCTCCTCCGTCAATGTGCAACGTGATAAACCGTGTAGAGTCGGTCTGTAGGGCCAGGTACATGACATCCAGCATTAGCTGCTTTTTGCGGATGACCTCGTTATTGTTGGAGATATCTACAGGTGGTTGAACAGCCACTTTCGGTTTGGGTTTTTGGGCCCAACTTTCTGACGCCCCCAACCGCTTTTCGAAATTGCGCACGGAGTCGAAGTACTGCTCCATTTTTTCCTGATCGCCGGCGCCTAGAGAATTTTTCAAGGACTTGGCGTCATCGGCGACAATGTCCATGATGCTACGGCCTTCCTGCAGTCGCTGGACCTGTCTAGCCTGTTCTTTTGGCGAATCCGCGATGAAGAGCTTGTTGAAAACCTTAGAGGGAGAATCCTCTGCTGGAATCATGCTGCCCGTTTCCGTGTAGGAGGGGCTATTGTTGCCGCTAATGCTCAGGACCAGAGATGGAAAGCGCGTATGATGCCCAAGGTGTTTGGCCAGGTACTGATCGATGGAGATCGTATTCTTGAATACCGCATTTCTTGAGTAGGGAGCTCCTGTAAGAATGCTTCCTGACGCCTTGTGCCCTCCGCTAACCTGAGGATGGGAGGATCCGGTGACTATAGTGAGGTCTCCAAGGAGATCCTTGATATGGGAAAGGTAGAGCGAGGGGGTGTAGTTGCGGCCCGATTCGACTGGATCCAGATTGGGGGCATGCAGGCCTAGAGCCAGGCTGACGCTAACGAAGCGACGAGGCGTTTGGGTAGCTGCGGCAGGGGCGGCGAAAGCGGGAGTCATCGCTTCGAGCATGGGCAAGGCCATGGCAGCCCCCGTTCCTTTGAGGAATGTCCTTCGAGAAAGGGACTTGGAGAAATTGAAGTTAACCTTCTTCATGGAATGCGGGCAGATGCTAATTCTGCTTCGAGATCATTGCGAAGCATGGATTGTTTTCAGACAGATGCAACCTCGCAAGTGGTTACGAATTGCTAAGGCCAATCGGAGATTTTTCCGTTACTTGTGGGCGCGGTCTGAAGGCAGCGCCTACTTTTTAAAGGGCCGCTGGCTAATGGCGTCGGCAGTCGGGAAGTCTGCGGGTACCTCCGTTTGCGAGACCATTCCAGTGGCCGCCCATTCGGTTCCACGAAGAAACGTGGTGATAAAACCGACGCATTCGAAAGAGTAGTCCGCGTGGCCTAGGGTGGTATGGAATACCCGCCCTTGTCCGTAGTCCAAGGTCATCAACATGGGTTCATGCCGCCCCGTCCCTTTGTTTTCCGGATCGGAATAGGCCGTAGCCAGCACATCAATATTTTCGGCTGGCCCTCTAAGTTGGGCGTAGAGCTCGTCTTTCGTATGGAGCCAGTCCGTCGGGAGCCCGTGGGTTATCGGGTGATCCGCATCGCGAATAGTTACTAGAAAGGGTGTTTGGGCTCCATGGGACCCGCCCCTTCCGGGAGAGGGGTCGCGAACCAGTTTTTGCATGGCGTCGAAGTAAAGGTAGGGCCCGTCCTTTTCTGTGCGCCCACCCCAGCCGCCAATCCCGATCATCTTGTTGTAGGCGTCCCATTCAGGGAAGGAGTTGTTGGCTGCGTGAATGACGACAAACCCGCCGCCGCCACTGATGTAGGCCTCAAAAGCGGATTGGGTTTCTTCCGGCCAGGCGGCTGCTTTCCATCCGAAATTGGATACGACCACGTCGTATTGAGAAAAGTCGGGTTTAAAATCGGGATCGGGTTTGGGCTCAGTCAGAGCTTCGGTCTTCGGCAAGCCTTTGATTGGATATTGGCTGATTAGATCGTCGCCTTTCCAAGTGTACTTCGATCGAGCGACGTCGACAGAGTACAGGCCGGTCTCTTCTAGGTAGCGTTTCATCATGTACGTCGATTGGGGCCAGACGCCATGGTTGTTTTGGCCATCAATGATCAGCGCCTTGAGCTTGGGGCTTTGCTGGCTGCAGGACGCTAGTAGAAAGGCGGTTAGGACCAGGGTGAGAAGGGAGGAGAGTTTCATTTGCATCAACAGTTCTATCAGTCTCCGCTTTGATTGAGAGACCTCTTCAATGTGTAGTTTTGAAATCGATCTGAGTCCAATGTTCTCAGGTCATTTCCAGGCCGGTCATCGTACCCGTCGTGGTGGAGAACTTGTCCACGTCGAGACCCTGGCGCTGCAGGGCGCTGACGTACAGTTTCGGCAGTGGATAATTGTCTTTCTGATCGAATGCGATGTGCTGGCCATGCTTGAATCCGCCACCTGCGAATAGGACAGGCATGTTCTTATTGTCGTGGGCGCTGGCATTGCCGAGATTCGATGTCAGCAGCACGTTGGTTTGATCGAGGAGGTTGCCTCCACCTTCATTCGTTTCCTTGAGGCGGCGGACAAATCCGCCCCAGGTTTTAAGTAGCTCGGATTCGACAAGGGTAAGCTGGGCTATTTTTTCCTCATCGAGACCATGATGGCTCAGCGAGTGATAGGACTCGTCGACTCCATTAATCGGAGACGTTCCGCCATTGCCGTTGAGGTGAAGCGTCATGAAACGGGTGGAATCCGTCTGTATCGCCATATACATGATATCGAGCATTAGCTTCTTGGCGGCGATGAACTGATCGTTATCGGTGATATCCATCGGCGTTCTGGCATCGACTTCAGGTTTGGGCTGTCGAGCCCATTCCTCGGATTCGCTCAATCGCTTTTCGAAATTGCGGACAGAGGTGAAGTACTGATCCATCTTGTCTCGATCGCCAGGCCCAAGGCTGCGCTGCAGTTTCTTGGCATCGGAAGCGACGACGTCCATGATGCTTTGCCCCTGCTTCAGGCGTTTGACCTGTTTGGCTTGTTCCTTGGGGGAATCGGCGACGAAGAGCTTGTTGAAGAGCTTGGATGGGGAGTCCTCCGCGGGAATCATGCTCCCGGTTTCCGTGTAGGAGGGGCTATTGTTGCCTTTAACATTGAGGACCATTGAAGGGTAGCGAGTATGATGCCCCAAGTGCTTAGCCATATATTGGTCGAGCGAAACGGTGTTCTTGAAGGCCGCGTTCTTGGAATAGGGAGCGGCCGACAGGATACTGCCCTCGGCATTGTGGCCGCCTGAGACTCCGGGATGGGAGGAGCCCGTGACAACTGTGAGGTCGCCCAGAAGATCGCTGATCTTAGACAGGTAGAGCGATGGCGTGTAGTTGTATCCTGAATCAACTGGGTTGAGGTTGGGCCCATGAAGGCCTAGGGCGAGGCTGACGCTCACGAAACGGCGCGGTGTTTGGGCAGCTAGCGAGGAGGCGAAGGCGGGTGTCATCGCTTCCAGCCAGGGCAGAGCCATGGCGGCTCCAGTCCCCTTTAGAAAGGTTCTCCGAGAAACGGATTTCGAGAAATTGAAGTTCACCTTTTTCATCGTGCGTCGGGATTGTCAGTTGTGACCTTGGCTATTTTTCTAAGAAAATCGAACTGGTGGCAGCGGCGTGAATAATGGAGCGGAAACCATAGTTGTCGCCCTTCAGCTTGTCGACCATGGTTTCAATCTCCCGGCGATCGGCGAATTCAATGCCGGCGCCAGTAGCGTAAGTAAGGGTCTTTTGCAGCAAATTGCGAGTTATTTGCTCAGGTTCTCTCAAGATGATCTCCTTGAATCCATCGATATCCTGGAAGGCGCCTCTGTCTATGATTTCAGAGCTGGTATCGATATGGGTTCCTTCAATGAGTTGGCCTTTTTCGCTCAGGGCTCGATAGCGTTCCCGCCAACCGCCAATGACGTCGTAGCTCTCGAGGGCGAATCCGGGAGGGTCGATTTTAACATGGCAGGCGTTGCAAGATTCGATTTCCCGATGCTTGTCGAGCTGTTCGCGAATGGAGGTCGCCCCGCGAATATCGGGCTCAACGGCAGGAACGTCGTCGGGCGGTAGCGAAATGCGTTCTCCCATGATGCGTTCCAGCATCCAAACTCCGCGGATCACCGGCGATGAGGTAGTTCCATTGGCGGTAACCTTCAAGACGCTGGCCTGGGTGATGATTCCCCCGCGCCGGTATTCGGGTTTTAGCGATACCGGCCTGAAATGAGTGCCGCTGACGCCATCGATTCCGTAGTGGCGGGCAATGCGCTCATTGAGCATGGCGAAATCCGAATCGATGATCTGGGTGACGCTAAGATTCTCGTCAATCAGCTTTCTGATGAAACTGTGAGTTTCCCCCAGCATAGCGTGCTTTAAAGTGTCATCGAATTCAGGATACAGTTTGCTATCAGGCGTGGTGAAATCGATGTGTTTCAAATCAAGCCATTGGGCAGAGAAATTCTCTATAAAGGCCTCGCTTCGCGGATCGTCGAGCATGCGTTCGATCTGAGTTCCTATATTCGCGAGCTTGAGAAGCGATCCATCTTTGGCAGCGGTAAGGAGGTCTTCGTCAGGCGGACGGCTCCAGAGGAAATAGCTGAGCCGCGAAGCGACCGCGTAGGCATCAAGGGGACCCACTTCCTCAGTGAAGTAGAGGAATCGTGGCGAACAGAGAACCGATCGATACCCCGCTTGCACAGCTTCCAGAAAAGAATGCTCCTGTTCGTAAGTGTTGAGAGCAAAGCTGAGGTAAGGCTCGAGCTCGTCCGCTTTAACCGGCCGACGGAAGGCTTGTTCCGCGAATTGGGCGATCAGTCGATCGAGGTCCTTAGGAGGGTTTTCGCTGATGAGCTCTCCGTCTCGATAGGCGAGATTGCCAAAGAGCCTTTGCTTCAGCCTGTCGGATGGCGGTCCTTTGTGGACGCGTTCGACTTCCAGGTACTCAACGGCGACTCCCGGAGCTTCTAGATCGGGTGCCGTTCCACCGGTAATCGTATTTCCAGGTATGCGACGGAGGGCCTGGTCCATGGGGCGGATCTCCAGAAGGTGATCTTTCTGTACCCAAGCAATGAATTCATGCTCTTCCGGCTCCTCGCGGGCTTCGAAGCTGCCGATCCAGAACATCAGCGGCGCGATTGCGTAGCAAATGCCGCTGCGGACAGAGGTCCAGACGCCGTGCCCTTCGGGAGCGTTGACGGCGTGGGCCCGAAGTCGGATGCGATACCACCCGCTTTCAAGGGTTTTGGTCGTTCGCATGCGCCCGTGGTAGGAAAGACCAGTTGGGTAAGATACGGAAGTATTGTCGATGAGAAAGGGCTCGCGGATATTGCCTCGCCGCTCGCGGCCAACGGCGATGTCTTTGGGCTCGAAGGAACGGATTTCCAGGGGCGAGGGTTTTAACGCTCGCGCTAAAGCTTCGTCGAGAGCCGCGTCAGCTGCTTCCAGATACTTTTGCAGCAGATGATAAGAGATTTGCTGAATATCGGCGATGTTGGTAAAACCTTCTTGCTCGGGATCGTCCGGCAGGAATGTCTTGAGGGGAATATCGATGCCGAGAAGGTCATGAAGCGTGTTTTCGTACTCGGTTCGGTTCAGCCGTCGCGAGCGGACGCGTCCACGTTCCTTTTGTTGCTCATCGGAAATGCCGTGAAGGTAGCTTCCGAAGCTGGAGAGGAACTCGGCTCGCTCGTCCGACTCGGGCCAAAGGTTCTTTTTGTCTTTTGGCGGCATTTCATGGTCGTGGACGCGGTCGTGAATGAGAATCCAGGTCCGCATGGAGGCGGCATCGTTCGGGTCGAATTTCAGGTTCTCGAGGTCCAGGCCGCCCTCGGTATCGACATCATTGTGGCAATCGTAGCAATTCAGGTCCAAAAAGAAGCTGATTGGCTCGGGAACCTCTACAGCGGCCTTCGCTATATTAGCAGCGAAGCCGAAGATGACCACAGCCCGAAGCGCGGTTGCGGTAAAGCGAGACAAAGGCGAATTTCTGTCCGTAAGCATCAAATGGGGCCGTTTAGGCGAGAATCGGCCCAAACTTCATCTGATTTTACCCGATTTCCAGAAAAAACGGACAAATTGTCCGCCCTATCGTTTGGCGCTAAATGCGAATAGATGTTCTCGCGTTCGCAAGTAGGCGACATCGCCGTCAAAAATAGGAACGCTGCGACATTCGCCGACATTGAAACGCGACACCTCTTTGTAGCGTCGCCCGGGCTTCAAGAAGAAGGCCATTCCGCCCTCTTCGCCGGCGTAGATCAAATCTTCTACGAGGAGGAGGCCAGAGAACGCCCGGTCCATTTTCCCCGGCACTTTTTTGCTATAGACGAGATTGCCCGTGTCGGCTTCCAAAACTTGGAACGTTTGGCCCATAGAAAAGATATAAACGAGCCCCTCATGCTCGAGAGGAGACGCGTAATACCGTTCCTGAGAAACCTCAGCATGCCACAGCTGCTTCAAACCAGTGCTCTCAAGCTCTTCAACCGTTTCGGGGATCTCCATGCAGTAGAGATCGCCTTGCAGCGCCTTAGCTCCGTGAACGGCGTAGATGCGGTTTTCGGCGACGAAGTTGGTATTGAAAAACGCGAATTTCTTTTGGGGGATAACCCAATCTTGGGAGGGGAGCTTTTTCCCATCCCGAATGCGTATGAGTTCGCCGCGAGTGGTGTAGAGGAACGATTGATCTTCCAGTTGGAAGGATACGGGCGGGCCGAAGCTGATCGGATTGGCGACACGCCACAATTCTTCTCCGGTTTCAGCGTCCAGGGCGGTGTAGTCGGAAAAGCGAATGATTAATTTCCCATCCACCAGAAGCGGGGAAGAGGAGCCGCCCCAATTGTGATCGGGCTTTTCCATGGTTTTGGACCAGATGCGATTTCCATCCAAATCGTGTTTGGTTACGATCCCCAGCCCATTGCAGTTGTAGACATATTCGCCGTCTGAACAGGGTGTGAACGACGCGTATCCGTTTACCTTATGCGTTTTCGGCTTCTCGAAGCGATCAAGAATGGGGTCAATTTTCGAGCGGGCATCCGCTACCTGACGGCGCAAGGCCCGCACTTGATTTCCTAGTTGCTGATTGTCCTTCTCTCGCTTGAAGCGTCGGTTGAGCCGGTAAAGCTGGCGATTGACCGGTTCCAGATCCTTTTCGATTCGAGCGCGATCCAATTTGGCTTGCTTTAGACGAGCCCGCTCGCCGTTCGTCAGTTCAGCGACGTCCTCGTAGTCATTCGAGACTCGCCAAAGCAGGTCTCCCGATTCGCTGTCGACGCAAACCAGGGTAGCGGGCTCTTCGGTGAAGATCAGTTTGTTATCGATTAGAATAGGTGAGGCGTTGCCCCATTGAGGCGTGTCGATTTTCCACTTAACGGCTCGTTCGTCTTCCCAATTGGTGGGAACCTGGCTGCCTGCATAAAGGCCTTGGCTGCCATTGCGCCAGGAGATGACGTCGGCTAGGGTGGATGGAGTGAATCCTGCCCAAAAGGCCAGAGATAGAAAGAGGAATCGGGTTAGAGCAGGCCGAATTTTGAGCGATTTCGTATAAACGGTTTTCATGGCATGATCGTGTATTCGAAATGTTTGGATAAGGCCTCGAAATTTTCAACTGATTTCGTTGATAGATTCGATTTGACCCGTTTCGCGAGACGGGACGATGATAGATAATCGCTCCGCTCCCCAATGAATCGAAGTAATATCCAGTTGGCCGTAGTTTTCGCTGCAATGACGCTGCTAGCGATTTCTTGCTCTCAAGTAGTTGAGGAAGAAAATCTATCTGTCCTCGTTGTTCGCGGGGGACACAGTTATGATACTCCGGAGTTTGAGATCATGTGCGTGAGGCTGAATGGGATAGTCGTCGATCTAGTTCTAACCGAGCACATGGAAAGGATGTCAGCTTCGGAGATCGACCAACAGTATGACGCCATCCTATTTCTTAACCAAAACAAGCACTACCCGACGTCCACGAAAAACCGAAAGCAGTACATGGATCTAGCCAACCTGGGAGTGGGGATGGTGTTTCTGCAGTTCACGCTATCCTCCCAGCCGGAGTGGGATGAATATCACGACCTCGTGGGCGGAAAATGGTTCTTGAAGAATTACGAAACGGATCCGAAGAAGCATTCTACCTATTTCACGGATCTGACGTTGGATATTAAAGTACTGGATACAGCGCATCCCGTGACAAGAGGGCTGAGCGATTTTACTATGACCGATGCCTACTACGGGAATATCTACATGGACCCC
Source organism: Opitutaceae bacterium (assembly GCA_002694885.1). Lineage (GTDB taxonomy): Bacteria > Verrucomicrobiota > Verrucomicrobiia > Opitutales > Opitutaceae > Pelagisphaera. The sequence continues at coordinate 5,483 of NZNM01000064.1, read as the reverse complement.
GAAGTAGACACATTGTTAGGAACCGACCACCCTGATATCGCGAAAGTGATCGCCTGGACTCACGTGTACGAAAATTCCAAAGTTGTCTATATCATGCCAGGCTTTACGAAGGGGGCCTATGAAAATCCGTCCTACATTAGGCTTATCGAAAATTCTCTTGGCTATGTTGCGGAATGAATAGTCTGTGCTCGACAAAAATGAAAACCAGTCCTACTGAACTGTCAGTGATGAAATCTCGCCTCAGCCCTATCTTTGCCTTGGTCCTGCTGGCGGCCTGTTCGCCGGTCTCCGATCCTCAGCCAGAATCTACAATTGAAACGGTTGCAGGTACAGGAGATCAAGGGACGGTTGACGGGAGCGCGGATCGGGCCTTGCTAGACAATCCATTTGGGGTAGTTCGAGGCCCTGATGGAGCGTTATGGTTTTGCGAATACACTGGTCACACGGTTCGCCGCATCGACAACGAGGGGAACGTGACGACTGTGGTAGGCAATGGAGAAGGGAAATTTAGCGGCGATGGCGGATCGGCTCTTCAGGCGTCGCTTCACCGGCCCCACGAGATTCGCTTCGACGATGACGGTAATCTATACATTGCCGACATGCTCAATCATGCCATTCGTAAAGTGGATTTGCAGCTAGGGCGTATCACAACGATTGCCGGCACGGGCGAAGCGGGGTTTAGCGGCGATGGCGGTCCAGCGAATCAGGCTCAATTAAATCGTCCTCACAGTATTCAGTTTGGTCCTAGCGGAAATTTGTACATTGCCGATATTGGGAATCATCGCTTGCGCATGATCGACATGGATACGGGGGTGATTAGCACCTTTGCGGGTACGGGAAAGAACGGCGTCTCTCGGGATGGAGAGCCTTTTGCCAACGCCGATTTGAATGGTCCGAGAACCTTGGATTTCGATGCGGACGGAAACCTGTGGCTAGTTTTGCGGAATGGTAATCAGGTCTATCAACTCGATCTGGAATCGGGCCTGATGCATCACAAGGCGGGCACCGGTGAAAAAGGGTTCACTGGTAACGGTGGGCCAGCGATCGAGGCGACGCTTTCAGGTCCGAAAGGGCTCGCGTTGGCGCCGAATGGAGACGCCTACCTAGTCGATACGGAAAGCCACACGATTCGCATGATCGAGGCGGCTACAGGAAATCTTCGCTTGGTAGTTGGAACTGGAGAGAAAGGCGACGGGCCCGATGGCGACCCATTGCAATGCCGGCTCGCTCGTCCTCACGGAATATTCCTCGATGCTAACGGCGACGTTTATATCGGTGACAGTGAGACTCACAAGATACGTCGGTTGAGGATGTAAAGGCGACTGAGGTAGAGGCCGATGTCTAACTTGTTCAACCTGATGTGAAGGTGGAACGCGGCGTCCCGACGCGTTTATTCAATTAATGGCCGCTCGGAGATCGGCCGCTACCTTTCGTGTCTCAATCCGGAATCGGATCGTTAGGGCCGATGTCTTCGCCTTCCCAGTTGGCGATTCCGTTTTCGTAGATCAAGATACGGTTAACACTGCCGGCAACGGGTTTTCGATTGATTTTTGGAAGATGCTTTTTCAGGGACCGCTTTGTCCGGGCGTACTTCGGATTGTCGGCCAAGTTGGTGAATTCATGGGGATCGGCAATCATGTCGTACAATTCCTCAGATCCGTCAGCGTATTGAATATACCGGTACTCTTCAGTTCGGATGCCGTGATTGTCGTGATTGTCGGTGGTGATCGCCGGCCTAGATCGAGGAGCATTAGGGTTTTTCAGAAGCGGAACCAAACTGAGGCCTTCGAGATGATCTTGAGAAGGAAGCTCGCACAGCTCGGATAGAGTGGGGTAGATGTCTAGCAGCTCGACAGGGCGATTGGATCTTGAGTTCTTCTTGATTCCCGGACCGGCGAATATCAGTGGTACGCGCGCGGAACGATCCCAAAGCGTGTTCTTGCCAGTGATTTCTTTTTCGCCGAGGTGATATCCATGATCGGACCAAAGAACGACGATTGTGTTGTCCGCGTAACCATTTCTCTCGAGGGCATCAAGCACGCGACCAACTTGGCTATCCATAAAACTGATACTAGCGAGATAGGCTTGGACGATATTCAATTGCTCGCCCGACTGAAAGAGAAATCTCTGTCGCGGCTCCGGGAGTTTCCAGTGTAGGTACCAGCTAAAGCGCGGAGTGTCGTTACGGTCGTCGAGGAGCATGCGGGGGAGCTTCAAAGTCTCCTCGGGGTAGAGGTCGAACCATTTTTGGGTAGCTAGCAAGGGTACGTGGGGAAGCGAAAAGCCGACAGCCATAAAGAAGGGATCCTGCGGCTTCTTATCCAGTTGCTCCACTGCCCAGCTCGCGGTTTTCCAATCCTTGTGGTCGGAATCCTTAAATGGATAGACGCCCCAATCCATTCCGCGTCCTCCTCGCGGTGTTTTCACGCGTTTTTCCTTGGGTCGCAGGCCCGGCTCGGTTCGGCCGATGATGTCGAACTCGGGCGGTTCGCTTTGCAGCCAGCCTCCTCCATGATAGATTTTGCCCACTGTGTAGGTCGTGTAGCTGGCGTTGGCGAAATGCTGAGGCAGGGTGACTAAATCCTTCCATTTGTCGACAGTACGGAACCAAGGAGCCAAGCTATAAATTCCTGTGATCGATGGGCGCAGGCCCGTCATTACGCTGGTGCGCGACGGGTTGCAAATAGGCGACTGGGTATGGGCGTTTAAAAAGAGCGTACCTTGTCTGGCTAGTTTGTCGATGTGCGGCGTTTGAACTTGCGGATGCCCATTCATGCACCCGATCCAGTCATTGAGATCGTCAATCGAAACAAATAGAACGTTAGGCTTTTCACCGAAGGAAACCTTCGCGAAAAGGACGACTATAATGAGGACGATTGTCTGGTATATAGCTTTTAGCATTGGTTTAAGGAATTAGTCTCGAGGCTGGGCTGCTACTCCATCAGTTTGAAAATCGCTTTGGAGCAATCGTCCAAGTCGCTGATAGGGTTCCACCCCCAATCTTGGCGAGCGGAGCCATCTAGGAATACTTTTGCGGCTGTCTTCAGGAGAGATTCGACTACACTGTCTGGCTCAAAACTGTATTGAAAATCCGGTTTCAGTTTCACGATTGAATCGGCGATCTCCTGAGCGCTAGGGCAAAACGCGTGCAAGTTGTAAGCGTGCCGACTCAGTTGTCCGCGATCCGCATACGCCAGTTGAACGAAGCCTTCGACTAGGTCTTCGATATAAATCGTGGACATGCCTATATCAGGCGAAACGGGAAACACGAAGGGCTCCCCTTTGGCTGCAGCGACGTAGGCGTGCGAGGCGTAGGCGGTTAAAGCGGCTGGCGGAGCATAGGGCGAAAGGACAAGCGGTGGTCGCAAGCAGCGGAAATCCATCCCGTGAGTCATTGTGTAGTAGGCTCCGAGACGCTCGTTGAAAATTTTGGTTACCCCATAGATGTTCTCGGGCCATTGTGGCTGATCTTCGGGTACATCTGGTGGGATGTCGGATCCGTATGAAGCTCCCGTACCCGGAAAAACGATACGGGGATTCCCGTTGGCCAAGGCCAGCTCGAGGAGATTGAAGGTTGATTGGGCGTTGACCTGAAAGGCCCGTTTGCGATCGGCTTCGGAACTGCCTGACAACAGAGAGGCCAAGTGAAACACGATTTTCGGGGATGCGGCCTTGAGAATCTTCTCGATCAGTGGCTGATCGCAGATGTCGCCCTTGAGGTAATCGACGCCGTCCACCGTTGATTCGGGGGTTGGGTCTGAGATATCGAAACAAGTGATTTTATGGCCGTCCTTCAGGAGGCGTTTGGCTAGCAGGCGGGCTATATTGCCGTTTCCGCCGGTGATGAGTATGGGTAGATTTTCGTGTAGCATGAAGCGCGTTATTTTCCGAAGGGAACGGTAGTGGCGAGAGTCTATGGCGCTCAATTCAATTCGGTGGCGAGTATGCACTTGGCGCTTGGCAGTCTGGGATTAGGGTCACGCTCGATGAAGGTCAAAACGTTGGAGGAGGCATTGAAATTCGTGCAATCGGTGGGCTTGTGTACACTGTTCAGCGGAAAGGCCAAAGCAGTGCCCTCTCTTTGGGACGCGGTTGATTTGCCAGAGGACGGTGGAGGCCGTACAAAATGGGGAGCTAAAGTGGAAGCGGTCTGGGCATGTAAAAACGAACTGCCGGAAACGTATCCGGATGAAATATAATATGGGAAAATACCGGGAGGGCATGCGGCTTTGATGACAATCGAGTACTTGAAAAAGCATCACTATGCCAAAGCCTATAAGCCCGTTGAAACGTGTTCGGAATTGGCCCAAGAAGTTTTTGAACTGGTGAAGATAAACTCGGGAACTACGGGCGAATTACGCTCTGAGGCCATGTCGCAATTTGGCTGTACTAAGAGCCGATTCGAGACCGCTTTGAAGCAATTGCAGGTGACGTTGAATATCGCTCGCAGTAATGAGCCGGGAACCAAGAACGACACTTGGATAGCCTTTAGCGATGCCTACCTGCACCTTTTGAATGATGGAGATTGAAATGCCAGTAGGGATCAGGCATGAAGCGTAGCACCTGCTCTTAGATTCCAGGAAATGCCAACTAAAAGACGAAAATCGGATGTCGATAACGCGGAACGCGATAGACTAGAAGAGTCCGCTTCACGTATGGCCAATTGGAAGCGATGGGGCCCCTATTTGTCGGAACGCCAATGGGGAACGGTACGCGACCAACGAGAATTTCAAAGCGTATCCACTATTCTATGAGTTTTTCCATGGAGAGACGGGCAAAGGCTTAGGTGCCAGTCACCAAACGGGTTGGACTTCTTTGGTAGCGGAATTGCTTAGAAACGGGTAGATCTCGTGGTTGAGCTGATCTGGTTTCGGTAAGCCGTATTTTGTGAATTCATTGCTATGTCGGACTGGATTCCAGAAATTGCCGGATATGTCTAGATCGCCGATGGATTAGGCTAGGGAATGTCCGCATTCCCCTCGTCATTGTTTGCTTGTAATATTTAGACCGGTTGTTATTCGTAAAATCCGTTCGGTTTACGAGTCACCTGAGTTTCACTATTTTGCCCCATGAATTTGTTATCTCTAGCAAGCGCGGTTATATTAGTCGCCGTCGTTTTCACTAGCTCATACGCTCGATCGATTGAGGAATCGTCGATGTCTCCAGTGAGCGTTGAGATATATGAAAGCATGGCTCTAGAGGAGTCGGATTCGGATGCTTCATCCAAGAGCGCTGGAAATGGAGTTTCGGACAATTTTTCTGGAAACGATACAAAATCCTACGGAGGCGACTTCGAAGGGGTAAAAGCCATCGCTCCTGGGCAGAAGCCTGATCGCGTGTACCGCGCGAACGCGTTCGGCTTTCAGCGGCTTCCGTTTAAGTACGATGAGACGGGCGCTAGACTTCTTCCGGAAGGACCGATAGTACTGAGAGCGTCCGCGACATTGACGTACCCGAAGGGATTGCATCGGATCGTTATTCGT
>NZNM01000063.1 GCA_002694885.1 Opitutaceae bacterium | reverse complement strand
TTTCTGTCCTGTCCGACGCGTGCTGGCCGTAGCGAACGGGCGACTTGTTCGAAGGCCTGCGTATGCCTGGTGCTGATTTCATGGCTCTGCAACGCATCTTCGTCGAGCGCATTGCCGCGCTGGTCTATGGCGGCGGCGGGTTGGGTAGACGCTTCGGAGATCAAATAGACTACGGCTGCGCCCATCTCCAAGGTTTTATGGACGACGTTTAGTACTAGGTTGAGGGTTTCGTCCAGCGAATGCAGACTCAGCATGTGTTCGGTGATAAGATCTTTGCCCGAGAGCACTTTAATTTTCGACGCCAACTCATGCGTACGCTCTTTTACTGCCTGCTCTAAGCGCGCATTAAACTGTTCCAAGGACTTATTCTTTTCCAAGAGTTGATCTGTTAGGCGGCGGTTTTCCCGCTCTAGTTCAAATACGTGCAGCGCGTTGCGTACGGCCTGTTTTATCTCTTCGTCATTCCAAGGTTTGGCGATGTAGCGAGAGATACCCCCTTGGTTAATCGCTTTCGTTACTGCTTCCATATCGGCATAGCCCGTGAGTAACATGCGGATTGCATGGGGAGCGACGTCTCTTGATCGGACGAGAAACTCAGAGCCGAGCATTTCGGGCATGCGGTGATCTGAGATGATAAGCGATACGGTATGCTGCTGCAGCATATCCAATCCCTCGTGTCCATTGGTTGCCGTGAGAATCTTGTAGTCTTCTCGATGAAAAAGGCGTCGCAATGACCGGGTTATGTTCTCTTCGTCGTCTACTAGTAAAATCGTGTGTTGCATAGGGCTTTACCGTTTGGGGTATGGGTGGCTCTATGGGCCTATAGACTTGATCTCATCAAAGAGTAAATCTATGTCTTTAGAGGATAAATCGAGGACATCACATGCACGCTGTGCATCCGGTGAGAGCGGATGCGCTGATTTTGCATCGGCATCCATCAGATGGACGAGGGCATTGGCCAAGTAGATTAGGCTGGGTAGATAGGCATCGGAGTCCCTGGAAGGGATCTGGTGGTGAAATTGGACAGCGTCGCAGATACGCTGCGGAAGGTTCCATAGTTCGCAGGCATAGCCCCCTACTTCGGCGTGGTCTGTGCCGAAAATCGCTCGCTCTATTTCGAACGCCGGCCTAGCGTCATCGCGGACCTTCCTCATTATTGTCGCATAGCGATCAGCAGCAAACCGCGCTAGAATAAGTTTGCCCATGTCGTGCATTGTGCCGGCGAAAAGAGCCATTTCTTGGGTCGCTCTATCGCCCTGTTGGGCGCGTACAATATGGCGCGCTACAAAACCGCACGAGAGCGAGTGGTGCCAGAGTGCGTTGCTGTTGAAAAGTGGAGCTTCTCGCACGGCGAGTTGTTGGAATGTGCCGCTGGCCAGAACTAAGTTTTGGATAAAGTCGAGTCCAAGCACAAAGACGGCTCGGCTAACGGTTTCGACTTCGCGCCGCTGACCAAAAAATGTGGAGTTGGCCACTTGCAGTATACGTGCTGCAAGGGGAGGATTCTGACCGATTGCCTCTGAGACGACTTCGGCTGATCTCTCTTTGGCTTCGCTGAGGGCCCGTTGCACCGTTTGGTACGTTGCGGGTAGGGGGGGGAGTGCTTCAAAGCTATTGATCAGTTCGTATAGGCCCGGACTAAAGTCCTTCTGCGTCTCTTTTCTGTTTAGCAGATCGCGGATAGTTTGCTTTAGCTCGGAATCGTCCCAGGGCTTTGCCGCCATCTCTTGGATATTGATTTCTGAAAAAATGCGCGAGACGGCTTTCCGTTCCGCATAGCCGCTCAGTACCATACAGGCCACCTCGGGATGCATTTTTCGCACTCGATTGAGGAATTCTACTCCGTTCATCTCTGGCATACGAACATCCGACACAACTAAATCGACTGGGTGTTCTTGCAAGAGCTCGAGTCCTTTCCGGCCGCTCTTTGCCAAGAGGATATGGTACCCCTCTCGGTGGAAAAGCCGGCGGAGTGAGCGAAGGATATTCTCTTCATCGTCGACAAATAGAATGGTTTCTTTTTCTTCTCCAGACATGGTAGGTCACAGCCTGTTTTGCGGGGAGAAAGAACGGATTCGATCTGGCCGATTGGGTTTTTTGAAAGGGCTATTTTTTATCATATACGCACTGGGCTTTCTACCCATGCAGGGGCAGCCTAACCGTGAACGTCGTGCCCTGACCCTCTGTGCTTTCTACCAGGAGTTGGCCTCCGTGTTTCTCTACGATAATCTGATAGGCCATACTGAGGCCTAAACCAGTTCCTTCACCGACTCTCTTCGTGGTAAAAAAGGGTTCGAAGATGCGCTTTTGCACTTCGGGCGACATGCCTTTGCCGCTGTCGGTTACCCGCACACAGATCCAATCTTCTTCTCTATAGGTGCGAATGTGAATGGTTCCCTGATCTGTAATGGCCTGGCCTGCATTGACCAACAGGTTCATGAACACCTGATTTATTTCCTGCATAAAGCAGGGTACCAGAGGTATGTCGCCCAACTCTTTCTCAATCGTTGTTTTATACTTGAGCTCGTTGCTCACGATGTTGAGCGTGCTTTCTAAGCCGGAATTCAAGTCGGAAGGCATTTTCTCTGCGCGTCCGACGTGGGAGAATTCTTTGAGATTGAGTACGATTTTACGAACGCGATTGGCCCCGTCGAGCGATTCGGTGATGAGATCTCCAATGTCTTCCATTAGATAGGCTAGGTCGATGCGCTCTTTTTCCGCCGTAAGGGCACTCAGGTTAGATGAGGCCATATCGAGCTTACCTTTCTGCACGGATTTCTCGAGGGTCTCATATTTTCTTAAGAGCTGACTCAAATCCTCTATATATCCGCTGAGCGTGCCCAAGTTGCTGTAAATGAATCCCATTGGATTGTTGATTTCATGCGCAACGCCCGCAGCTAGCTGACCGATCGACGCCATCTTTTCTGACTGTACTAGCTGCGATTCGAGCATCTTGTTTCTGGAGATGTCGAGGGCGACGCATACGATGCCCGTTAGCTTTGCGCCGTCATAGATGCCCGAGCTGGAGAGAAGGACGGGAACGAGCGCACCGGACTGAGTCTGAAGAGAGACTTCTCGATGAGATGCAGCGCGGACAAGCTCTTCGAGTGACTGCAGATTAAGCGGTTGGTTTGCAGTGCCCAAGATGGAAAGCGGCTGGCCACGCATCTCCTCTTGCGTGTAGCCTAGCAGGTCTGAGGCTGCTGTGTTAGCCGACTGTATGACTCCTCGGGCGTCGGTGACTATGAGGATAGACAAGGTAGAATAAAGAGGATTATCTACGTCGCCGTGCGCTTTAGCTGCTCGTTGGCCGGTGTTGTGTAGGGCGTTTTCTTCCATAGGGCATGTGACCTGCCAATGCGGTTTGATACGTCTTTGACGTCTCCTCCATATACCTGTGCTGCAAGAATATTTTTTCCAACGCTTAAGGTATCCAAAACCAGATAAATATCAATGTTCATGTGGTTGTGTAGGTCACGACTTCATGGTCCTCAGTATCTCGTCGAGACGGTGGGGGAGGTGATTCCACCAGCGTTCGTCCCCATCGACGCGCAGCAGGTGCGTTTGCCCACGCGCGTCGTTTGCCCCAAGTCCCGCGGCGAACGCTACGGTGTGCGAATCGGTTTCTACCACTGCGGCAAGCTGTGATTCGAGCGGAATGTTGGTGTGTAAGATGTAGGCAGCGGCGATGGATGCCGGAGGTAGGTCGAGCATGAAATCCACGTTCCAATGGAGCCGTTTGGTCCTCGGATAGAGCGGCTTGTCGGGCGTGAGCATGCCATGATTCACAAAGTAATCTATCAGATGCGTGCGGATAGTATGGGGGTGATGTGGGGTGCTGCGCGTAGCGTGTCGAATGAGCCGGCGCGGCAGCGAAGATGCTCCTCTGTTGCCCATGGCTGATCCGATATACACATACGATCCGGCCTTTAGGACAATGGGATGGCCTCCGGCAAATCGGCCAAAGCGAATGCGGGCTGCAAGCGAGAGGCGAATGCGCAGTGCATAGGCGCCGCTGGCAGATGGAGTCCCAAGGGCGTGTATCCCATAGGGCTGGGATAGTTTATAATTGTTAGAGCGATTGATGCGTCACCGCATCGTCTTCCTGAAAGAAACGAGACCGGTTGATATCTTTGTTGACCATGAGGACGGATTGACCGACATGGACTTCTGCGCCGGGATAAATTGTGCCGGCGATTTCTATGTTAGCCCCCTCTTCGACCTCCGCATTTTTTTCAGCCAGCGGTTTTATGTCTGCCTGGACCTTATCGTACACTTCTTTGGCTTCGTACAGTTTGGCAATCAGTTCGGCAATATGAGCACGTCGCGCTTTGGGCGTGTTGTATTGAATGGTCTTGATGCGATCGTTGTCAATCGCATCGAGGCCCAGGGTGCGTAACTGTCGTTCAATCGTGCGATCTAATTCACGCTGCTCTTTCCTCAATTTGGCCAGTTTTATGGCGGTTACGGGGTCCGAATTGATGCCTACTACGGTGCCTGCGGTCGTAGATGAACCTACATTTTTGGCCTGAATAGAGCGGGCCGCAAAAACCTCGCCGCCGACGATACTGCCACCGCGCTCGCCACCGCCAGAATGCACGTTAACCTCTCCACCGCAGCGCACTTGCGCGTTAAAGACATAGCTGCCTACTTCAATCGCTTCTCTGGCTAGTACACCCGCTGTCTGAATAAACTTGCACTGAATAGTGCCCATGGAGAGGAGGCCTCGGGCGATGACGTCGGTATGTTCGCCGACGATGCCCTGTGATACGATCACATCGCCCTCAGCAACAACGGTCGCGCCCGATTCAACGGAACCAGATACCATGATACTGCCTCCGGACTCGACGGTGAATCCCGCGCGCACGTTGCCAGCGATTTGAACGTCGGTTGTGGTGTCGATATTGCCCGTCTCGTAATCGACGTCGCCGTTAATTACGTAGACGGGTTTAACGTGTATGACTTCTCCTGCAACGTGGGCATTGCCTTCTACTGTAGCGAAGAATTTGGCCGGGGGATCGCCCTCGGCGCGCACGTTTTCTCCTGCCGTATACACTTTTTCCTCTCCGTCCGTTGCGGCTAATTCTTCGTTGAAAATAGTGTATCCCGCGATGCCTTCCGTTGCTGGATGCACGGTGGCTAAGAGTTGGTCTTCTTGCACACCGATGACCAGATTGCGATGGCGAAAGTCGATACTGCCATCGGGCATGATTTTTCCCGCGCGCTGCTCCGGGTCAAACGTGTACTCAATGCGCGTGTCCTCGCCGTTCATCGGCGGGCCTCCTCGAGCCAGTGTCAAGACTCGCTTGCGCTTTGGCGACAGCTGCTTGCTACAGAGTTTCTCGATTGCTCGATTGTTTATGCCGTAGGTCACCTTTGACTCAGTCAGAATGCTGCGTACGACGTCTTCAGTGGGCATCGGGGGTTTCTCGAATAACGCCATGTGACAGTAGACCGCGCGCATCGAATCCTCCGCTATCCACATGGGAGGAGCGATGGATAATACGCCCTTGCCAATACCCAAATAACCGAAGGCTCCAGCAATAATCGTATCGTCTTCTATGCGTACGTTTTCACCCAGTTCAAGGGGCATAGGGCGTCCGGGAATAAGGCTTTCTTCGCCAAAGATATTACAGCCGGCCTCGCCTTCGGTTTCGGGGTGGACGTGCGCTAAGATCTGATCCGGAAGTACGAGGAACCCGCGGGCATCGCACTTCATAGCCGCTTCCAAGGGCTGTAATTTGAGAGCCGCGTGGATTTGGAACGCTTCGGTTAGGCGTTCTTCATTGAGTTTACCTTCCCACTCGATACGCCCATCGTCTCCTGGAACCGCTGTTTTAGCCCGTGCGATCACTTGATTGGAGTTTAGAATAGTGTCGGGTTTGGCCAATGCGCGCTCTAATAGGCTGCTAATCCCCTCTTCGTCTAAACCCTGTTGGATGTTATAATGCTCGCCCAGGGCTTCCATTACATCACTGGTTTTTAAACTCGTATCACCGCCGAGTGAAAGTCGTGTTAGGGTGGCCTGCTGTCCGCGCGCATCGGTTTGTACAACCATCCAGGTGTTCGGCATCTTCCCAAAATTCACGCGTTCGTCGGAGTGTAATTCGACCTTTCCTTCCAACTCTCCGGAGCGTTCTAGGTATCGCTCGTCAAGGCTGGTGGCGTCCCTTTTATTGCGTCCACGCGCTCTTTTTTTTCGCTGTATCATCGCAGCTTCCCATGTGTAAAAAAGGGATATTGTCAGCGAGGAGGGGGCTCCTCAAAGCGACTCTATTCGCTAATCTTTGAAATATATTAAGGTTGGTTAATTGAGTCACTAGCTATCTGTTTTCCGAACCAACAGAGGGCATTGAGTGGACCTCAGTTCGCCTGATAGAGTTCCAGCGGTCCATCCCTATTTAAGGTGACTGCAGGCCCGCTGGATTTGAGCGCATAGCTTAGAAGGGTCTTGAGCGCCGCTGACAATGCAGTCCGCATGAGATCGCGTGGGCACTATATAGCGCTGAGCCATGGGGCCTACTTGACGTGTAAACTGTTGGCGAACAGAAGCTTCAGGGCGGTCGCGTTCGATGGAGTCGCGTCGAATCCTACGCTCCAAAGAGGTTATAGAATCAATGTCGACGTATATCCGATAGGAGCAGAGCGCACGGAGTGTGGGAAAATACAGGGCGAAGAGGCCCTCAATCAGTAGATATTTTGGCGGGGTGATAGTGCGGGTGACGGGTTGGCGGGTATGAGTGCGGAAATCATAGACGGGTGCGCGAATGGGTTGCCCATTTGCCAGCGCTTGTAAATCGGCGTGCAGAAGATCGTAATCCAACGCATCGGGGCAGTCAAAGTTGTAGTGCACCCTCTGCTCTGGCAAGAGGTTAGAAAGGTCGGCATAGTAGGCGTCGAGCGGAAAATGGACAGCTGAGGGCAGTGTTTGGACCAGGCCTTGAGCAAGCGTAGTCTTACCGGCGCAGGACGGACCCGCAATGGCGATGAGATGAGGTCGACAAGCTTTAGGTGCGGTCGCGCAAGAAGTGGCGGAATCCATCTATATCCAGCGTGTTGAGAACGTCTTGACTGGCAAGCCATCCCTTTCTCGCACAGCCTACGCCATAGGTTAAGTTGTCGAGTCCAGAGAGGCGATGGGCATCGGTGTTAATGCTGATTAGAACGCCTGCTTGATGCGCTTGGCGAATGTGGCGCCAATCGAGGTCTAAACGGGCGGGATGTGCATTTACCTCTATGCTCACGCGCTTTTTTGCCGCCATCTCAAAAACGGCCTCATGGTCTAACTCGTATCCTTCACGGTCCAAGAGTAAGCGACCGGTTAGATGTCCAATAATGGTAGTTGCGGGATGATCTATGGCGCGTAAAAACCGCTCTGTCATGGCGTCCCGGTCCAGATTAAACTGCGAATGCACCGATGCGACGACAAAATCGAACTGTTCCAGGATCGAATCTTCGTAGTCGAGCGATCCGTCAGACAGAATATCGGATTCAATGCCCTTGAATATGTGGAAGGGGGCCAGCGTTTCATTGAGTGCATCAATCTCGTCCCACTGGCGTTTGACCGCATCGACCTTCAGGCCGCCGGCATAGGCGGCTGACTGGCTGTGATCGGCCATCCCCATGTAGGCAAAGCCGCGTTCCTGTACGGCTGCGGCCATTTCTGCAATGGAATCGGCGCCGTCGCTGTAGGTCGAGTGAAGATGCAGCATGCCGCGTATGTCGTCTTCTCGTATGAGTTCGGGTAAATTGCCCCTGGCCGCCGCTTCTATCTCATCTATTCCCTCACGGAGTTCAGGGGGGATAAAATCTAGCCCAAGTGCGTGAAAAAAGGCTTTCTCATCTGCGCATTCAA
>NZNM01000062.1 GCA_002694885.1 Opitutaceae bacterium | reverse complement strand
TGTATTTGCGAAGCTTTTCGAGTTTCTTCGTGTCTTTCGTGGTTGAGAGCCTTAAATTTTTTGAAACGTTCGAGTTATCAGTCTCGTTTCAAATCTTTCTCGAACGCCGCTACTCGTTCCGGTGAGGGCGATGGAGTGTATTTGCTCACTATAGCAAACACGCCTGTGTTCACGACGAAGCCGCAAAATCCGATGTCGAACAGGCCGCTCAACACTTTCGTTAACTGGGCCAATGAGCTGAAAGATCCTTCTCCGAAAATCAAAGCGGGGAACGGGGTAAATAAGAACACGGTTCCGATGCCGGCTATGATTCCGCAGATGGCGCCGGTCTGACTTCCCTTTCGAACAAATAGAGCGTCGATTGCTAGCGGCAATAGCTGGCAGGAAAACGCCATGGCCACGAACATGAGTTGAGCGATCAGAGCTAGGGGTTGAAAGTCGGGATTGTTTTCTCCAAGCATAACCAGCCAGAGAGCGAGCAAAGTGGCGACCGCGATTACGGCCCGTCCGAACCACGTCTTTTCACGTTCGCTAGCATTTGGGCGTACGAATTTATCGTAGACATCCCTCGTTAAAACGGCGCTTAAAGCGTGCAAATTGCTATCTGCCGTGCTCATCGAGGCAGCCATGATTGCCACCAGTATTAATGAAACAATCACTACGCCAACTGCGGGGCCGAGCAACAGGGGAATGTGCTCTTGTATCAAGGCAATGACCACTTGATCAAACTCGTCGGACTGTGTTCCGATAGCAGGGTGGGGTAACAGAACACCGTTCTCAAGAATGGGAGGATAAATTACTCGAGCTCCAAGAGCCACGAGCATTACGCCGAAAATAAAGCAAATAGGTAGCAAGATAGCGAAAATTAATGCGCTCCGTTTGAGAGTTTCAGTGGACCTAGCAGCATAGTAACGTATCCATTGGCCTGGTTGTATCATGGTGGCCAGGGAGGCGAACATGCAAATGGTCATGAGCTTCCAAGGCGACCATGCTCCTGATGGCCCAGGCAGCGAGAGAGCCTCAGGCGGCAAAGCTGTCACTTCTTGAAAAAAAGATCTAGGGCCTCCCAATGCCGTTACCGTCGCCAGGCCCGCGATAATCATTCCAGATAGCAAGAGAAGTCCTTGCACGACGTCGGTCCAAGCCACGGATCTCATGCCCCCAATGAGAACATAAAGCATGGTCAGTACCGATAGCGCCATTACACCAACTTCGAATATGGCGAAGTTTTTCCCTAATAGCGTTACCGCTTCGGCATCAGGGAACATTCGTTGAGCCAAGTACCCGCCCGCCTTGATTTGCATAACGATGTAGGGGATCACATAAAGAGCTCCGGTAAGAGCAACTAGGCAGCGAAGTAATGAGGATCCGCCATAGTAGTCGGAAATGAGGTCGGCAGGCGTCATGTATCCACGTTTCTTGCCCAAGCGCCAAACTCGGGAACCGATCGCATACACGGCCGCTCCAGACAAGGGAAGGTTCAATGCGAAGAAAACGAACGGCAATCCATCTTTGTAAATCAGTCCCGGAATACCGAGCATGGCAGCGCTGGAGAACATTGTCGCCATAATCGTCAAAGCAGTGACCAGAACGCCCTGACCCCGGCCGGCGAGGTAGAAGTCCTCTTCTGACGATTTGCTGCGCAGATAAGCGATAACGCCGAATGAAAGAAGCATAATCATGTACAGCCCCAGAATGACGAGTGGGGTATTTCCCATATCGATGGACGCCATAACTGAATCGATGCCGAGCATCTCCACTACTTCTTCCAAAGCGTTTTTGCCGCAATCACAACAATTGCCACTTCAATGGCGAACCAGAATAGGCACCAAGCATAGAGAGCAGGAAGGCCGAAGATAGAGCCTCCCGCTTTAGCATATCCATTAATCAGGTACAGTCCAGGTCCAGGACCCATTATGAGGGCAAGCAGGAATGCTGCTCCCAAGATTCTGACTAGACGTGATTTTCGTTGTGATTCGATATCGTTTGGGGAAGAGTCCACGAGAGAGGGACTGGATTGAGTAGGAACTCTTAGAGGAGGGCAAGGATTCTGTCTTCAGGAATTGATTAAGTTGAAAATGGAGTCCCTGGTCCCAAAAGGAAGATCATTCAACTCTTCGACAGAAAGCTGTCCATTTCGTATGTCCAATCGGGTCACGCCTTCTGGATTCTGCGTGTACATGTCTGGAAACGACGCCAAAGTGTCGTCTTGGATGGCCTGATCGAAAACAGAGAGGCCGCTGAAATAATGATGCCCATTTCGCTCGACGCTTTCATTGCCTAAAGCCGCTTGAACAACCAGGTCTTGGTGATTAGCGATCGGACCGATATTCGCGAGGTCTTCGCCACTCATCAGGAATTCTTGAGCCCCTGATTTGCGATTCAGTGAATTGATGGTCGACCGATTGATAATCCCCTTGAAGACTCCCTTACAGTTCTTGTGACTCGTTCCTTTATACCCGAGAGCAATTGCTGTCGCGAGCGAATCCAAATCCCCATCCGACTCGTCAATTATGATCGGCGGGGCATCCTTCCAGTCCCTCAACGCTTCGCCAATGCTCTCGCTGAGAGCGATATCGCGATGAAACGGCTGCTCGACAAACAGCAAGTGATCAAGAAACGAGTCCGGAAGATTGTTGGTTAGCTCGTTCCAGTGGAGGCGAAACTGATTAGCGTCGAGGAATTGCTCGTTGCCATCCAGGGTAAAAGCATAGTCGTTTGGAGCCTGTTGCTCCAAGACCGTAAAGATCGATTTGGTTCTCACGATATCTGTATCCAAATTGCCGCATATTTTGATCTTGAAATGCTTGAGCCCATAAAAGCCTATGCAGGCCTCCAAGGACTCGGGCAGGCCATCACCAATGCGGGCTTGATCGCTGATTTCAGACTCGTAAATCGGGTCCGCTAAACCGACGGTGTGCCTTGCAGTGACCTGACCCAAAGGCTCTGTCGGTAGCCAGTCATTGGGCTGAGTTCCGGCAAGATCTGGCCGTACTGTGGAGAAGTCGATACCAAGCGCATTTTCCGCGAGAGCCTGATGGAAAGGCAGCTGCAAATGGCGACAAAAGGCATCTATTAATGCTCGTTCTACAAGCGATGTGCCAAAGTGGGCTAGAAGTGAAGGGATTCCTTGTTCTTTCGCCCAAGCATCTTGCCGACCGTAGAGGTCTCTCCAAAAATTGAATACTGTTTCCGCTTCGATATCCTTCGCTAGGCTTCCAGCATTCTCAATGACGTTCAGCATGTCATCGATTTCATAAAACGGGTCTCGTTCCGGATCCTTGGTGAACCATTTCGGAGGTAAGTGGTCCGCGGAAATGCCACTCTGAGCTCGTCCATCAACACTTGCCTCGATCCTCAGAAAGACATGAGGAAGATGGGTCATCGTAGCGATCCCATACTTGAAGGGCATTCGCGTAGATATGTCGTGGCGAAAGAGTTGGAATTGCAGAATTCGTAGGCTCATAGGCTAGTGGTAACTCCTGTGAAGATCGGGATGGCTGTTTTGTCAATTTAAGGGAAACTTAGCGACGATAATTGACGATATTTCACATTGACTTTGAGGTTCGATTCCGGAGATTCCGGGCCTGATTATTGACCAATGGCAAGAATCGTTATTGTTGGCGCCGGTGGCGTTGGAAATGTCGTTGCTCAAAAGTGCGCCCAAGATGGGGCTACGTTTGGGGAAATTTGGCTTGCCAGCAGATCTCTGGGCAAATGCGACGCGATCGCCGCTGATATCAAAGAGGCATCAGGGGTTGGGATAAAAACTGTTCAGATTGACGCGGATAATGTCGGGGAAACTGTTGAATTCCTCAAGCGAGTGCAACCGGAGATTCTCCTGAATATCGCCCTCCCATATCAGGATCTAACGCTTATGGATGCCTGTCTGGAAGCGGGAGTGCACTACCTGGATACGGCCAACTACGAACCGCCGGAAACGCCTCACTTCGAGTATAAATGGCAGTGGGCCTACCAAGATAGATTCCGGGAGGCCGGATTGACCGCAATTCTGGGGTCCGGTTTCGACCCTGGCGTGACCAATGTATTTTGCGCCTATGCCCTAAAGCATTGGTTTGAAGAGATCACAACGGTCGACATCATCGACGCTAACGCAGGGGATCACGGGCTGCCCTTCGCGACCAATTTCAATCCGGAAATCAATATTCGGGAGATCACAGCCAACGGAAGATTCTGGGAGCAGGGCGAGTGGAAAGAGATTCCGGCCCTATCGGTAAGCCGCGATTTCGATTTTCCGGACAACGAAATCGGTTCGAGGAAAATCTACCTGCTCTATCATGAGGAACTCGAAAGCCTTGCCAAGAATTTGCCAGGTTTGCAGCGCATACGTTTTTGGATGACGTTTTCCGACAAATACATCAATCATCTCAAAGTCTTGGAAAACGTTGGCATGACGGCAATCGAGCCGATCGAATTTGATGGTCAGCAAATCGCTCCGCTACAATTTCTAAAGAGCGTGCTCCCGGACCCCGCCTCGCTCGGGCCCCTAACCAAAGGAAAAACCTGTATCGGCTGTCTAATCACGGGTAGATCCAAGAAGAGCGGAGAGCTAGAAACGAAGTTCATCTACAACATTTGCGATCACCAGGAATGCTACCGAGAGGTAAAGAGCCAAGCTATCAGCTACACCGCTGGCGTTCCGGCAATGATTGGCGCCAGACACCTAGTGTCTGGGGCGTGGCTAAAGCCCGGCGTTTGGAATGTCGAGCAGCTTGATCCTGATCCCTTCATGGACGATTTAAATGCCTGGGGCCTTCCCTGGCAGGTCCAGGAAGCGGATCAATTATTAGAACCGATGGCGTAGCTTCGGTTCACGAGCTACGCCTGAAAAGAAAAATCGTTATCGACGAATCTTCAACGGCAGACCGCCACCAGACGCTAAAGATCTGCTGTTGGGACAAGAGGTTTAGGCCTCCAGTTCTTTATGGGACTGCTGTCAGATAACTTTTCCATCCTTCTAATACATTCTAATTTATTGATCAGCTTCTCATGAACTTCCAACATAATGCTCCCTTGGTTCGCCAGTCCGCGCCTGGAACGTCCTCTCATTCTCTGGGTCGACTTTCGGATATCGACGCCGACTTTCCTGCGAACATATTCAGCGCTCTGGCCAAGGCCGCAAAGGCCCAAAATCTGTCTACGCCTTGCTACCTTATGCACCATCAAGCATTCCATCGAAACGGAAGCTTGCTTAAGCGAGTGCAAGACGAGACCGGCGCGAATGTGCTTTTAGCCCAAAAGGCTTTCTCCTGTTACAATCTGTATCCAACTTTGCGCAACTATCTGGCGGGTACTGCGGCTAGTGGATTGCACGAAGCCCGCCTTGGAGCCGAGGAATTCGGTGGCGAAGTCCATGTTTTCTCCCCGGCCTATAAAGAGGAGGAGGTAAGGCAGCTCCTGGAAATTTCCGACCATATCGTGTTCAATTCACTAAGCCAGTGGGAGCGCTACCGGGAAATGGTCCTCCTTTCGCCACGACGAGTATCTCCTGGTTTGCGAATAAATCCGGAATACGCAGAATCCGTTGCTGAGATCTATAATCCCTGCGCAAAAGGTTCGCGTTTCGGAGTTACGCTAGACCAACTGGAAACGGGCGATCTGCTTGGCATAGAAGGACTCCATTTCCATACTTTGTGCGAGCAGGGTTCCGATGCCCTCGAACGGGTCATGGAGGTAGTAGTTGAAAAATTCGATGATCAGCTTCGGCGAATGAAATGGCTCAACATGGGTGGCGGCCACTTGATCACCAATCCAAGCTACGATATCGATCGACTGATTCGCATAATCAAAGATACGCATGCACGATACCCAAGGTTGGAAATCTACCTTGAGCCGGGCGAGGCGATTTCGGCAGGTACCGGAGTACTCGTTTCCGAAGTAATCGACATCGTTCATAACGGCATGCAGATCGCGATACTCGATGTTTCCGCAACAGCCCATATGCCTGACGTTCTGGAAATGCCCTATCGTCCGGATGTCGAGGGAGCAAGCGAACCGGGCCAAAAAGCCTACACCTATCGTCTTGGAGCCCCAACCTGCCTATCGGGGGATGTAATAGGGGACTACAGCTTTGACCAGCCACTCGCGGTAGGAGATCAGGTGGTCCTCAACGATATGTCACACTACACAATGGTGAAAAACACGACTTTCAACGGCGTTCAACTTCCCTCCATAGCTATTTTGCAAGAGGATGGAGAGATCGAGATGATTCGAAGTTTTGGATACGACGACTATAAGGGTCGGCTAGCCTAAGGTCCACGTGAAGATTACTCCTGCAGCGATTCCGTTTCTCGGAGCGGGAAAGAAAATACAACCGGGTTGTCCGGTCATTCTAGGCGTTCCTTACGATAGGACAGCCTCATTTAGGAAAGGCACTGCTAAAGGGCCAGACGGCATTAGGACAATAAGTGAAGCCGCCATTGAAACGTATTCGCCTGTACAGGACAAGGACCTAGAATACATTGTCTATGCCGATATTGGCAATCTGGATGTCGATAGTGAGGGAGCCCCGGACAGCGTTGGGGAGGCGTTGAAATTGGCGGTCGACGAGATCTATAGGCAGAAGGCCCTCCCAATAATTCTAGGAGGCGAACATTCGATTTCCCCGGGAGCAATCCAAGCCGCTTTCCAACGTTACCCCGATTTGGTCGTTGTCCAATTCGATGCCCACGCCGACTTACGCGAATCCTACGAGGGAACGGGAAACTCCCATGCCTGTGCCATGCGGCGAACGCTCGACTTCCTGCCAAGCGAGCGCTTGCTGCAAATCGGTATTCGCTCGGGGACGAGGGAAGAGTATCAGGAGCTCGAGAAAAGCGGTCGCTACATACCTGCTGACGCCGCAACCCTTGATGAGCGGCTAGCCTCCGAGGACTTTAGTTCGCGCCCGATCTACATCACTTTCGACATCGATATTTTCGATCCATCCGAAATTCCAGGGACGGGTACGCCTGAGGCAGGGGGAATCAGGTGGGGAGACTTCGAATCGCTGAGAGCAGTTTTCGATAGGCGGAATATCGTTGGCTTGGACATCGTTGAATTAGCCCCAGAGCTCGACCCGACCGGCATCTCTTCAGCCCTAGCTGCCAAGATGCTACGCGAATGGCTACTGACGATAGTAAAGCGACGACCCTAATCCCGATTAGTCCGCGGGCGTAAGCCGAACCACCGCATGCGGATTGTTGATGACCACGTATATCGAGCCGTCGGAAGCTGTGTTGATATCTCGGATACGTCCAATCCCTTTGAATAAAACTTCTTCGGAGACGACCTTATCGCCATCTAGTTCCAAGCGTTTGATTTCCTCGAAAGCCAAGGCTCCGACCAAAGCTTGATTCTTCCACTTGGGGAAAAGGTCGCCCGTGTAGAATTCCAAATCGCTAAGAGCAGGGGAGGGGGTCCAGTGTTTGACCGGCTGCTCCATGCCCTTCATGTGGGTCATGGTGGTAACATCGGAGCCGTCATAGTTAATCCCGTAGGAAATGAGCGGCCATCCGTAGTTCTTGCCCTTCTCGATAATGTTGAGCTCATCTCCACCCATGGGTCCATGCTCGGTGGCCCAAATCTGGCCCGTTTCTGGATGCTGGTCGATCCCCTGCAGGTTGCGATTGCCAATCGTGTAGATGGCCTCGATGGCGCTCATCCATCCCACGTAGGGGTTGTCTTTCGGTATAGAACCGTCGGGGTGAATCCGATACAATTTGCCTCCGGGCTTGGAAATGAGCTGCACCTCATCATTGCGGCCAATGTCGCCAATGGAGAAATACAAGTAACCTTCCTTATCGAAAAACAGGCGGCATCCCCAGCGCTTGCCTTGGGTAAAGTGTAAGGATTCGGGCAATCGGAACACGTCCTCTTGGTCCACCCAGCGATGCCCGTCCAAGCGACCGCGAATCACCCGAGTCATAGCGGGCGTGTCTTTGGTTGAGCCATCGCCGAGCGGATGGATGTAGCCGATGTACACCCATCCATTCTTATCGTAGTCGGGGTCTAGCGCCATGCCGAGCATACCCGAATCGCCGTATTGGGTGGTAGCCGGGACGCCTTCGATGGGTTGTGGGTCCAGCTTCCCATCGACCATCCAGCGAAGCCCGCCTCTCCTCTCGGTTAGCAGAGCTCTGCGATCGTCCACAAATTGGATACTCCAAGGAGAAGATCGGAAGCCTTCGGAAACGAGCGTTTCCACTTTTAGGGTGTAGTGTTCTGTTTCCACCCGATCGGGGA
Source organism: Opitutaceae bacterium (assembly GCA_002694885.1). Classification (GTDB taxonomy): domain Bacteria; phylum Verrucomicrobiota; class Verrucomicrobiia; order Opitutales; family Opitutaceae; genus Pelagisphaera. The sequence goes on along the minus strand of NZNM01000062.1, from coordinate 15,819 downwards.
TGCTCGCTTCCGAGCTTGGCACCGTGTCTTGCTTGGCTAGAATATAGTCCGTCAATCCATTGATTTGCTCTTTGCTAAGAGCAGTCGACCAGGCGATCATATCCGTTCCCGTAATCCCGTACATGATGGTATTGTACATCCGTTTGCGATCGATCCCGTATAGCCAGGTATCCTTGATCAAAGGGGAATATTGAGCCCCCTCCATATTCTTGCCGTGGCACGCCGCGCAATATTGCTGGTAGAGCCCATCCACATCCATGTTCGGATATTGCCCGTTAGCGCATATAAAGCCCAAGTGCAGGAGCGTCAGTATTACCACTCCTCGGAATATGTTTCGCGATAGACTAGTCATAAGAAAAAAGGATAAAGCACTAACGCTTATCAATGCCCTATCAAGCTTCCGCAAGTGTCTCTATCAGAAAACGTTCTATACTCACGTATTTATTATCTGGCTGGTCTAGAGATTGGACAACGGATTCAAATCCATTTCCGCCATGACGGACCGCAGCTTTAGTCCCAGGGGAACATGATTTGCCGAAATTCATGGATTAATCTTAGGGACAGCGAGATCGTAGGTGATACAAATCGGCAGTCATCGTTGGTAACGTCTTTCCTGCAACCAGACTTTGTCCGAGAGCCTAGTCCTAAGAAGCGACGAATATGCCTGTCCACCAAAAGATGATGCCGCAAATTACCAGAGTATGGATGAGAGCGGCAATGAAAACGATACGCTTCCTCAGGCGCTTCGCTTCTCGGTCTTTTTCGATCCAGTCGAACTTTACCCACCAGAGGGGCAGCTTCATTATAATCTTATCCCGTTCCCACCAATGATCTCGTAAGGCTTCTCTACACTTAAAGTAACCGCAGGGATATCCGGATTCTCTCCAATTATCGGGATGCCGCTCCCGAAGAATCCGCATTAGCTGGTCTGATTGGTAGAAGCCTGCCAAGGACAGACCGATAGCGAAAATTATCGCTGCCGCGAAGATGAATTCCATAATTTCTTAGGGAGTTGGAACCCCAAATCCTATTGAAATGAGGACCGTAACAAGCTATACGGTGCACCCTTCTAGTTCAAGAGTGAAACTATCCAAAATCGAAGTTTACTTGTTCTAGGAAGTCGGGAAGAGCGCTTCTGCCAAACCTACCCAAAAAGGTATCGAGATCACGCATACAATATAGCACATAACTGTAATGGTGCCGACACGTTCTGAGTCGTCGCTGTAGCTCTTGCTCTGCAAGATAAGCGATGTCGCTGGCGGGGAAGCCCCTTGAAGAACGAACAGCAATACGAGTAGCGGATCCGATCGCATCCAGGGAATCAATGCCATGGCTCCGAGAACCACCAACGGCATGATGAAAAGCTTTTGCAGGAGCACTAGGATCCCGGGTTTCAAATAGCGGCGGAGATCGATATCAAGAGTCCCGAGGGTTGCCCCCAGGGCGAAAATGCCGAGCGGGACCGCTCCTTCTCCAAGAAAGGTAGCCGTATTGAGGACTACATCCGGAAGATAGGCTCGGGCCCCAGTGGCGACGAGGAATAGGGCTATTATGTTTGCGTAGATGGGCGGACTCAAAACTTGGCTCCATTGAAAAACTTCATCTTGCTCCCGTTTTCTGAGGAAGTGCTTCCCAATTAGCCAAAGTAGCGGGTTATTCGCCAAGATATAGAGAAATACGTAGAGAGCGAATTGCTCGAACTCCCCGCCAAGCATCATTTGTCCGATCGGCAAAACAAAATATCCGGCATTCTGCAAAAAGGCGACCGGCTTTAGCTCGCGTTTTTCCGGACCCATACGAGCAAATAGGGCTGTAGAGATTCCCCATCCGGCGATGGTGATCAGAGTCGCTGACAACGGAAGAGCCCACCAATAGGAAAACTCCGATGGCTCGAACCGTCCCACGATGTTGGAAAAAATCAGACAGGGCAAAAAGACGGTAATAACCGTGTCGGAAATCAGCTTTACGCCAGTTTTTGGTATGACGTTTCGGCGGACCAACAAACTGGCGAAGAGAACGACCAATCCGATTTGGACGACGGCTTCAAAAACCGTAAGGAATTGTTCGAGGAGGGATGACATGGAGAAATTGGTGAAGAAGTCATATGGGGGAGCGGGCGATCTCACTCCTTCGCTGAAGCTAAGGCAGTGCAAGCCGAGCGCCCATCGTTTACTTCGTTGTTTTTAACTGAACTGATTAATGATTCACGCAGCCAACGCACGAAGATTCTCGACTCCACTGGAATCCGCGGGATTCTCGGGCTGACAATCGATGATCCACAAAATTGACGTAACGCTTCCGTTGGAAGAGTCCCATCAGAAGACTCGCTGGAAGGAAGAAGTCGCTAAAAAACTCAAGACGGATGAGAGCAGAATCGCTGATATTCGGCTACTAAAGCGATCGATTGATGCCCGCAGAAAGCAGATAAAGGTTCAGCTCCGTCTTGAGGCTTCTGTTGGCGAATCTTTGCCGCCAGAACGTGAATACACTCCGGACTATCCGTGGGTCGGGAAAGGGGCTCCACGTCTAGTTATCGTAGGGATGGGTCCGGCGGGAATGTTCGCCGCCCTGCGGGCTATCGAGCTCGGTTGGCTCCCGGTATTACTCGAACGGGGGAAAGATGCCATCGCACGAAGATTCGATTTGGCTCCGATATTGCGGGAGGGGCGAGTTATCGAGGACTCTAACTATTGTTTCGGCGAGGGAGGGGCAGGGACGTTTTCAGACGGGAAGCTTTACACGCGGGCGACCAAACGTGGCTCGGTTAGAAAGGTTTATGAAACCTTCGTTGAGCACGGAGCTCCATCCGCTATTTTGCTGGACGCCCATCCGCACATCGGCTCGAACTTGCTTCCCAATGTCGTCAGAGGCATGCGGGAATCCATTCTTTCCAGTGGCGGCGAGGTTCATTTTCAAACTCGGGTCACACAATTAGTTCGAACTTCGGATGTAAAAAGCGTCATCGGAGCCCGCACCAAAGACGGTCGAGAATTCACCGGGGAAGGGGTGATCCTGGCCACGGGGCACAGCTCTCGGGATATTTACGAACTCCTGGTTCGCGAAGAAGTTCCCTTGCTGCAGAAACCCTTCGCGATGGGAGTGCGCATCGAGCATCCACAGGAGCTGATCGACAGTATCCAATATTCCTGCGATCGAGGAAAAAAGCGACACCCCATGCTGCCAGCCGCAAGCTATCGATTGGCTACCAAGATCGACGATAGAGGCGTCCATTCCTTTTGCATGTGCCCGGGAGGTTTCATCGTACCCTCTGCTACCGAGAACGATGAAGTCGTTGTCAATGGAATGTCCTTAGCCAGGAGAGATTCTCGTTTCGCGAATAGTGGTTTCGTGGTTACAGTGGAGCCAGAAGATACAGAGCCCTGCAATGGCGAGCATGGGATTTTGGCTGGGATCGCCTATCAAAAGGGCTTGGAGCGGGTAGCCGCTAAAACGGGCGGCGGCAAACAACAAGCGCCCGCCCAACGAGTGACCGATTTCTTGAACCACCGAATGTCATCGAGCCTTCCCGAATCGAGCTACTTTCCGGGTCTAACTCCAGCTCCTCTGGATGAACTTCTTCCTGAAGGGATCGCTAACCGTATTCAAATTGCCCTCCGCAAATTCGACAAGTCGATGAAAGGCTACATCACCGAGGAAGCGAATCTGGTGGGGTTCGAAACCCGCACCAGTTCGCCAGTCCGCATACCACGAGATGAACATACACTGGTTCACCCGAACGTAGAAGGCTTGTATCCTTGTGGCGAAGGAGCCGGCTTTGCTGGAGGCATCGTATCGGCTGCCCTCGATGGAATGAAGTGCGCGGAGGCCGCGATTTCGCGAGGAGCAAAGCGAAGATAATCCGGTTCTTTCGGTCTAAGCGTGCGAACGTATGAAGGTTGGCCGATCAGATTCGGACCCAGCAGCATCGTACCGATACCCGTCTTCCGCATACGATATGAGTGCATCCGGATCCTCGATACTGTTTTGAATTCCCCAGCGAGCCATTGTTCCTCTGCTTCGCTTAGCATAGAAGCTCATAACTCGATAATTCTTGCCATCCTTGGAATCGAGAAAGCGGGGCGTAATAACCTCTGTCTTTAATGCCGTTCTGTCGATGGATTTGAAATACTCCTCGGAAGCGAGATTAAGAAGGTATTTAGATCCATTTCGAGCGGCTTCCTCGTTAAGGAATTCCGTTTGAGTCCCGTTCCAAAAGGCGTACAGAGATCGACCCTTTGGATTCTCCAAAGAGGTCCCCATCTCCAAGCGGTGAGGAGCCATCAAATCCAAAGGCTTCAGGATTCCGTAGAGCCCTGAGAGAATACGCAAATGCCGCTGAGCATATACTCTTTCTCGGGCTTTGAGTGTGGGAAAATCCAGCCCAAGGTAAACGTCCCCCTTGAAAGCGAAGGCGGCTTGACGGGCCTTGGGCCCTGGCTTCCGAGAAGCCTTCCAGCTAGTGTAGCGTTCAACATTCTCCTCAGCCAGAGATTCAGAGACTGACATGAGTGACTGAATATCGTTGGCCGACTTCTTTTTGAGAATGCCAATTAGCTCGCGGGACTTTCCCGTGAAAGCGGGCAAAGTGAAGTCATTGCACCGAACGGATGATTGATAATCGAGCGATTTCGCGGGCGATAGAACAGTGATCATAGGAGCTACTCTTTTGCTTAAGGCTAACATGGGAAACGGCTCCGGCACCATTTGGCAACGTTTCAGTTGGGAAGTAGGCGCACAGCCACGATACAAACGTCGTCCGAAAGTTCTTCAGCTCCGGCGGATTCCTTGAGCTCATCGGAAATGGCTTTCAGTTGTTCCGGCAGATCGTCGCTCTCATGGTCTAAAACCGTTTCCTCCAGGTTTTCGACGCCCCATTCCTCACCCTGCTTGGTTTTCTGTTCGATGATTCCATCGGTGTAGAAAAGCAACTCGGTCTTCTGGGTCAATTCGAATTGGCTACCCTTGAAAATCTCGTCCGGAAGCAGCCCTAAGGCAGGTCCAATGTCTTCAACTGGGCAAAGCTCGAAGTGCGATCCTGAGTTATCTTCGACTCGCCAAATCGGCGCTGGATGTCCCGCACTGGCGAGCCGCACGTTCCCTGTGTTGAGATCGATAACCGTATAAAGAGCCGTGACGAAACGAGGGAACTCCGGATCCTCGGCAAGCTTCACCAAGCTATCATTCAGATGCTTCATTACTTTGTCTGGTTCGGCCAAGAGAACCGGTGTCTCCAGCATGAGTCCCCGAATAAGCATGGTTACGAGAGCTGCTTTGATCCCGTGACCCATGACATCGCAAACGAGGATCCCCAAACGGTTTTCGGAGATGGGAATGAGGTAGAAGAAATCGCCCGCCAAGTGATGACTAGGCGTGTACAGATAGGAGGCTTCGAGCTCCCACGTATTCCCGGAACGGGCATACATCGGCTGCGAGTCAAAGCCTATAGCCATCAGCTGCTCCTGCAACTGGCGGGCTACCAGCAACTCAGCTTCGAATTGATGGTTCTTCTTGGCCAACTCTTCGCCGGCAGCCTTGGCTTTCTGCTCAGCTTCTTTCTGCTCGGTGATATCCATGACCATCCCGACGATGCCGGTTATGGCTCCTTGGGAATTCTTAAGAGGTACCTTTGAACTCAACGCCCAGCGACCCACATTGAGAAGGCCCTTAGTAAATTCTAGTTCATTGATAAGCGGGACTCCCGTTCCCATGATTTCCGCATCCTGGACTTCGATTTGCCGTGCCATTTCATTGTCCCGTAAGTCCGTCAATTTCTTGCCGATCACATTCTCTCGGGCGTCGATGTGAAAGGTATTCCGATACTCTTCGTTTATGAGCAGAAATTCGCCTTTAGTATTTCGGGCGAATATACGGCATGGCAGAATCTGGATGATGGTTTCCAGCAGTTGCCGCTGACGGTCTAGTTCGATCTCAGTGAATTTGCGTTTGGTGATATCCCGGGAAATGCCGAAGGTACCGCAAATATCTTCATTCAAATCCCTGAGAGGCAACTTGGTAGTCAATACCCACTTCTCGCTTCCGTCGCTCTGGATGTCCCGCTCTTCGCGAAAATGCCATCCGCGACCCGATTGGATTATTTCCTGTTCCGCATCGAATTTAGTGGTGGCAAACTCGTTCTGGAAGAAATCGAAGTCGCTCTTCCCAATCGCTTCATCGGGGTGAGACAAGCCAAAGAAGCGAGCCATAGAGTGGTTGATGCAGGTGAAGCGGCTGCGCTGATCCTTGAAATAGACATGATCCGGGAGAGACTCCATCAACTGCCAGAAGAGAAGATTCGCTTCTATGCTCTCCTTCTGTCGCATGGCCTGACCCGCATCAAATGCGTCTTGCATGGCCCGCTTAAGCCTCTCCATCGTCAATCCTTCAAGGGAGGCGTCTTCCGATTCAATATCTACGTTGAGCGTTTCCAGCCCGATTTCTCTCAGCATCGCTGATAGCTCCGAAGGAGTCGTCATCAGTAAAAAATTAAACTCTTCATTCCTTTAGCCAAGCTAGCAATTATCAAAAAGATCTGATTTGAGCCCAAGGGCGAAAATCTTCGTCTTGATCGCGCGTCTATGTCGGGAAAACTCCGTCTTGAAATAGCTTCGCTCAAACAATGGCTAGCGATATTCGTTCGAAGCAAATCCACCCGCCCTTGAATTCTCACCAACAGTTCAAATCTATGCCGTGGACAAAGAGTGTTCGCGTACTCGTTGCGGATAGTAATGGGCTGATCGCAGTGGAAAAGCCGGCTGGAATTCTGTCACATCCAAATCGAAAGTCAGACCAAGGCAAAGGGCTCTTGAACCTTCCATACGACTCGGAACAACAAGCATACATTCAAACCGGGGGGGAAAATGGAGACCTTAAGCCGATCTACCTGCTAAATCGGCTCGATAGCGCCACATCGGGAATCCTGTTGCTTTCCGCTTATCCCAAGACCCGGGAAGCGGCCCTAGAGGCCTTTGAAAAGCGGAAAGTGACAAAAATCTACAAGGCCCTCGTTTTCGGCGTTGCCAAGCCGAAGGGGCGAGGGGCCGTTTGGAAAGATCGATTACAGGTAATTCAATCGGGAAAGTCCGTCCGGGCGAATACCGGTTCAGGCAAGTCAGCGGAAACAGAGCTGGTTTCCGCCCAGCCAATTCCAGGCTCCCCAATTACCAGTTTGCTCGAATTGAAGCCGATTACCGGTAGGACGCATCAGCTGCGTGTTCAGTGCGTAAAACGTCGCTTGCCTATTGTCGGGGATCGTACCTACGGGGATTTTCAGAAGAATAAGCTCATTGCTCGGACGAAAGGGATCAAGCGACTCTGTCTCCACAGCTCGGAGACAAGTCTCGAATACGTTTTAGATGGTAAGTCATTCCGCTTTCGCGCGGTCTCGGAAACTCCATTCTAGCGCCTAGTACCTTTGAGGATTGCCATTACTCTGAGGCTGTGTCCTCAATCCCCTTCCATGAAAGAAGAGCTCAAGAAACTACACCAAAAAGCGAGAATCGACCGGGATGCCTCGGGGACCCAAGCTTACGGTGCCGCTTTAGCCGCCATCCAAGAAGGCGAAGTACGAGCTAACGAAGATTTCGACGAGGCCAAATCGATCGCGGTTGTCGAGAAAGAAGCCGGCAAATTTAAGGAATCAGCCGAGGCTTTCACTAAGGCCGGTCGTTCGGAAAAAGCGGCGGAACTACAAGCTTGCGCCGATCTTCTGATAGCCCTCCTCCCAGCAAAGCTCGAGGAAGGCGCCTACCCGAAGATCGTGTCCGAGGCTATAGCCGCTGTTGGAGCAACGAGCATGAAAGAAATGGGAGCTGTAATGGCTGCATTGAAAAAAGATCACGGCACAGCTTTAGACATGAAAATCGCTTCGGCGGCGGTTAAAGACGCTCTCGCTTAAGAAAATCGTTAACCAATCGCTTTCACGGGACCGGAAAGAAGGCTCCAGCCTCACTGGTTGACAAGCGCTCTCTCAAAATTAGGTTGTTCCACTATGGTCGCGAAATCCAACGTATTTTTCAGATCCATTGCGCTCGTTTCCATCGCTTTGCTTCTAGGTGGAGCTTCAATGCTAGCTGCTAACAGCGAAGAGGAAACGCTTAAGCGTATTCAAAATGCCAAATACAATATGTTCACTGGCGTTTGGAGTATACGATTGAATGAAGAGATTCGCGATGTCGAATCGGGCTTCAAATTTCACCTACCTGGACTCGACTATACTTTGGTGGACGAAAAGATAAAGGATGCCGGCAGAACGGTGATGGTATTTAGAGGAAAAGGGGATCAAAAACTCGTTTTACGGCTAAAAGAAACAGGGCCTTACACGAATCTGAGTATCCGGATCGGAGTTACGGGAAACAACAGCAAATCCGCTCAAATATTTGGATACGTCTACCGTAAAATGTAGAACGTACAGCCGACCTCGCTTGTAGGAGTAGGTTTACCCGCGATTTCCATAGATAGAATTTCGGGATCGTCGCGGGTTAACCCCGCTACTACAGCAAATCCCTATGGTTTCGCTTCGTAGGGAATGAGGAGGACTCAATCGCAGAGACGAGCTTTTCCGATACGATTCGTGATTCGGAATTTACCTCTACAATGTGAGGTATCTCCCCTTCGCTGAAAGACTCAATAGCGGACATTTGCTTCTCCAGCACGGCCGCGTCGGCATCTGACACTCCCGTTTGACGATTCGCCAGCCGATTTCGCAACACGGATTCCGAAGCCGTGACATTCAAGATGGAGTAGGGAGCCCGCTTTGAGGCGGCCAGTTGCTGGAAACGCTTTCGCTGCTCGGCTTTCAGGCAAGTCGCATCGACGATGATCGTGAAGCCCCTTTCCAAACCGATTCGCGCGAGGGTAGCTAGCCGTTCGTAGGTTTGATCGGTGGCTTCTTTCCGGTACAGATCGAGAACGGGCCCGGATCCGCCGTCCTTCTCCGCTGCTAAGCCGAATAAGCGTTTGCGTTCGACATCCGAGCGAATGCGAATGGCTTGCAGAGAGCCCAGCAGAGTACGCGTCACACTCGATTTGCCCGATCCAGACAGACCGCAGGTAATGATCAGACGCGGTTCTTTTTCTTGAGTATGCTTGACAGCGAGTCGCAAGTAAGCGCCAAAAGCCTCTTCTGCATTGGATTTTTCTTCTGAGTCTTTGGTTTGCTGATACGCTTGGATAGCCTCTACCTTAGCTCGCACAAGTAGGCGATAAACGAGATAGAATCGAAGAACGGAAAGACCCTCGTAGTCACCACTGAGTTCAAGATAGGCATTGAGGAAACGGTACGCCAATTCCGAGCTTCCCTGTTCCTCTAGGTCCATCGTCAGAAAAGCGATTTCGCTCATGACGTCTATCCAACGAAGGGAGGGATTGAATTCGATACAGTCGAAAACGAGCGGCTGGTTATCCACCCAAGCCATATTGGCTAAGTGCAGATCTCCATGGCATTCTCGAATAAAGCCATCCGCCTCGCGATTTTCAAATATGGGTTTGAGCAGCTGAAACTGTTCCCGACTCCAATCCTCTACCTGTTCGAGCAGTCCCAGCGAATGAAGGTCTGTAACCCTTTGTCGGATTTGCTTAAAATTCTCTTCTACAGGTTGAATAACCTGATCGGCCTTTCCGTACGGAGAATGACCACCCGCTACGTCTATGGATTCATGAAACGCGGCTATCGATCGAGCAAAGGTTTCGATCTGATCGCAGGTCAACTCTCCACGCTCGATAAGCTGGTCCAGCTCATCTTCACAGGAAAATTGAACCATCTTGACTGCATATTCGATGGGAGTGGTAGTGTTCCGCACGAATTTTGGCGATTCAATCGTCCCCTCGATCGCTAACGCTTCGACATAGATACCGGGAGCGAAGCGGCGATTCAGCCGTATCTCTTCCTGGCAGTATTGCCGCCGCAATTCTAAGGTCGAAAAGTCGACAAAACCCAAGTTGATCGGCTTCTTGACCTTGTAAGCATAGGGACCCGTCAACAGCACCCAGGAGATATGTGTTTCTTCAAGCTCGATCGCGTCTACCGGATGATCGTAGGCATCAGCGTATAAGAGAGCGCGGATAAGCGGAGGCAATTGGCGATCTTCGTATGAGCTCATTATTGGGAGATTGTCTGCTTGAAGGAATCGCCAGTACACCGCGAGCCCGTTTTAGAAACTGGCGTGGATAAATTGCCCACAAAAAATCCCTTCCGAATGCTTTTCGGAAGGGATTTGAAAAAGTGAGAAAGATCTCTGACGTATTGGATAGAACTAGATCTTCTTTAGGAGAGAGATCACGTTGCTCGTATCTTCGGTCGCCTTGACGGCATCGTCCTTGTAGACAACTTCGCCTGCCTTGTTGATTACGAACGTCCAGCGCCCTGTCGTAATCCCGCGGCTCAGGGTGTGAGTCGCTCCATTGACTTCGCGTTCAATCGATCCTCCATCTCTAGTGGCCACGCCGAACTTTTCGGCGATCGATCCATCGATGTCTGAGATCAACGTGAAATTCAGTCCGTGGGCTTCCTTGAACAGGGACAAGCTATTGACCGAATCGCCGCTCACCCCAACGACAACAGCATCGAGATCATTGAGGGCCGCGGATTGATCGCGGTAGGCGCAAGCTTGCTTGGTGCAGCCGCCCGTCATAGCCGCCGGGTAAAAGTATACGACAATGTTCTTTTTGCCCAAATGGTCTTCCAGGTTCCAGAGATTGCCTTCGTCGTCGTTAGCGACGAGGCTATTTACCGTACTGCCAACGTTAAGGCCAGCGAAAGCGGCGGTTGAACAAATGGTAAGAATGCCAGTGGCGAGAATTGAACGAATGATTTTCATGAGACGTAATTGTTCTTGGTTGTGGATAGCAAACGAACGAATGGTGGTTAAACTTGACTGCGGCAAAGCTTTTTTGTCAGGCATTAACGGCGTCGGGTTCCTCCAAAAGCTGACGCCCCTTAGCCTTTAAGTCCGCGATGGCGATTTCACCCTTCTCGACTTTGGCCAGCAAGGCTTTTTGAGCTTCATAGTCCTTGTTAGCCTGGCCGGCGTGCGACTGAAGCATACGCCACGCTTTGCGGCGCTAGACATTGAACAGAACCATTTGGCGAGACATCTTCATGGGGATATGCTTTCCATTGCCACCGTCGTAAATGATGTAAGCTCCAAAATCCGGAATGTAAGCCTGATGGTCGGGATCGTTGTAACGACGGTAGACGATATACTGCTGCGTGACCCGCAGAAGGACATCTACTAAATGTTCCATGTGCTCAATCTCTTCTGTAGCGGCTCTCTTAATGTGCTGACGAAAACGGGCTTCCGCGTATAGCGAAACGAGCTGATTCCCGTTGGTCGTGATTCTAATGCCTGGATATTTCGGTTTAGAAACGATTATAGTAATATAATCGGTGTTTGCGATTTCATGCTCCTTAAGGGGAAACCACATGAGTTTTCGACTTAAATGGCTAGTGTCCGCTTCGGGGAAGAATCCGCCATGCTACATTTATAGGCTGTACGCCGCAACCAATCGTACAACGGTTTTATTTAGTCAGGCGACATGGTATTAGGATTGTTTATAGGCTCAGCTAGCCAAAAGGATATCAGAAAGGAACTATTCATTAATGCGGACCGCCATGGGAAAGGCTAAAGCAAGGTCTACGAAAAGATCGGGAAACTAAGCGAAAGGCTTGCAAACCCCTTCGATTCCATGATGACGGAGCCGCAATGGATCGAGACCTCGATTTTGGATGTATACTAGATGGCGAACAAGGAGCCCTTCAAAAGGCTCTAGCTAGCTTCCAATCCATCCCAATCCACCAGGACTGGAGTGATGAAGATCCATTGCCTGTAGCCGATTCGCCGATGACTATTGCAAAACCGGTCACGGTAAGCGCTCCAGGAACCTTCGCCAAGAATCGCATCAGCACGTTAAACTTAGAGCCTTGCGAGAAATCGGGATGGTGGTTCGACCGATCCGATCTGCCAGACTCTCAACCCATCAAAGTATCCTCCCGCAATGTTTGGACGACGGGAAAAGTCGTCAGCAACATCGTCCTTAGGTCTGGCTCGTCTCACAATTACGCTCGTCTGGTCGAGCATATCATCGCCCTAAAGGCCGGCATGGATGTCGACAATTTGCTGATTCGCATGGAATCAGGCGATCCCCCTTTGTTCGATGCGGGGAGTGAAGATCTCGTAAAGGCCCTACGAAATGCAGGTCGAAGAGAATGCCCTGGAAAGGTCCGCTACTTTACGGTTAGGGAACCGGCAACGATTGCAACCCCTCACGGTGGATTCACCACCGTCCTGCCCGCAAAACCGGGAGACCCGTCCCTGCGCATAGATTGCGCTCGCGATTTCCACAACGCGATCGGGCAACAGAGAATCCGCTTTGTTCTGAACAATCAATCCTTTGACCATGGTTCCAAAGCCCGGACAAATGCTACTTGGAGACAAATGATGTTCATTCGTATATTCGGAAAGCTGTTCGCGGATGTCCGAAACATTGGATACAATAAAAAGAATATTTTGATCGCTGCCAGAAACCGCTACGTCAATGAGCCGACCCATGTCGTCAAAGGCAAATCCCTGGAAGCCGCTTGGCATCGAGCGATTCTCGATCTGGTTGCCGCCATGGCCTTAATCGAAGAGGGCCGATTCGTCGGAGATATCATCGACTATAAAGGCAATCACTTCGCCGACGTAGAACTCGTTAAGCTCCTCTACGCCAACGATCTACTGGTGGAAGCGTGCGTGGATTAAGTCGGAGGTCAGTTCGTTTGTAGGAGCGGGTTTAACCCGCGATTACCAGCGTTCCAGCCGATGTCAATATCGCGGGCTAAACCCGCTCCTACGATTAGTTTACCCTCCTGGTCGATACGTGAGTTCGCTGGTTGCGTCCCTTTGACATTGTAAATCCTCAAACGATAGATTCCATCGCGGTATGCTTCTTCGATCGATCGCCATCCTCACCTCGCTATTCGCCCTCAACTTCGCCGAAGGCGCGGACCCATGGAACCTGCAAAAGGATATCCCCTTCGCTCAAGCAAATGGCCGCCCCATCCAGCTTGATATTTACTCACCCCTGAAAAAGCCTCGAGATGGAGTTATTGTTTGGATACACGGTGGAGCTTGGCGACGAGGGTCGAAAGAGAATCCGCCAATTTTGGCCCTCGTCGAGAAAGGCTGGCCGATCGCCAGTATTGAGTATCGGCTTAGCGAAGAAGCCCGCTTCCCAGCCCAGATGCATGACATCAAAGCGGCCATAAGATTCCTTCGAGCCAAGCAGCAGGAATACGGGCTCCGAGCGAAACGCGTATTCATTTTTGGGGCTTCGGCAGGAGGGCATCTGGCAGCGTTAGCGGGGGTCACCAACGGAGTCGAAGAGCTGGAGGGATTTGCAACGGACAATCGCGAACAATCATCCGACATCCAGGGAATTGTCAGCCTCTACGGGGCCAGCAACTTGACAACTATTCTGGATCAATCAACGCCGCACGGTCTTGGCGTTCGCGTTCCTGCGCTTGAACTCTTTATCGGCGGTCGACCAGAAAGTGTCCCCTCGGCAGCCCGGCAAGCGAGTCCCGTTTTTCACGTGGATAAAGACGATCCGCCCTTGCTGATGATTCATGGCGATCAAGATCCTCAAATGCCCATAAATCAATCTATCGAATTGCTGGGCAAGTACGAGGAGTTCGATTTGGATGTTTCCTTTGTTCCCTTGCACGGTGCTAAGCATGGTGGGAAAGCGTTTTATGACGACGAACACACGGAAATGATGCACAAGTTTTTGATGGGAATTCGGTGAGCGAAAGAAACTCATTCATCCTGCTGATCCGAAGGATCATCTTCTTCCCGCGATTCCGGGACTTGGCCCAGGCCACCGTTGAGAAAACTAATATTCAACAGTCGCTCCGCGAAATGCCGCCATGCGGCAACAGTATCCCGCTACGCGGGAGCAGGTTCGACTAATCATCCTGTTGATCCGGAGGATTACCTTCGTCCCGCAATTGCGGGACTTGGCCACAGGCCACTGTTCATAGAAAAATCCGTCAGTCGCTATTCCTACGATTACCGCGAAATCAGACCGATATCCTGTACTGACAAGCCCTAACGAAGTTTTCACAAATGATGCTGTCGGCTTTCGTCAGAAACCTGACACTACATCAATACCTACATTCCCTAGTTACGCCCCTCTGCCGAACCCCTTTTTGCTAGGCTGCGGCGCGAGACAATTTCCTACTACTAATAGAAACCCACCTACAACTATGAAACGATGCTTGCTGATCGCATCCGTTGCTTCGTTGCAATCGTTACTCGCGCCCTTTAGCGCCGCTCAAGAAACCGAAGGCGATGACGTTTTCGAACTGAGTCCCTTCACGGTCGATTCATCCAGCGATACTGGATATCGAGCTACCAACACCCTGTCGGGAACCCGCTTCAACTCCAGTCTTCGCGACGTATCCGCGTCAGTATCCGTCTGGACCGAGCAGTTCCTTGAGGACACTGGTCTCACTGAAATCGACGAACTCATCGAGTACTCGCTCAATACGGTTATCGACACCAATGACCAGGATGGCGCCGGCGGTAACTTCAATGTCTACACCAACGCTACCGCCGTAACCCAGCGTATCCGTACCCGTGGTGTGGAATCAACACGCGGTATCGACTACTTCAAGGCCATCGTTCCGGATGACTCCTACAAAGTGGGTCGTTACGATGATTCCCGTGGACCCAACGGGGTACTCTTCGGGGTAAGCCAGGCGGGCGGGCTGATCAATCAGACCTCCATCGTTGCCAACACGCAGCGCGATAGCGGTCGCGTGAAACTCTCTTTCGGCACCAGCGAACTCAAGCGGGCCGAATTCCGCATGAATCGGGTTCTCCTGGAAGACAAGCTAGGCTTCACTGTAGCCGGAGTGTATCAAGAAAATGGACACTGGCGCGACTGGGTCAGCCAAGACAAGGAACGTATCTTTACCGCTCTCACATGGAAAGTGAATGACAAGATCACTCTACGGGCTAACTATGAAGATGGCTTCGAGCATCGCACATCGTTGCAGCAGAGTCCGCTAACTGACCGCGTGCTGCCCTGGGTCGACAATTTGGAGGCGTTCGGTCTCGATGCCGTTACTTTCACCCCCACCGGAGGAAATCCCAATGGTTCCATGCGGGAGGTGGGCGTCGTGGCTAGAGATGGCAATCCTCGTAATTTCAGAAACAATGGTCAAAATCGTTTTACCTTCATCGAAAACGATGGAACGTTCTACAATGCCACGGGTACCTTCAACACGGGCGGCTATGACGATGAACGCGTCCGCCATCCCGATGGGTCACCTGGACTAGGGAACCGTACACAGCGCATTAACGATCCTGATTTTCTCCCCTACCACTATAATCCAGGCGGACCCGATTTCTTTCGGGAAACCGATTTGAGCATGCACTCGCTATTTGCCGATATCAAGATTACGGATAACTGGTTCTTGAATATTCAAGCGGGACATCAGCGCGTCGACATTGATGTGCCTCAGTTGCAAGGCTCTCGTCCCGAATTCCGAGCCGATCCGAATACGATTCAAGGCATCGATGGTCCCGAACACCCGTATGTAGGACGTTTTTACTTCGACGGCGACTACCGCCGCGACAAGAACCTGTCTCGCTACGACGAAATTCGTGTATCTACGTCATATAACCTGGATACAGAACGCCTGGGCAACCACCGCATCGCTATCGCCGGTTCCCAAGTCGACGAAGAGTCGCTCAGAGGCAACACTTGGCTAGCCCTGGGGGGCAATCCCGCGGGACGTGGCAACTTCACCGATGTCAACGGCTTCCGACACACGCA
>NZNM01000061.1 GCA_002694885.1 Opitutaceae bacterium | reverse complement strand
TTAGCGCCTTCTCCTGCTCCGGTCCGAAATCCGTGCTGGCGATAGAGGCGCTTGATCCGGTTAATCGCCGAGATCTCCTGCCCGGTCTTGCCCGGATCCTGGTAAAATCCCAACGGACCCGATCCGACAATCGCGTGAGAGGCCACGGTTTTGGCCGCTTCCAGATACCGTTCTAAGATCGCATCCTGAACAAACTGCACTTCGCCCACGTTGGAGAAGCCCTCTCCACCCACGGCTTCTCCGACAAAGCTTTTCTCCAAAGAGAGGTCCAATCCAGTCAAGTCCTTGATCGTGTAAGCATACTCGGCGCTTGTCAGCCGACGCAGAGTTACTGGCCCTGGATCCCCCGCGTTGAGGTGGACTGTTTTTTCGATAATCGCTCCTAAACTATCGATAATCTGGGCCCGTTGATCCGCTGTAGGCTGAGGCTCCTCTTCCGGGGGCATGTCTTCGAACTCCAGCATATCGATCACCAGCTCCCAGGTTTTGAAATGCTCGGCGATCGATTCTCCATCGAGTAAACGCCGTAAATTCACGTCGCCTTTGGTCTTTTCGTCGCTGTGGCAGGCAAAGCAATATTCCTCGAGGAGGGGCTTCACATCAGAAACCAATCCAGTTTCGATACTCGCGGTTTCTGCTTCTAGAATGGGAGGGGCTGCAGCGATGAGGGAAAAGATGCCAACTGCCTTCGTTCGCCCTAGCCGAACCCGATTAACCAATCGATTTGTGTCGTCTAACGCCATTTACTCAATCCTGCCCAATCGTTTCCCAAATCCATACGATAAACGGCTTAAAACTCAAGTTTCACTAATGAACAGATTTTGTCGACGTTTCGGGGCACCTTTGGGAGATATCCTAACTTACTTTCCGTAACTTGCGGAAATTTGGACGCGTTCCCAGACTAGATTACGAACGATGAGCACTCTATTCAGACTGTTTCTAACTTTAGCGGCACTTTGCCAACTTGCTAACCTGCAAGCCGAAGTCTACTGGCCAGAGTGGCTCGGGCCCAATAGAGATGGTCGCGTCACTTATTTCGACACGCCTGAGAAATGGCCCAACAGCGTGTCTCGCGATTGGAGTCTGACAATCGGCGAGGGCTCGGCGATGCCCATTATTGCCAATGGTCGAATATTCGCGCACTCGCGCCAAAATGGCGAGGAAGTCGTCTGGGCAGTTGATCCCGAATCGGGAAAAGCGATCTGGCGAAAAACCTATCCGGTAAATTATCGCATCCAAAGTCCCGGTGAACGCCATGGCAGCGGACCCCTGTCCAACCCTACCTACGCAGATGGCCGCCTATTCACTTTTAGCGTAACTGGAATCTTGTCCGCTTGGGACGCCCCGTCCGGTGACCTATTATGGCGTCGGGACTACGCCGATCGCTTTCGAGAGACGCATCCCGATTGGGGACATTCCTTTTCCCCTATCGTCGATGGCGATCAGGTCATCGTTCACTTTGGCGGTGGCGACTCCGGCGTTTTGGTCGCCCTCAATGTAGTCACTGGAGAAGTCGCTTGGACCGAAGGCGCAGACGGACCCAGCCACGCCTCCCCCATATTGGTCACTCTGGAGGGCATCAGGCAAATCGTGGAATGGAACTACGAATCCGTGGTCGGGATCGAAAGCGGTACCGGGAAGCGGCTTTGGGACTACTCACTACCCCATCGTGGTTCGAATCAAAATTCGCCAACGCCGGTTCATCACAAGGGAAGGCTATTGATCGGAGGCGAAAACCGCGGAATCCGCAGCCTGGAACCAAAACTCGAGGATGGAGAATGGCGGGTCATCGAAAACTGGCATCGCCGCGATGTTTCCCTGAACATTGCCTCCGCCGTGGTCAACGGAAACAGCCTCTTCGGCAAATCGCACTTCCGGCAGGGCCAATTCTTTCGGCTCGATACAGAAACGGGGGAAGTCATTTGGCGAGGCCCGTCTCGAATGGGTGAATACGCCACCTTCCTTTCCATCGACGACCAAGTCGTCATACTTAAGGACGACGCCACCCTGGAAATCATCGAAGCGGATAGCGACGCTTACGAACCGATTATTTCTTACGAAATCGCTGAAAGCCCAACCTGGGCTGCCCCCGTTCTATTGGCGGATGGATTCCTCATAAAAGACCGAACGAAACTTTTCCGCTGGCGCTTCGAATAGCTAACCGATTCTATTACCCCAAGCCTCCGAATCGGTTTCTATGAAGACTATTCTCGCCACATTCGCTAAACTGTGCCTGACCCTCGCTATCGGAAGCGCCGTTTGGGCCAGCGCCCAAAAGCAAGAGCAGTACAACGTGCTTTTCATCATTTCCGATGATCTGACCTACACCACCCTATCCTGCTACGGAAACACCGTTTGCCACACTCCCAACATCGATAGGCTCGCTGAAACCGGAACGCTTTTCACCAAGGCCTATTGCCAAGGGACCTATTGCGGCCCTTCCAGAGCCTCCTTCATGACCGGCTATTATCCGCATGCAATCAACGCTATGGGATACAAAAATCCACGGCCTGAGATAGGCAACCGAGCAACCTGGTCTCAGCATTTCAAAAACAATGGTTATTACACGGCCCGAGTTAGTAAGATCTTTCACATGGGCGTCCCGGGTGGAATCGAAGAAGGTGGTCATGGAGCCGATGACGAAGCTTCCTGGACAGAACGCTTCAACAGTCCCGGCCCCGAATGGAAAGCCCCCGGAACCGGTGAAACGCTGGAAGGCAATCCCGACGGAATCGTGCCAGTAAAAGGCGGCAACACCTTCGTCGTGGTAGAAGCGGATGGCGACGACATGGTTCATTCCGATGGCAAAACGGCAGCCAAAGCCGCCGAGCTCATTCGGCAACCCAGAGACAAGCCCTTTTTCATCGGAGTTGGATTCGTTCGTCCCCACGTTCCCTTTGTCGCTCCTCGCGAATACTACGAAGACTTCCTTCCCTACGACAAAATGGTTCTACCTGAGAAACGGCCAGGCGACTGGGATGACATCCCAAAACCGGGGATCAACTACAAAACCAGCGTGAACATGAAAATGGACATTCGCCGACAGAAGAAGGCGGTTGGCGGCTACTATGCCTCCGTCGCCTTCGTTGATCGGCAAGTCGGCAAAGTGCTGGACGCCTTGGAAGCCTCCGGACAGGCAGACAACACCATCGTAATTTTCACTAGCGACCATGGCTACCACCTTGGTGAACACGACTTTTGGGCCAAAGTTAGCCTGCTCGACGAATCCTCGGGCGTTCCTCTTATCATTCGCGTTCCCGGACAAGAGCCCGCTGTGTGTCACTCGCTAGTCGAGTTGCTCGATCTTTACCCCACCCTCTCCAAACTGTGCGGCCTACCTGAACAAGACCGCCTACAAGGCAAAGACATTTCCCCAATGTTTGAAAATCCTGAATACAGTGTCCGCGATGCGGCATTCAGCGTAGCTCCCATGCGAAAAGGCTTTCTGCTGCGAACGCATCACTGGGCTTACATACAATATGAAGAAGACGCATCAGGAGGCATTGAGCTCTTCGATACCACCAAGGACCCTGGCCAATTCACCAATCTCGCTCTGAATCCCCAATACAAGTCGATTGTCGATACCTTCAAGGCCAGGATGGCCGGCAAGTTAAGGGCCGTTCGGGACAACTATCTAAATTAGCGGTATCCATTTTTTGCCAGTAGAGTACGCATACCCAGCACCTACGTTATTCCCATACTCCGGCTTTCCGTACTCGACAGAGTCCAATTCTACTGTGATTTTCCGAAGTTTCAGTGAGTGGAACTTAGCGACTTGAAAACTTTCTTTCTTCCTTTCAACCCTCCTCGTTGGCAATCGTACGCTCGAGCCCTGAGCGTACTATTTTTTTGCTGCCTAAGCCTCTGGGGGCAATCCACTGACGCTAGCGCCCGCAAGTTTGAAGTTACCTTGATCAACGAGCCGATTTCGATCGACGGGACTTTGGACGAAGCAGCGTGGCGATCCGCTCCCTCCATTGGAAATCTGATTCAGAGGGAGCCCGATACGGGTCAAGCTCCCTCGGAAAAGACGGAGATCAAAATCCTCAGAGATGAAAACAACCTCTACGTGGGCGTCGTCGCTCACGACGCGGAGCCTGAAAAGATCGTCGGAAACAACATGACCCGTGATGCTTCAACGCGGAGCCAGGACACCATCCAATTTATTCTCGATACCTTTAATGATCGTCGCAACGCCTACTACTTTGCCACAAATCCGAGCGGCGCCCTCATCGATGGGCTCGTCTTTGGCGACCTTAATCTAAATACTGATTGGAATGCCATCTGGGACTTAAGAACGGTAAGGTCAGAAACGGGTTGGGTCTCCGAATTCGCTATCCCGTTCAAGAGTTTGAACTTTCCGGTGAACGAAGACGTCTGGGGGTTCAATATTTCCCGTAGGATTTTCAGGAAAATAGAGGAGAACCAGTGGTCCGGCGGTCGACTGGAAACGGACTTCCTCCAGGTATCCGCAGCCGGAGAACTAGCGGGAATGAGCGGAATCGAGCAAGGTATCAGTCTCGATCTTCGGCCTTTTCTAGCTGCCAGCTATCTGCGATCCAGAAGCGACGACGACAGTGAGTCCGATTTCGAACCGGGCGTCGACATCTTCTACAACATCACGCCTAGCCTAAAGCTCACAGGTACGATTAACACCGACTTCGGCGAAACGGAAGTGGATTCGCGACAAATTAATCTGTCTCGGTTTTCCATACGCTTTCCAGAAAAGCGATCCTTCTTCCTCGAGGATGTTGGCGTATTCAGTTTTGCTAGTACGGGCCCGGAAGGCTCACCAGGAGTACCCGATGCCAGGGCTGATGTCTTTCCCTTTTTCAGCCGTCGCGTCGGACTGCTGAGCGGACAGGAAATTCCCATCGATTTCGGAGCCAAACTGACCGGCAAAGCGGGATCTACCGACATCGGAATACTGGGCGTGCAGACTGGCGACACCGACCTTGTCGAAGGCAAGACTTTCGCCGTCGCTCGGTTCAGGCAGAATTTCTTAGAGCGCTCCTACGTAGGCGGGATTTTCACGAGCGGCGATCCAGCTGCCGGGGAATCTAGCGAAACATACGGGCTGGATCTAAGCCTGGCTACATCCCAATTTCTTGGATACAATAAGAATTTCGTATTCAACGCCTATGGGCTCAAGAGCGAAAATGGAGAGACTGATGACGATATGTCGTTCGGCATTTCAGCCCACTATCCAAACGAGGTATGGGATGGGATGCTCGTTCTCCGGGAAATGCAAAGGAACTTCGATCCGGGAATCGGCTTCGTTCAACGAAAAAATGTACGCCTCTACCGAGGTGGCTTGAGCTACAACCCACGCATCTACAACTATCTTGGTTTAGAACGACTGCAACATGATATCTTCTATACGCAGTTCGACAGTTTGGATACGGACGAGCTGGAAAGCTCTGAGTTCTACGTTAGCGTATTCGATTGGCACTTTCTTTCAGGAGACGCCATCCACTCCATGTTCGATTTCACGGGAGCCAAGGAAGTCCTGATCGAACCGTTTGAAATTTCTCCTGGAGTCGTTATTCCAGTGGGTGAATATAATTTCAATCAATGGAAATCCAATATATCCTTCGCCAGCAAGCGCCCGCTATCTGGATCTTTGACCGTTGAATGGGGAGAGTTTTGGTCGGGAAACGCAGAGAATATTCGAGCACGGCTTTCCTACAAGTACGCGCCCTGGTTCCGCATCCGAATCGAAGCCAACCAAACCTTCGCCGATCTCCCCGAAGGAAAATTCACTGCTCGAATCCTCAACTCCACATTCAGTTTTTCCGCTTCTCCTCAACTAACTTTTTCCAATCTAGTTCAATACGACAACCGGTCCCGCAATCTCGGTTGGCAAAGCCGGATGCGCTGGACCCCCAAGCCCGGCAACGATCTATTCGTATCTCTAAATCAAGGCTGGATCAACGAAGACATTGGCAGCCTCCGATTCCGAACGGCGGATACTAAACTAGCCACCAAGTTTCAATACACCTTTAGGTTCTAGGGAGCCGACGGAATGTGGCAGGCTTAATAGTAGGCCTATCGACGACAGTGGAATCAGCCTACTCGGACCAGAGCTGTTCCAGCAAGGCATGCATGGCGGGATCATGCTGCTTCAGCTCTTTGTTGTTGAAGGGATAAAAATCGTTCTCTCCAAAAAAGGCTTCTGTGCACTCCGCAAAGTATTCTTTGTGATTGCTCATCGCATTGGCCATTTGCGGCTCGCGGTTTTTGCGTTCCACAAGGTCGTAGCTGCCATTCTCCTTAGCCTTTTGATAGAGTCGCAGTATGTCTGGTTGCTCGAATCCCAACACCAAGTTGTGAAAGGCATGCGATAACTCGTGCAGGAGCAACATAGGCATCCGAATAACCTCCCTATCCAGGATAGCCGTATTGGTAAATTCTATACCCTTCTCTTTCTCGGGAATCATGCCATTATTGATGAGCCAACCTTTGTCCTGGTGAAATTCCGCCCTGGGTCTCCTATCTTCATGCGGCAGAGACAACCACAAAGGCACGGTTTGCAGTTTCCTGACTATTTTCGGTGGAATAACCTCAATTACCTTTCGGCCCTGCTCCGAAAGTAAAACGAGGGCCCTTGCAGCGTCCTCCGGCTCTTGTTTTAGCAAAGTCTCTTGAACGTAGACTGCCCAACCTTCGACTTCTTTGAGAAGGTAGCCTTCGATCCCGGATTTCTCTGCAGATGCAATCGTTCCAAAGCAGCATACGACGAAGCCGGCAATCGTCCCGATATTGGTAATTGCAGCCGCGATCGTCGATCGCGTAGCGGTGTCGAGTATCACGCCAACAGGGAGCTTCCTCGCATTGGGCAATCGAACCTTTTCCCTTCGGATCCCTATAGGTTTCACGTATCCGCCCCAATCAGTTTCTTGATCGGCTTAACGAACAACAGGAGAAGCACTCCACTTCCTATGGAAACCACCACAATCTGCATAAACAATCCCGGCATCTCATTCACTGCTTCTGGATTGAACCGACCCGCCAACAAACCTGCGATTAAGTTCCCCAAGGAAGTTGCCAAGAACCAAATACCCATCATTTGCCCCACAAAGCGTTTGGGAGCGAGTTTCGTCACGGAACTGAGTCCTACCGGGCTCAGGCAGAGCTCCCCCATAGTGTGCAGCAGGTAAGTCAGAATTAGCCAATAAGAAGCCGCTTCATTTCCGGTAACAACGAGCTTGGCAGCCGCTACCATAATAAAGAATCCCATCCCTAGGATAATCAATCCCAACGCGAATTTCGCCGGCATGGACGGATCCAGGTGATTTCTCGCTAGCTTCACCCAAACGGACGCGAACAATGGGGCTAGCACAACGATGTAGAAAGGATTAAGGGATTGAAACCAGCCCGCTGGAACTTCGAATGAAAACAACATCCGGTCCGTGTACCTGTCAGCAAATAGAGTCAGCGAGGAACCAGCCTGCTCAAAGCCCGACCAGAAAACGGCGGAGGTCACAAATAGTATCACAATGACCAGAGTCCGGCTGCGCTCATCCTGGGTCAGATTTCCAAAGGCAAAGACATAGATGAAAAAAGCGAAAGCGATTCCGACGATGACGTAGGTTGTATTTTGAGCTAACGATAGAGCATCAAAGGTTATCAACTCTGTCAGCCCGAGGATCACTATCGACCCGACTACGGCAAAACCTGCTATGACCAAATACCACGCTTTATCAAATCCCGCAGCATTCAGCTGCTCCTCGCTCTTGACCGCGTGCAGTCCGGCATCGCCCAATCTAGCCGCGGAAAGCTTATACTGGGCCACGCCAAAAAGCATGCCTATACCTGCTACCCCGAATCCTAGATGCCAGTTCACTTGCTCCCCAAGGTAGGAGCAAATCAAGGGCCCTAAAAAGGCGCCCATATTGATGCCCATATAGAAAATCGTAAATCCCGCATCTCTACGAGCTCCACCTTCTGGATACAATTGACCAACTATTGCGCTGATATTGGGTTTTAGAAACCCAGTTCCAATAACGACCAAAATTAGACCCAAGAAAAACGCTTTGGTTGATGGGATGGCTAAAGTGAAATGCCCCGCAGCGATAATCAAACCGCCTATCCAGACCGCTCGCTGAGCGCCAATAAGGCGATCCGCAATCCAGCCTCCCGGCAATGCAGCCAGATAAACGAATGCGGTATACAAACCATAGATCGAGCTGGCTGTCCGGTCGTTCAGCCCCATGCCCCCTTTCTCGACGGCATCCACCATAAATAGAACCAGCAAGCCTCGCATCCCATAGTAGCTAAAACGTTCCCACAACTCAGTGAAAAATAGGGTGGAAAGTCCGCTTGGATGACCGAACCAGGATTTCTTCTGTTCGCTTTCTTCCTCAGTCATATTACTTTGCCGCTTTCTCTTGCTCCGCCAATCGTTCCTCGATCGCTTTCGACGTCGGAGTCACTGAGAGCCCTCCCTTGGCTGTACAGCAAAGTTCGTGTGGGATGTATCCAGCCACTTCGTTCATAGCGTTGATCACTTCGTCCAATGGAACGAGGTGCTCGTAGTCGGACAAGGCCATATTAGCGCAAGAAAGGGCGTTTGACCCGGCTAGGACGTTCTTGCCCAAGCAAGGGGCTTCCACCCGATTGGCAATCGGATCGCAGGTCATGCCAAAGGAATTCTGCAAAGCGATAGATGCGGCGCTTAGTTGCTGTTTTAGCGAACCATTGGCTAGCCCCACCATGGAAGCCGCCGCCATCCCAGCTCCCGAGCCGCACTCGGCCATACATCCGCCTACTTCAGCGGCGAAAGTTGCATGAGTGGCGATAAATACGCCGATCAATCCCGCTTCCAACAAAGATCGAACTTTCCCGTCTTCATCGATTCCCAATGAATCGGCCACGGCTAAGACAGAGCCAGGCATAGCTCCGCAAGATCCTGCCGTCGGGGCTGCTACGATCACACCCATAGACGATTTCACTTCTAGAATTACTGAAATACAAGCTATTATCTTTTTGTTAACATCCCCTGGGATAAGTCGACATTGGGCTTCGCGTT
>NZNM01000060.1 GCA_002694885.1 Opitutaceae bacterium | reverse complement strand
TGCCCTGATCGACTGCACGCGTCATGAAGTCGAGGGCCGCAAGCTTGAACTCTCGGTCCACAGTCTTCATGCGCTCGCGCGTCAAAGCGCCAGTATCAACAATGTCACCGTCAGCAAAACTGTGGATCACACCGCGCGGTGAAAAGAGCTTAACAAGCAATTCATTGTCGTGAGGGTAATCAGGATCCTCTGGCTCTTCCTCTGCATTCAGGTGGTACAAGTTGCCGAAAAACTCGTCGAATCCGTGGTTTGTAGGAAGAAACTCATCCTTATCGCCCAGGTGGTTCTTACCAAATTGCGCAGTGACATAGCCCTCGTCCTTTAGGAGCGACGCCAGCGTGACATCCTCGGGCCTAATACCGAGGTCAGCACCGGGCGAACCAACTTTTGTCAGTCCTGTGCGAATCGGTGACTGACCTAGGATGAACGCAGAGCGTCCAGCGGTACAACTTTGCTGACCATAGTAGTCAGTGAACTTGGCACCCTCTTCGGCAATCCGATCAATATTTGGCGTGTCGTAGCCCATCATCCCCATGTTGTTGGTAGAGAGATTCCAAAAGCCAATGTCATCGCCCCAGATGATCAGCATATTGGGCTTGTCTTGCGCCAAAGCTTGGCCGGCAAATACAAGGCTCAGCAGAAAAAAAATAACGCGCATAAGTTTTTACCCTTTATTGTTAGAGTCGCCGTAGAGTACTGCCTCGCGTCGTTGATGGCGAATTCTGGAGAAAGGTTTCTTTACTCCGTTTGGTACGACAATCGCGACTCAGAGTACTATTTGGCTTTATAGCGGTATCGGGACCAGGAGCAGAGACCACTATGCCGAGCTGGCTACCGTGTCATGACGAGCAATATAGAAACTAACGCCGAGACCAAGATTCGTCAGTATCACTTGAGATCATCGATAAATTCGTCGATTTCCATAGCTGTGGTGGTAAACGACGTTACCAAGCGATACGCATTGGGTAACGATGGCCACGCATAAAACATATGTCCGCGCTGCAGGAGGCTCTCCGCAACACCCTCCTTAAAGGTAATAAATAACTCGTTTCCGTCCCCTCCAGCCAGTATTGACGCGTTGTGTGAAGACAAAATGCCATCTCGAAGTCTAGCCATATTTACATTCGACATTCTGGCTAGGTCAAGCCATAGATCATCTTCTAAGTAGGCGTCGAACTGCGCAGCTAGGTATCGATGCTTTGACCAAAGATGGCCGCCGCGCTTTCGGTGGAACTCGGCAAGCATCGCTTCATCTGGATTGAAAAATACGAGCGCCTCCGCCGCCATAGCACCGTTCTTTGTCGCGCCGAAACTTAGTGCGTCGACGCCGGCACGCCAGGTAAGATCAGCCGGACTGTCGCTACTACCAGCGACTGCGTTAGCGAACCGAGCGCCATCCATGAAAAGCTTCATACCGCGAGACTTAGCAAGCTCAGAGTAAGCGGCAGTCTCATCTGGGGAAAATCGGGCGCCTAACTCCGTCAAATTAGAAATTGAAATCACCGAAGGTTTAACAGAATGCACTCCCCTCGCACCTGACACTTCAATTTTTTGCTCTAACTCCTCAAGGTCAGGTTTTGCATCATCCCCACCAACCGTGAACTGGCGAGCACCACCGGTATATAGCTCGGGAGCTGTCGATTCATCGTTCACGATATGTGCTTCGGCGTGAGTGAAAATACCTCCAACAGAAGGGCAGAGTGTTGCGAGTCCAATGCAATTGGCTGCAGTGCCCGTGCCGACGAGTAGTACAGTAACATCGCACTCAAAAAGCGCCGACAACTTGCTCTCAACAGACCTAGTTAGGTCGTCCGCGCCATAAGCCGGCGCTGCCCCTGCCGAGGCAGCCACAATAGATTCGACTATCGTTGGGTGTACTCCGGAGGTGTTGTCTGAACCAAAGTTTGCCATTGAAATATCCAAGACATGGTTGAGCGAAAAACGCTAAAAATCGCGCTATTGGCGATAGATAGAATGAAGATCATCTTTAACAATTTGGAGAAAGCCTCACACATTTCATCCGCCGTAAAAAGAGGCTAGGCGAACTTTGAATGCAGTTCACTATTTCAATTAGAAGTCGTACTGGAATCTTAGCTTGCCGTTATAGCTAGGCGGGTATTCGTTGGGTATCTAATAAACTCTTAGCTTAAAGCCCAAATTCATAGACATCGTAAGGATACAATAATTGAAAATGCCAACCTCTCCGAGTAAATCAAACTCTTCCTTCACCAAATTTGTCACATACTCCTTAAATTTGTGTCGGTGATTGTAATTTCCCACCGACAACGTTAGCGTTGTAGTGACTTGGGAGAGATGGCCATGCAAGCAGTCCTAAAACTAGATGTGGCAGGGCAGCCCAGAGGCTGGCTCAGCCTTCAGGAAGCGATTTCTGCTTACGCTCGAGGCGATGTAATCTACGGCATAGGGGATTCCCTCCCCCCAGTTTTTGGCGGCACACAGCGGCTCACCGGACTGCGATCGAAGCTCATCCTTCAGCCCATCGTTGCGCTCAACGGCCGAGTTTTCGATCACTTCACGCCACCACTATGCAACCGAACGCTTTTTAGGCGTGACGACCACCGGTGCCTGTACTGTGGAAACCAGTTTCCTAGAAATGAACTGACTCGAGATCATGTGGTACCGACATCGAGGGGCGGCACGGATAAGTGGGAAAATGTAGTCGCTGCTTGCAAGCGCTGCAACTGGCTTAAAGATTGCCTTACACCTGAAGAAGCTAATATGCCACTGCTAGCTATTCCCTTTAAACCCAACTCTTATGAATGGCACTTCCTAGCAAAGGATCGGATTCTGGCCGACCAAATGGAATATCTATCGACTCAGTTTAGAGCCGATCGCGACTGGGCTCATTAATAGCCCGCAGCCCAAGCAAATCAATGCCTTCCTTACTATCTATGGTAGCAATTAGGTACCAGAGGAAGGCTAACGACCGTCAGATCAACGTGCTCACAACGCACCAACAAATTAAGATCCGAACCTGCGCAAGTATTGAGGTTCAACAATCCCTATCGCCACGGGACCCCCGATTAAGGCGCCGAATGCATTGGAGCAAATCACACCAACCTCATTACCTATAATCGTCGAGCAGAATTTCAACAGCTCGTGCAGGTCGTCCGCCCTCGACTCGGAGACCCACTCGCTTCCTTACAGTGCCCTCGACAAGCTGTCGATGAATGACCGCTGCACCGGGATAGCCGCCCGGACAACCACCACTCTCAAGTTGCTCCGCAACTGCATCTCCTGTGACTACTACCTGTCCCATATGAGAGACATCGCATAAGCCAGCACGCGAGCGCGTGTGATGGTGTTCTGCAATAATACCGTCCGGATAATTTATGGGCATGCTGTAACCGGCGAGGGTAACGAGCTCGGCGCTTAGCGCCCAGTGAAGTGCCGTCAGTGGCGTTTAGACTAACAACTGCGCGTCCAATGGAGTGTGGAGGTAAGGAATGCAAACGCGAGAGCTATCAACACTTACGCGGTGCGGCAAATTCTACGGCCATACAGTCCAGATTAATCTCTCCGACCATCTCTTAATGGCCGGCAAATACAATATGAGGGAAAACAATATGGCGCTTCACCCGATAAGAGTAGTGAGCTTAATTGGCATGCCAGGCAGCGGGAAAAGTACCGTAGGAATCTTGCTAGCGAAGCGTCTTAGACTCGCCTTTGTGGACACCGATTTGTTGATTCAAGAGCAGGAACAAGCGACGCTTGCCGAAATCATTGCGGTCAAAGGCCATGAAGCGCTGCGTGTTATCGAAGAGCAAGTGCTTTTGGATATGGATATTGGGGCATCGGTAATCTCAACCGGCGGCTCCGCCGTCTATAGCGAGGCGATCATGAATCGCCTGTCGAGCATGTCGTCGGTGGTCTATCTGAGATCGCAGCTGGCAACGGTTGAGTACCGGATTTCTCTTGCGCCCGATCGTGGCATCGCCTCACCCGGCAGTCACACCCTAGAAGACGTCTACAACGAACGTGTCCCGCTTTACGAACGTTATGCCGATATTACTCTAGATGTTGATAGTGAACCGCCAGAAACCATTTCCGGAAACATCGCCTCGGCTTTGGGCAGCTAATAGTTGTAAACGGACGTGTTCGAGAACCCAAGGAAAGCCAGGGGCATGCGCCCTACTCTCCTCAAATGCTGCCTTTTAGCTTGCGACAACAAATCAGCATAGCACTTGCTCAGTCGCCGATGCTCCCGCCCGAAAAATTGGACTTTGATTCACAAAAGGACCTGTGCTTGGGCGGGAACGTCTAACCCTCCGAGAACTTCACGTACGCTGTTGCGCAAAAATAGCAGAAAAGGACTTGTGGATTTGTACGAAAGAGAGGAAATTCTACGCAGCGGTGAAGTTTTTTTACCTTTAGGTAATGCTGGGGGTGAACATGCAGGGCCGAGACCAAGAC
This sequence comes from Opitutaceae bacterium, assembly GCA_002694885.1. Taxonomy (GTDB): domain Bacteria; phylum Verrucomicrobiota; class Verrucomicrobiia; order Opitutales; family Opitutaceae; genus Pelagisphaera. The sequence continues at coordinate 3,943 of NZNM01000060.1, read as the reverse complement.
AACAACGACATGTCGTTGGCGGACGATGTTGCAGAGACCATTCTCAGCGACTTCGACGAGGTTGCGCTTGACGAGATAGAGAAAAACACACCCACGTTGTCCGATACCGCACGGTTAGCACAAAAGCGTCGCCGCGCAGAAGACCTGCTAGAGCGACGGCGCTTACGCGAAGAGCTAGGTGATGATGAATTCAATTTTGACTGAGTGCATTACGAAACTAATCCGCTACTAAGCCAGTTTCCTCTCGCCACGAAACAACATTTCGCTCGATAACAAAGAAGGCAAATAACCATAAAATGGCATCCCAGAAGTCGAGAAAGTCTCCTTCGAATCCCCAGAACACTGCTGCTGCGAACAAGATGAAATACAGTAGTAACTTAATGAAGACGAAGGACCCACCAACCGATGCCTTCTCGCCCCGAGAGGACAACACCGCGCGGACCTCAACTTCAAGCACTAAAACCACCAGAATCCATGCGGAGGCGTTAATGAAGTCAGTAGCAGCTAGCCAAATCGCGCTCTGCAGCAACTCTGGGGTTGCGAGCACACGATCATAGTTGCTTAAAGTCACCCAATTACTCTCGCCGCAGACATTGTTTGTCAGGGACTCAAATTGATCTAAACCCTTTAACAAGGACCAACTGTCATCCACATTTCCGCACTGCATTGGATCCAGCGGCTCACTCGCGAGCAAACCATAGAACTCCGCGAGATAACCCCAGCAAGCAAAGCAGATGGCTACTAGACAAAGACCGCGTATCACCCGAATAGCGCGGCCAGTTGCGCCTCGCAGGGTCTGATCGGACAACATGTAAGTTTCAAGTTCGAAGAACACTAGCAATATAAGCCATGCCGCCGTATCGATGGTTGTAGAGAAAATCTGAAAAACACTCACCAACGAGGTGACCGATGTATTCAGCGCTGCAGCCGAGTCAATTTCCTCCACAAGAAACAGGTAAACGTTGTTAAGTAGTGCCAAATAAATCGCGTATTTGACCCACTGGAACAAAGTTCGGTTTTGTAAAACTTCGGACAACATAGTCGAAGGCAGATTCAAACCTGGAGCAACAAATGCTCGCGCTCCCAAGAGCTTATCACTCGGTTAAACTCTTCGAACTCATCCAGCTTTACGGCGGCATATGCTCGGAGAAAAAGATCCCCGACCACGCGAGCAAGATCTGTATTTGCATTTAAACGTCGAACGGCCTCTTCCAGTGAACGTGCCACCTCTACGTTGTCATCATTCGCCGTACCTTGATGCGGAGCCGTTGGCTGTAGTTTGTGCTCTAGACCCAACAACCCACTAGCCAACGACGCAGCTATTGCCAAATATGGGTTGGCATCGGCGCCGGGAAAGCGATTCTCCACGCGCCGATTCATCGGTGTGCTATCGGGCACCCGAAATGCCGTAGTGCGATTGTCGTAGCCCCAGCTCAAATTAATGGGGGCTGAAATATCAGGTGCTAAGCGCCGATAAGAGTTCACATTGGGCGCATAAAAGCTGATCAAGTCCGGCGTATATCGTTGCAATCCTGCGATGTAATGCATGAGTTCGGGGGTAGGCTGATCGTCTGCGCCATTAAAAATATTACCTCCAGTCGCAAGCGACAAAATGCTTTGATGAATGTGCAGAGCGGATCCCGGCTCCTTTTGCATAGGTTTGGCCATGAACGTGGCGTACATATTGTGCCGCTGTGCTGTTTCCCGAACGGTCCGCTTGAAAACAAATACCTGATCGGCCATGTCCAATGGGTCGCCGTGATTGAAGTTAATCTCCAGTTGAGCAGCGCCATTTTCGTGGATTAGGGTATCGACACTGAGCGCCTGCTCATCGGCAAAGTCGTACATGTCCTCCACGAAGTCTTCAAACTCCGCCACGGCATCGATGCTAAATGACATGCGGGCAGCTTCACGGCGTCCTGAACGCCCCTTCGGCGGCATCAACTCGTAATCGGGATCGGTGTTTTTGTGGACCAGAAAGAACTCAACCTCGGGGGCGACTTCTGCGCGTAGGCCCGCCTCCTCGTAAAGCTTAAGGATATGCTTTAACACATTGCGGGAAGCCAAAGGATGCGGCTCCCCAGATGCTTTGTAACAGTCGGCGATAATTTGCGCAGTTGGTTCCCGCGCCCAAGGGACCTTCCGTAAGGTAATCGGATCAGGTACTAACAACATATCGGTATCGGTGGGCTCAACAAAATCCCAGTGCTCGTCGGTGTACTCTCCCGTAACCGTTTGCACCATGATGGACTCAGGGAGCTTTAGATCTCGTCTGCTGAGAAATTGATGCGCCGGAATAAACTTCCCTCTTGCATTGCCCGTCATGTCGGGTACGAGACATTCCACCTCCGAGATTTCGTTCGCTTCCAGCCATGCGCGGATTTCCGCCGCATTTTCTTGAGCCGGTGTGTCCGCCATATCGACATCGGGCGAATACACGATCGTTTCGTTGTCAGACCGCTTTTTCGACGCGCTCATAAACCCTTCATACTGCTACTGAGCGATCAGTATGGTGTGGCAATTCGATCCTATCAAGCCGCATAATTGCATTATGTCGAATCCTATTAACAGTTATCCCAACAGTTGGTACGTCGCATCATCCCCCATGCTGGCAGAGCAACGGCATGCCAGCGGTGACCTTGCCTACGATGTCTGTGTAGTTGGGGGTGGTTACACGGGATTATCGTGTGCATTGCATCTAGCAACAGCAGGTAAGTCAGTTGCTGTTCTTGAGGCAGAGCGCGTGGGCTGGGGGGCCTCCGGTCGGAATGGTGGTCACGTAGGCACGGGGCAAAGAGCAGACCAGCATTCACTCGAAAAATGGTATGGCAAAGCGACGGCGAGAGAACTTTGGCGACTTGGGCTAGAAGCGGTTGACTTGGTTACGGATCTTATCGAAGAGAACGATATTAACTGTGAACTCGGTACGACCAATATTCATTTCGCAGCAAAGAAATCCCACGTCGATGAGTTGCGAGACGAGGTCGACTATCTCAGAAACCAGTACGATTACCATCAAATTAGTGGCGTTGAGTCATCATCACTTGAAGAGCTCACGTCTGGCATCGGCTTTCACTACGGTGTTATTGATCATGGTGCCAGACACCTTCACCCACTCAAATATTGCCTGGGCCTTGCAGCAGCGGCTATGAAGGCCGGAGCCTCGATATTTGAAAAAAGCCAGGTTAAAAATATAGACATTAGGCGCGACCTCGCCATCGTAACGACAGACAAAGCGGTGATCAAAGCGCAAAGGGTGGTCCTGGCATGCAATGGTTATCTCGGGAACTTATTCCAACCAATCGCTGGTAATATCATGCCGATCAACAACTTTATCGTAGCAACCGAACCTTTGGATGAAGCGACGGCTAATCGAATTAATCCGCTCAATGCATCAATGTCAGATAGCTTGTTTGTCATCAACTACTGGAAACTTTCGGAGGACCGACGACTTATTTTTGGCGGTGGCGAGACGTACAGCGATAAATTCCCTGTGTCTATTACCGATTTTGTACGGCCACAACTACTCGCGATCTACCCTGAGCTATCGGATGTACAGCTAATTTATGGGTGGGGAGGCACGCTTGCCATCACTCGCAATCGAATGCCAGATCTTGGAGTCCATAAAGGTGTGGTTTATTACGCACAAGGCTTTTCAGGTCACGGCGTTCCCACCGCCACTATGGCGGGCAAATTGATTGCGGCAGCTATTGACTCAGGTAATGATGATTTTGATCTTATGTCCGGCCTCAAGACACTGAAGTTTCCGGGTGGCCCCCTCTTGCGACGCCCATCGCTGGTGGCGGGCATGCTGTTTTATAGCTTGAGGGACCGCATTGGTCAGTGATCTGAGCCGGCGCAACGCTTATCTGAGCACTGCGCATCGTCTCACCACGGCAGTGGGATTAAGCTAAAAAGGTGACAAATACGACCCTGGAACACG
>NZNM01000059.1 GCA_002694885.1 Opitutaceae bacterium | reverse complement strand
GCAAGCCGGCGAGCGTGTCGCTTTAGCGTCGAGTTCGACGAGCGAAAGATAATTTATTAATGAATACAGAAATTTTTATAGAGTGCGAAAAGCTGAGCAAGTCCTATCAAAAGGGGCGGAACACCATTACTCCATTGGAAAGCCTGGATCTTGAAGTGTCTAAAGGCGAGTTCATGGCCCTAATGGGCCCATCGGGTTCCGGAAAAACGACTTTGCTAAATTTAATAGCCGGTATCGATCGGCCTACGTCGGGCACGCTGGCTGTCGGAGGGGAAGACTTGACCTCCTATTCCAGGTCTGAATTGACAGAATGGCGGTCGCGAAACTGCGGATACATATTTCAGCTTTATCATCTCGTTCCTATTTTGACGGCATACGAGAATGTGGAGCTGCCCTTGCTTTTGGATAAGTCTCTGAGTCGGAAGCAACGGAATGAGCGCGTTGAATCAGCCTTGGATTTAGTTGGGCTTGCCGATCGGGCGGGTCACCGGCCATCGGAACTCTCGGGAGGGCAGGAGCAGCGGGTAGCCATCGCCAGGGCAATCGTTGCCGATCCAGGCTTGCTGGTAGCCGACGAGCCAACGGGCGACTTGGACCGTGAATCTGGAGCCCAGATTCTAGAGCTGCTCAAAGCTTTGGCTGGGGATTACGGAAAGACGATCGTGATGGTCACCCACGATGTTCTAGCAGCCGAGGCGGCTGCAAGAACCCTTCGTCTCGACAAAGGTCGCCTATCGGAAAGCGGCGCTCAATTGAAAGGAGAGCTTGTATGATCTCCAATCTTTGGAGTCTATTGGGATTGGCTTTCAAACAACTCACCCGCCATGGGATCCGGAGTATGCTCACGGTAGCGGGTGTATCCATTGGAATGTTTCTCTATGCCGCGGTGGAGACAATGCAACGGTCGTTGAGCGAGGTGACTGAGTCGAGCGATCAGGATAACACCTTGGTCGTCTACAAGGAGAATCGATTTTGCCCGATGACGTCGCGATTGCCGGAACGGTATGTGGAGGATATCAGGAGAATAGACGGGGTTGTGGAAGCGCTTCCGGTGCAGATAACGGTCAACAATTGCGGGGCTAGCCTTGATGTTATCACTTTTCGGGGGGTGCCCGCTGATTCCTTGCAGAGCTACAATCCTAATCTCGAAGTTGTCTCAGGTTCTTATGCTGCCTGGCAGACTCGAAGCGATGCGGCTCTGATCGGAAGCCACTTCGCCAATAGGCGGGGATTGGAGCCGGGCGATCAGTTCGAAGCGGTTGGTGTCCGAGTTTGGGTGGCGGGGATTATCGAGTCTCCAGAAGCTCAGGACAACAATGTGGCCTACGTGGGCCTGCCATTTCTCCAGCAGGCGTCGAATGTCGGGCTCGGGGTGGTAACGCAGTTTAATGTGCGTGTTCAAAGGCCAGCGGACCTCGAGCCAGTAGCCAAACGTATCGATGCCCTGTTCGCTTCCGACCAGGATCCCACTGATACCCGTCCGGAAAAGGCCTTTTTTGCCCAAACCGCTCGAGAGATGGTAGAGCTGGTTGGATTTACGCGTTGGCTAGGATTGGGAGCTGTATTCGCTGTCTTGGGACTCGTCGCCAACGCCTTGCTCCTGGCCGCCCGATCTAGAGTGAAGGAAAGCGCCATTTATCAGACAATCGGGTTCTCTCGGGTTTCGGTGGGGATGGTCATGGTGTTGGAGGGGGCTTTACTAGGGCTCGCAGGTGGCATCGTCGGCTGCTTATCAGCGGCTTTGTTCTTCCATTGGAATCGTTTCACCTTGGGCAATGAGGGCCTCACCCTCGCTTTAAGCCCAAGCTTTCAGGTCGTAGTCTATGGATTATTGGTCGCTTTGGTATTGGGATTGCTGGCCTCGGTCTGGCCCGCATTAGTTTCGGCAAGAAAGCCGATCGTAGCCTCGCTGAGAAGCGCTTAGGGAGTCTGATCATGCTGCCATTTTCTTACGCGACGCGAAACCTTTTAAGGGACCCAACCCGAATGCTGCAGAAAATCGGGGGGGCGGCTTTGGTTGTGTTTCTCATATTCGCAGCAGGAGCGTTTAACGATGGGATGAAGCGGGTGCTCACCGCTACAGGATCATCTCGAAACGTTATTCTACTCGGAGCCGGTTCTGAGGAGAGCGTGGAGCGTAGCGAGATATCGGTTCAGGCTGAAACGCTAGCGGCTGCTGGTATTCGGGGCATTGAAGAACGGGCCGGGGCGCCAGCGGTGTCTGGGGAAGTTCACTACATGGGAGAGGTTCAGTTGGCCGACGGTAGCGAGCCGCAAGCCCTATTGCGCGGAATCACTCCAGCGGCTTTCGAGGTTCATCGCGAAGTCCGCATTATCGCGGGGTCGTTTCCGGGGCCTGGTGAAGTGCTTGTCGGGAGGCTCGCCTACCTCACCCTTGATACGCCTTCCGAGTCTTTGCAAGTCGGCAATCAGATAGGCTTCGAGGAGCAATTCTTCACGATATCGGGCATATTTGACGCCCCGGGAACGGTCATGGAATCCGAGATTTGGTTTGGGCGAACCGATTTAATGACCTTCACGCAACGAGAGAACTTATCTTGTATTGTGGCAAGGATGAATACCAGTGAAGATTTTACCTATGCAGATCTATTCGCTCGCCAACGTTTGGACCTAGAGCTGGTCGCTATGCGCGAGTCGGATTATTACGGGAAGCTTGCTCAGTTTTACGCCCCCATCAGAGGAATGACCTGGCTGACGGCTCTTTTGATAGCCGCTGGAGCCGCTTTTGGAGGCATGAATATGCAGTACGCGGCCTTTGCAACGCGTATTCGCGAAATTGCGACGCTACAAGCGGTGGGATATTCGCGTATTTCCATTTTCGTCTCTCTCTTGCAAGAGAGCCTACTCGCTACTCTGATAGGAACTTTGCTGGCCGCCTTTCTAGCCGTGGCCCTACTCGAGGGCATTGCGGTCAATTTCTCCATTGGCACCTTCAGCCTATCGCTTACGCCCAAGGTCATCATGATGGGCTTAGTAACTGGTATGGCCCTGGGTACGATCGGAGCAATCCCGCCAGCCCTAAGGTGCCTTAGGGCTTCTTTGCCAGTAGCGCTACGATCGGGCTAGTCGATCTGATCCTCTACCGTAAACCGTAATTTTAAAATCAAAGATCAAAATAATGAATACAAAGCGTGTAAAACAAACCATCCTTGGAGTCGGCATTGCTGCCTTTGGAATCATCGCAGCTGGCTGTTCGCAAAGCGACACCGATAATCGTCTGACAGCCGGAACTCCCGAGAAACTGAACGCCTTTATCTTGGCTGAGAATCCAGGCGAAGCGATTACCGTTTCCGAAGCTAGAGAGTCGGCCAAGCCAGGTGACGCCATAGTTGTTTCCGGACGAATCGGGGCGGCCCACAAACCGTTTGGCGAAGGCTTCGCCACACTGGTTCTGGGAGATGAGAGCTTGCAGTACTGCAACGAGATTCCGGGCGATGCCTGTGAAACGCCCTGGGATGCCTGCTGCGAAGATCGCCCGAAGATCACTGCCAATCGAGCAAGCGTTCAGCTTCTCGCTGATGGCCTCCCCATTGCAGATTCGCTGAAAGGAGCGGGTGGACTGACGGAACTCGATCAGATCGTGGTTGCAGGAGTTGTGGATCCTTCATCTACGTCGGATAATCTTATTATCAACGCTTCGGGGATCTATCGCGAATCGAACTAAATCGGTTATGTGGTTTGGCATCAGCATTGGGTCGTCGTCCTTGGTAGGGCTGCTTGTCCCGAAGATCCGGATGTTTCGGTTGCCGCTCGGGGATCCGCTGCTACCTTTGGCGGTTCTGAGCTTGCCCCGGAGAAACTTAATTCAAAAGCTCGTTCTGTGCGTATCCAGTTTGCGATAATTGTAGTTGTCTTGGGTATGACGAAGCTTTTGGCCTCACCCGAAGTTTTCGATCGACTAACCTATCATGCTCCGCCGAAGGAGCTTTCACCAGAAGCAGTGATGGAAGATTGGCCGCGTTTTCTTGGTCCACGGCATGATCTGCATTCAAGAGAAACGAAATTGTTGAAGGTTTTTCCGAAAACAGGCCCGAATAAAGTATGGGAAATGGAGCGGGGCTCTGGCCATGCGCCAGTGGTTGTTGTGGGCGACTACTTAGTTGCCATTCATGAGTTGGATGGACTTGAAACAATCGAGTGTCTGCAACCGGAGACCGGGAAGCGGTATTGGAAATATGATTATCCCGTCCAGCTAGGGTCCAATTACGGGGTCAGGGATGCTCCTAGAGCTGGGCCTGTTATCGATGGCGACCTTGTATTTACGGTTGGGGTACGGGGCGATTTGCTCTGCCTCGAACTCGATTCAGGCGAAGTCGTTTGGAAGAAGAACCTGGATGATGCCTATGGGCACGCTCCACTCTTCTTCGGTAGGGGAAGCTGTCCTTTAGTTTACGAAGACCAACTGATCGTGAATGCAGGTGGCGACATGTGCGTAGCTAGCTTCAACAAACGCACTGGCGAATTGCTATGGAAAACAGAGCACGAGTGGCACGCTAGTTATTCTTCTCCCGTGCCTGCGGAAATCAATGGGCACAAGCAGGTTATGGTGTTCGCCGGAGGTATGCTCAGGCCCCCCGTTGGTGGATTGCTCAGCATTGATCCTCGAAACGGGAGAATTGAGGCTTCCATTCCCTGGCGAGCCCAGATGTTCGCTTCGGTTAATGCGGCATCGCCCGTCGTAGTTGAAAGCGGTGTATTTATTACAGAAGCGTATACGGAAGGCGGGGCCTTGGTTGAATTTGCTAAGGATGGATCAGCGTCGATTCGCTGGAAAGCGGAACGCTTTGGCAGTCAGTTCACCACACCAGTTGCTCATGACGGCTATTTGTATGGAGTCCACGGTACGGGGGGCACGGAAATCGTCTGCTACGAAATCGAATCTGGAAAGGAGATGTGGCGAGACAGCGTCGCGCTTGAGAGTGCCCGATTAGGTCGCGCGAGTTTGCTGCATATTGATGGAGCCTTCCTCTGTATTGGAGCTCAGGGTACCTTAATTTGGCTCGATCTTTCCCCTGAAGGGGCGAAGATTATTTCCCAGGCCCAACTCTTTAGGGCCCCAGAAACCTGGGGAGTTCCAACCGTGAGCAAAGGTCTGCTCTACGTGAATCAGAACGAAATGGGTTCGCGACTGATTTGCTACGATTTGAGAGACGGGTAAAGAGTAGTGATCCATGCTTCGCTGATAGCTACGCAGGACTAACAGTTGAGGAGGGTAGGGCTGACTGCCCGTAGTCAGCCGAATTTTAAAGAGTGTTATCGTGACGGCTGACTAGGGATAGTCAGCCCTACCATTAGAATTCGGTAACGATTTAATCTGCGCCTCTGGCTGGCCGGTCTTGACCTCCGCCTTGTCCGCGAGGTCCGCCTGGTCTGCCTTGCCCACGGCCTCGAGGACCCCGTGGTTCAGGAAGTGGAGCGTTTGGGTCGTAGTCGGGATTCTTGGTCGGAAGTTGAGCATTTACGGACAGTAGTCTCTTGTCCATTACAGCGATAAGCTTTTTGAGGTTCTCTGGCTGTGAGCTAGCAAGGTTTTTCTTCTCTCCAATGTCTTTGCTGAGATCAAATAGACTGTAGGAATTGGTTTCCCAATGCCTTATGAGTTTCAGATCGCCTGCGATGATAGCGGTTGTTGGCTTGGCATCCTGGCTCCGACCGTAGTGAGGTGTATGAAACAAGAGCGAGTCTACGTGGCGGTCTAGATCTTTCGCATTCCCACTTAGGAGAGCCGCGAGGCTGGATCCGTCGATGCTGTGGTTTATATCAACGCCGGCCCATTCGCAAAAGGTTGGGAATAGGTCGCAGCCGGTTACCGCCACGCCGCTATGGCTATTAGCGAGAATTCCGGGACCAGAAATGATGAAGGGGACGCGAATGCCGCCTTCCCAGAGAGTCGTTTTTCCTTTGTTGAGGGGGGCGTTGTTGCGAACACCGAAGCGTGGATTGCTTGGGCCACCATTGTCGGACATGAAGACTATATAGGTATTATCGGCGATTCCGAGATTCTCAATTTCGTCCAAAACTTCACCGATACTTTGATCTAAGTCCCAGGTCATTCCGGCGAAGGTAGCGTCCTTGTGGAGCTTTCCTTTCTTAGCGGCTTTAAATTTCTCTTTAGATTCGGACCTGGAAACTATCGTTGATCCATGAACGGCGTAGTGAAAAAGCTGGGCATAGAACGGACGTCCCTCGTTCACATTTTCTCTTATGAATGCGATGGCTCGTTCATTGATGCCAAAGATGTCCTTTGGGTTGTCGGGTCCCGAGTTTTCCGGGGTGAAGTTAGACGTCGATCCATCATGGACGTCGAAGCCATGCTGGCCCGGATTACCTTGGCCCAGGTGCCACTTGCCGAAATAGGCACTGGCATAGCCGGCCGGCTTCAAGGCTTCGGCGATGGATATCTCCGATGCGGGGAATTCCGTTAATTGCGTCGGGGGACGCATTTTATGGGCATTCGTTCCTAAACCTGGACCGGGCGTAGTGATATGGATCTCGGCGGGTGTCTTACCTGTGAGGACTGCCGCTCGGCTGGGCGTGCACATGGCGGCAGGAGCGTAGGCGGCGGAGAAGCGCATTCCCATTGATGCGAGCTTTTCGATATTTGGCGTGTGGTAGTATTCGCTTTTGGTTCGCGCATCGCCGGGAATCATCTCCACGGATGTGCCGGTCCAGCCCATGTCATCCGCGTAAATGAATACGAAGTTGGGCTTGTCCGCGATGAGCAGTTTGAAAGCGAGCAGGGAAATCAGAATTGAGAAGAGGTATTTCATTGGCGTGTATTTGGGCGAGTAGATTGGTCCTACTCCTGATAGTAGACGGTTACCCTGCCGATAGGGTTACAAAATTGAAAAATCGCTTTTTCGAATTAGCGACCTTGATTAGAAACCCAGGCAATCCCGTCCAAAAAAGTTTCAATGAATTCGGGTTGCGAACTCATCGGGAACCGAGCTCGCGTTTGCTCATCGTTTGAAACTTGTTCACGTTTTAGCGATTCTCGACTGTGAATATGTTCCCAGGGTAAACCGGCTCAGGAGCTTTGGATATACGCGTCCAAACGATGGCGCTATCGGTAGAGACTTCGCCGACCTTGATGCCGCTTCCCAAATAGACGGAGTCTGCCCTCGCGAAAATGCAAAGCATGACCGAGGCAACGCTGGTGGGGTAAATTACTACTTTCAGAGAACAATCGGGGCGGTTTTAGTGGCTTGGGTGGCAACATGCAAGCATTGGAATGGCAATGCGCTAAAAGAATTCAGGGTTAAGCGGAATCTTGTTGGGCAGGAACAGGATCACGCTATCGTGTGGGCAGGTTTTTGTGGTTCCGAAGTTGGAGGTAAGGCAGCGCTTCAGACGGTGTTTAAATGGTAGGGCTGACTGTCCTCAGGCAGCCGAGATGGTAGATGTATTCGGTCGATTAGGGACAATCGACCCTACCTGATGAGATTTTCTCAAACTGACGGGGGCTGAAGCCCCGCGCTACTCGAGTTGTCGCCTGTTGCAGTTGCTTGAGGACAAGCAACCCTACCTCTTGGCGGAGATCGCTGCCACTTTGCGCTTCCTCAGAGTTTGAGGAATGCTAGGCCGTTGTTGGGATTCATCGGAATGACCAACTGGTGCTGTATAGAGTCGTAGCACATAGACGCGGCGCTGGGAATTCCCTTGGCGATGATCTCCGCTTTCTTGCCTGGGCGGATGCAGGAGACGCTGCCGTGGCGAACGCTGCAAACGTATTTGGTTCCGTCGTCCATGATGACGATGCCATCGCTTCCTTTTTCACCGGATTGCTCGACGCGGACTAATTTGCCGCTTGGGCTATATGTAATGACATCTCGGTTGCCGATATTGACGACGACCACGTTGCCGTCAGGATCCATTGCCACTCCATTGGGGATATTCAACTTTCCATCTTCGACCAGAACGGATGATTTGCCGTCCTTGGTTATTTTGTACAGTTTCCAGTCGGGACGGGTATTGGATGCGTAGATCGTTCCGTCATCCGCTACAGCGATTCCGTTGAGTAGGGAAGAACCGGGTACATGTATTGAGCGAAGGGGCGTTCCCGACTTAAGGTCGAACAAGCGTACCGTATCAGTATCGACGGTGTAGAGGACGCCGTTTTTGATGGCGCTTCCCAGCGGATTATAGAGCTCGAGCCCATCTCTAGTTGCTCCAACCCATTTTGAGGTATGCACGCTGCCATCGGGATTGATGAGCGATACGTATCCATCATTCTTAGATTCATCAGTGCGATCGCCGGAATTAATGACCAATATCAAATTCCTAGCAGGATCGAAGGTGCAGCTCTCCGCGAAGTGGAAGCTGCCGAAGACCTTTACGTTGTCTGACATTTCCACCCAATCGCCAGCTTCATTGGTCGCCCCTAGTGGCTTTCCAGCAGAGAAGTCTTGGGCTTGAATTTGGGTGGCGCCGCAAGCGACGGCAATGGAAAGAGAAGCGATCAGTCGGGATTTGTGTGAGGACGACGATATTTGAATCATTTTAAGGGTGGTTGAACTTATTTAAATGAGAGAGCTAGGAAAAGTCGATTCATGGTAGTTACGAAGACCGCGGATCCAAGCCAAATCCGCCTCTTCATTTGCTAGCGTCAAGAGAGGGAATGGTGTTTTAACATCGTCCACTCGCCATCCCGGGTTCACTAGGAGTCGATAGGGTAGCATAGGCTTCTAGCCTGTGGTCTTAGTTTCTGATTACAGGCAGGATGCCTGTACTACTTTTTAATGGTCGCTCGGCTTGCTCCGCCGTAGTCCCGCCAGGGCTCATATGCGTCAACTTAACCCATGGACTAGCGTTTTCTGTTTCATTGGCAGATTGCAGGAGCGGCTTTACGCCGCCATCTCCCATAACATATCGCGGGATAAAACCGCTCCTACCCTCGACCGCGACCTAAATTGAAACCAATGCTAGTTTGCGGGACGGAGCCAGTAGGATCCGTTTGGTCCGGATATGGGTTCTCAAACGAGGGATCAGTGTTTGGCTCCCGTTTAAGTGTTTAGGATACTGGATCAATGACGGTACCAGTATTCCACCTTGCTTGCCCAATTGCACGGCCTAGCATGAGGCCTGAATCCTTAAGCTATGAGACATCTATTTCTGCCCCTGCTTGCGTTCGTCTCCCTGCCAGCGTTTTCCAGTGAAAAGCGAAACTTGAGTGACTATGAAGGCGATGTTTCTGACATTCGCGAACTGAGGCATGTGGATCAGCATCCGGATTCGTGGAGAGTCTGGCAGCCCTTCATAGCCCAGTGGAAAAGCCGGCATCTGATAGTCGCCTTTGGAGCCATGACCAATGGAAAGAAGGACATGGGTGACATTTTCGCTATGGTTTCCCGCAACGATGGCGATACTTGGGAGGAACCTGTAGCGATTTTCGATCACAATAAAAAGCAAGGCGATCTTCAGTTCGCTTATGCTAACCCCGTTCTTTTCAAACCGACGGATCAGAATGTCGTTTGGTGTTTCGCCATGCGTTGCTCCATCAAGCAGGAGAACAGCGAGGAATCGCATTTGGTGGCCGCATTCTCTGCGGATGGGGGTTGGTCTTGGACGCCGGTGGAGCTGTCCATGCACTATACGGGCCCGTTGATCACCAATGCGTCGGTCGTTGAAACGGTGATTGATGGGAAAAAACGCTACTTGCTTCCAGCTCACCGAAACACTTTGGGATCAGATCCGCGCGGAAGTCGCGATCACTTCGTCCTCAGCAGCAGCAGCCTGTTGGAATGGGAGTTGGAAGCCTACATCCCGCAACCGACTAGCGCCCGGGTTTTTCTGCACGAGGGGAATATCGCCTCGTGGGGCGATCCGGGTGGATTGAAAATCGTCATGCGTACCGCGAATTACGATGAGACGAGCCTCACCACCGATCCTCCTCGCGCTTACTCGAGCGTGAGCCGGGATGGGGGCCACACCTGGAATGAAGCGAAAGCCGAGTCCGAATTGCACAATGCTAAATCCAAAGGGCACTTTTCGCAAGGCAGCGACGGAACCCATATCTACGTCTACAGCGATGGACCGGCCCAGCGGGATTACACTTGGCCTGGATTCCCCAACGGGGGACGTACTTCTTTGCGCTACAAGACGAGGTTGCCAGGAGGAGAGTGGAGCGAGCAAAAGACCTTTTTCCATATGGGGATCAAAAATTCCTATCCTACCCTAATCGAAGTGGCGCCGGGCGATTATCGAGCTGTTTGGGATAGTGGTACGGAGACGCGTCCTCGGACCCGGATCCTATTTGGGAAACTCAAACTGCAGTAGATGTGACCTACCTACTGCGAATAACTTTGGGTTTCCTCCTGGCCTTGACGGCAATCTGCTACGGGGACAATTCCGGACGCCCCAATGTCCTCTTCATCGCTATCGACGACCTTCGGACCGCTCTTGGGTGTTACGGGGACGAGCTGTCCATTTCCCCGAACATTGATCGGCTCGCCGCCACCGGACGCGTGTTCACCGGTGCCTATACCCAGCAGGCGGTCTGCGGACCTTCGCGAGCCGCTATCCTGACCGGTCGGCTCCCGGATGCGACCCGCGTCTGGCACAACCGCAACAAGTTTCGCGACACCTTGCCGGACATCGTTACCTTGCCCCAAGCCTTCATGCGGCAAGGCTATACCGCACTCAGCCTGGGCAAGATCATCAGCGGCAACGCCAAGGAGAAGGACGATGCATCCTGGACAACTCCGGCCATACTCCAAAAGCCTGGCTGGAAGAACTACTACTTGCCGGAAAACCAAGGCCATTCCGGTAAGGGCCCGTCCTACGAAAGGGCCGATGTGCCGGACGACGGCTATACGGACGGCAAGCTGGCCAATCTGGCCCTCCAGACCCTGGAGGAGCTGTCCCTGCATGAAAAACCCTTTTTCCTCGCTGTGGGATTCTTTAAGCCGCACTTGCCTTTTAACGCCCCCAAGAAATACTGGGACTGGTATGACCCCGAGGCGTTTACCCTTAAAGACGAACCGAAGGAGGTGAAGGACGCCCCGGAACCAGCCTACCATTCGCATCGCGAACTGGGTGGCTATGTCGACATGCCCAATGACGAGCAGCTAGATGCCGAGCAAACCCGTGTCCTCCGGCAAGGTTACTACGCGTGTGTCAGCTATGTGGATACGCAAGTGGGGAAACTGCTCGAGAAACTGGAAGAACTGGGTGAGGCGGACAACACGATCGTCGTTCTGTGGGGAGACCATGGCTTTGCCCTGGGCGAAACCCAACGCTGGTGTAAAGGGACCAACTTCGAGTTGGACACGCGGGTCCCCTTGATCGTCCGGGTTCCCGGGATGGATAAACCGGGGATACCAACGGATTCCCTGGTAGAGCTTATTGATCTTTATCCAACGCTTGCCGATCTGGCAGGATTGGAAACCCCTTGGCCACTGGATGGGACGAGCTTTCGTCAGCTCCTGGACAACCCACGTGCCCCCGGTCGCGCCCTTGTCCGCAGCCAGTTCGCTCGCCCCTTCAGCAAAAGCAAACCGGAAGTCATGGGCTATTCCATCCGCACGCCCACCCACCGCTATGGACGCTGGATCGATTTCTCTTCCCGCGAGGTGATCGCGG
The DNA here is from genome assembly GCA_002694885.1 of Opitutaceae bacterium. GTDB lineage: Bacteria > Verrucomicrobiota > Verrucomicrobiia > Opitutales > Opitutaceae > Pelagisphaera. The sequence goes on along the minus strand of NZNM01000059.1, from coordinate 4,471 downwards.
AAGAGCTCTACGACTACACCGATGCTTCGAGTGTGACCTATCGAGGAGATTACCGAATCGAACACGCCAATGTGGTCGATGAACCTGCCTTCTCCAGTGTCTTGGACGAGCTGCGGGCAACAATGAATGAGCAGCAGGCTTTCGCACCAGCGGCAAAGGAAAAGCCTTTCCTCAACAAACAAGTGCTGTTCGAGGAAAAAACAGACGGCTATTCCGTCTACCGAATTCCAGGAATCGTGGTCACGTCCAAAGGAACGATTCTCGCTTACTGTGAAGCCAGGAAACTCAGGGAAGCTGATCGGGGTGAAATTGAAATCCATATGCGGCGCAGCACGGATGGTGGAAAGACCTTTTCACCCGCTAAACAGGTGGCGCACATGGGCCCCAGGCTTCCGCGCAATCCTCACATGCCGGAAAGTAAACGGGGTAAGGACATGGGCGGTCCGGATGAGCAGACCGTCAACAATCCGATGGCCATCGCCGGCAAGGACGGTTTAGTTCATATGGTCTACTGTGTCGAGTATGCCCGCGCTTTTTACATGGTCAGCAAAGACGATGGAATAAGTTGGAGCGATCCGGTCGAGATTACCTATGCCATGGATCAATTTCGTGGTGAGCTGGACTGGCAAGCCATCGCTTCCGGTCCAGGGCATGCTATTCAGTTGGAGAAGGGCCGATTGATAGTGCCCTTTTGGCTGGCCACCTACGAAGAAAATGCTCCGCTGCGAAAAACGACCGGCGTAATATTCAGCGATGACAACGGAAAGTCCTGGGAGGCGGGAGAGCTCGCGATCCGGGAAGGCGGAGAACCGAACGTGGCCCAGCTGGCCGACGGGCGAGTGATCATGACCGTGCGGAATTCACACGAAAGTAACCGCCGTCTTGCCAGTTACAGCGACGATGGCGCTACGAACTGGTCAGAACCGCAACTTGTCGAGGACCTGCTGGAACCAGGTTGCATGGCCGGTATCGTTGCCCACCCGGGCGGTGATGGTGTTCTTGGTTCCGTCCTTCTGTTCTCCAATCCTCACACCACCAAGCGCAAACACTCCGCACGACACGACGTTACCATCAAGCTCAGTCATGATGGTGGCCTCACCTGGCCCGTGCAAAAGTTGCTGGAAGACGGGCCCAGCGCATACAGCGACCTGGCAGTCCTGCAGGACGAATCTATTCTATGCTTTTATGAAAGCGGGGTAGATCCGCCCAAAATAAAACGCAATCGCGACTGGGCCTATGCCAACCTCACGCTGGCCCATTTCAACCTCGAGTGGCTGACAAAATAGGCTGCCAGAAACAAAATTTGATCTCACCGAGATGATACACTTCTTCTATGTTAGTTTTTTGAAGAAATCTATTCTAGTACTACTGAGTTGCACATTAATGGGTGTCCTCGTATTGGCGGCCGAAACTCGACCCAATATACTCCTGATCACCTCTGAGGACAACGGCCCCGAATTGGGCTGTTATGGGGAGCCTTATGTTAAAACACCGAACCTCGATACCTTAGCCGAGACCGGCGTTCGTTTCGATCGAGCCTTTGTCACCCAAGCCGGTTGCGGCCAATCCCGTTCTTCGATTCTCACTGGACTCTATCCCCACCAGAATGGCCAGATCGGTTTGGCGACCTGGGACTTTCGGATGTATCAAGCAGATACGCCGAACGTCGTCCGCAGTCTCAAGGATGCAGGTTATCGCACCGGGATCATCGGTAAGCTGCACATCAATCCCGCCTCCGCTTTTCCTTTCGACTACAAAGAGATACCGACAGCCAACTTCGATCGCAAGAAACTCGGTCGATACGCGAACTTGGCAGACGAATTCATGAAGACTTCAGAGGATCCATTCTTCCTCATGGTCAATTATCCGGACGCCCATCGGCCTTTTATCCCGCAAGTGGAAAATCTTCCAGAAAAACCCCTCACGGGAGCGGATGTAAAACCGCTCGCCTACATAGGAATCGATCACCCCGAACTGCGGCAGCAAACAGCCGACCACTACAATTGTATGAATCGTCTCGATACATTGATCGGCGATCTTCTGAAGAAACTAAAGTCGAGCGGAAAGTCAGACAACACGCTCGTTATCTATCTTGGCGATCACGGAGCCGACTTGCTGCGGGGAAAGCGAACCTGCTTCGAAAGTGGCCTGCGCATTCCGCTTATCGTTTCGTGGCCCGGCATAACGAAAGCGGGTCAAGGAAGACAAGAACTCGTCTCTTCGATCGATTTATTTCCAACGATCCTCGAAGCGTCTGGTTCGGTTACACCAAACACATTGCCGGGACGTTCGCTACTTCCGCTGCTAAAAGGCGAGAAGCCAAATTGGCGCCCTTACTTGTTTGCCGAATGGCATTTGCACGGACTATTCAACTTCTTCCCCCAACGGTCAGTGCGCAGTGAGCGATACAAGCTGATTCACAACCTGGCGCCCCACTTGGAAAACCCCGAATTCGATTTCGTTACAGGTCGTTATTTCCCAGACATAAAAAAGAGCGTCATCGAGTCCAATCCTGCCATTGCTGCCGGGTATCGATCGATGAAACATGCTCCTGAATTCGAGTTGTACGACCTGGAGAACGATCCCTACGAATTTGAAAACTTGTCTAGGAACAAAGATCATCAAGTCACCCTCGAGCGACTCAAGAAACAGCTTTTCGCTTGGCAGGAAAAGACCAATGATCCTTTACGGCACACCGACGTAGTACAGCAATGGATCGATGAAATTACAACCGCTATTGGAGACGGGAATCCCAAGAAAAAGTCGGACTGGAAGTGGCGGTATTCCGATTACTTTTTAGAATAGCACTGATAGCCTCAGCCTTATCTAAAGAGCCAACCACCGAAATTGATGCGCAAAGGACAGCCCCTTCGATTCAGCCTCCTGATCTGCTACGTCTTTGCACTTTCTTTAGCAAACTCGACTCTCAAGGCCACAGAACAACCTGTTGTGAAGTGGACGGTTCAAGACGCTCCCGGCTTTCGCTACCACTTTTTGGAGAAATCCAAGACCACCAACTTGCTCTATGCCACACCGGAAACCGGGACCTTCAACCTTCATGGTTACCTTCACTATTATCAAGGCGTGCTCTTTGCGTCATGGGACAATCACGCGCGAGATGAAAATTCCTCTGGTCAACATGGCGTCTTCCGTTACTCAACCGATGAAGGAAAAACCTGGTCGGAGCAACAGCGGTTATTTCCTCCACTTGCCAACTACGTCCCTGCCTCGGTAGCCAAAGTACCCAAGCCCTTTCAGACCTCGCAAGGCTTTGCCGAAGTAGACGGTCGATTGTATGGGGTGACCTGTGTCGACCGAGCTTTGAAAAAGAAAGTGTATCGATTCAACGAAGTCTCTCGCACCCGGATCGGCTTACTGGCTCGCGAGGTGCGCGTGGACGGAACATTAGGGCCGGTCTTCTGGCTGTCCGACCAATCCCCAGTGCCAGAATCTGGCTATCCTTCTATTCCCGCAGGCGTTCCTTCACTTGTAGCCAAGCTCAGCGCCTATTTCAAAGAACCAGCCCACTTGCCCCAACTTCTCTTCAAACCAAGGCAGTGGCCTGACTCAGATGACGAGCATCGGATGACCGAACCCACCCAACCCTGGCGACTGGAGGATGGCACCTGGGTAAGGCTCTACAGGAATCAGGGAACTGTTCACGGAACTACTCGAGCTGAAACCGAAGCATCCAGACCACGGCGGCACTATGCCTCTTTCTCGTTTGACAACGGCGAAAACTGGACACCACCAACTCGTACAAATTTTCCGGATACGGGGGCACGGGCCAACTCCGGGCAATTGCCCAATGGCCGGTATTACGTCATTAACAATCCGTTAGCCATGTCCGCCAGACAGGGGGGTCGACAAATGCTGGCCATTTCCTTGTCTGAAGACGGCCTCAATTTCGATCGCATGGCGGTCATCAAGTTCGCGGCTCCCCCTCAGCGCTACGAAGGCAAGTCGAAAGGTGCGGGCGGTTACCAGTATCCGCACTCGGTGGTTGTCGGGAATCACCTCTGGGTCATTTACTCGGTTAATAAGGAAGACGTCGAAGTAACACGGATACCGCTCAAAGAATTGTACTCACTGAAATACACTGACTGATTAGATGCCCACCAGTGAACACATACGCAGGTTGAATGATAGACCACTGAAGATGCTTTCGGCTTTCCGTGCCTTTTTGTGGCTCTGCTTTATTCAGCTTTCCTTATCAGGTGGCGAAAAGCCAAACATCATTCTCCTCATGGCAGATGACCTTGGCTTTGGAGACGTTGCCTACAACGGAAATACCACCGTTCATACGCCCCATCTCGATACCATGGCGCGTGAGGCGGTGAGAATGGATCAGTTTTACGCAGCCTTTCCCGTTTGTTCACCTACTCGGGCCAGCTGCCTGACCGGACGGCATCCTTTTCGCTACGGCATTGAGTGGGCAGGGGAGCTGCCTCTGAAGCGGGGGGAGATCACG